>JAZKZY010000189.1:0-5053 GCA_045612895.1 Candidatus Scatosoma sp. | reverse complement strand
ATCGTCACCGCATCCGAAACGGATATCGACCAAATCACCGCCCTTTGCGCTCCTTTTGCGCGCACGCGCGTAGTTTTGGGCGGCGCGGATCGTTCCCACTCGGTTTATAACGCCTTGAAATCGGCAACGGCGGACATTGTACTTATCCACGACGGCGCAAGACCTTTCATCACCCGTCAAGCGATTGAGGGTTGTATCAAGAGTGTGAAAACCTATGGCAGCGGTATTTGCGCGGTGGAATGCCGCGACACGATTGCGGTGGAAAAGGACGGGAACATCATCGACGTCCCCCCTCGCGCTACTTTACGCCAAATCCAAACGCCGCAGGGCTTTTACCGTGAAAAAATTCTCCACGCCTACGAGCAGGCGTTTGCGCAGGACAACCCCTCTTACACGGACGATTCCTCGGTGTATGCAGCCTTTTGCGGCGCGCCCCACCTTTGCGCAGGCGATTGCGAAAACGTGAAAATGACCTACGCGGAAGATTTTACCAAGATTGCCCGTTGCGGTTTCGGTGTGGACACCCATGCTTTTGGCAAACTGCAGGATTACATCGTCTTGGCAGGCGTGAAAGTGCCCTCGCAAAGCGGTTTGATCGCGCACAGCGACGGTGACG
Source organism: Candidatus Scatosoma sp. (assembly GCA_045612895.1). Taxonomy (GTDB): domain Bacteria; phylum Bacillota; class Clostridia; order Christensenellales; family Borkfalkiaceae; genus Scatosoma. The sequence continues at coordinate 4,437 of JAZKZY010000189.1, read as the reverse complement.
TTTTGGTACATGCAGTTATGGATGCGATGCTGTCGGCGGCGGGTTTGAAGGACATCGGGCATTATTTCCCCGACACCGACGAACAATGGAAGGGCGCAAGCTCCATGAAAATGTTGGAAATGGTGACGGCACTACTGGCGGAGCAGGGCTTTACGGTGCAAAATTTGTCGGTAGCCATTCAAGCGGAGCGTCCCCGCCTTGCAAAATATATTGACGAAATGAAAACCGCCCTTTCGGGCGTGTTAAAGCTTAACCAAACCCGTATCGGCATTTCCGCAGGGACAAACGAGGGGTTGGGTTATGTTGGCGAAGGCAAGGGCATTACGGTAAATGCGTTTGTGCTCTTGCAAAACAAGTGAGCAAGTGAATTGCCTGACGGCGTGAATCGGCTACGCCGTGAATCCTCGCTTCGCTCAATGAATTGCAACGCTTTGCGTTGCGTTGTGGCAAATATAAACAATAACGCAAGCCGTGGCTTGCAATTCACGAAACACACCGCGTTTCAATTCACGTTGCAACCGCAACAATTCACGCGCCAAGGCGCAATTCACTAAAACGGAGTTTTCTTATGGCTAAAACCAAAGCCCCTACCACACAATTCGTTTGTTCGCAATGCGGTTTCTCCACCCCCAAATGGTTGGGTAGATGTCCCGATTGCGGCAATTTCAATACTTTACAAGAAGAAATCGTACGCGCGGAAGAGCCTGCAAAAACGGAAAATAGACGGGGCATGTCCGAGATGAAATCCCGCGCGCTCCCCTTATCGCAGGTCGGCTACGAGAAATTTGACCGTGTGAAAAGCGGTATTCCCGAATTTGATACCGTGCTTGGCGGCGGCATTGTGCGCGGCTCTCTTGTCCTGCTTGGCGGCGATCCCGGTATCGGTAAATCCACCCTTTTAACCCAGGTTTCCGCTTTCCTTGCGCAAACGCAGGACAGCCCCACCCTCTACGTTTCCGCCGAAGAAAGCTGTTCCCAAGTGAAGATGCGTTGCGAACGTTTGGGGTTAAATTCTGACAACCTTTTACTCCTCAACGAAACCTGTTTGGAGGATATTGAGCTTGCGCTCGGCGACAGTAAATTCGTCATCATCGACTCGGTACAAGCCATTTATACCGAGGCATTGTCCTCGGCGGCTGGCTCGGTTGGGCAGGTGCGTGAATGCGCCGCACGCTTAATGCGTATTGCCAAATCGCAAAATATCACCTTTTTCATCATCGGTCACGTAACCAAGGAAGGCTCGTTGGCAGGCCCGAAGGTGCTGGAACATATCATGGATACGGTACTCTATTTTGAGGGTCAGCAGGAGGATAATTACCGTTTGCTCCGCGCGGTGAAAAACCGTTTCGGCTCCGCACAAGAGGTGGGCGTGTTCGAGATGAGTGAAAACGGGATCAAGAGCGTGAGCGATTATGCGGAGATTTTCCTTTCCGATGCGCGCGGTGTGGCGGCTGGCTCGGCGGTGACTCCGTCCGAAAGCGGCAACCGTTGTATGAACGTGGAAATTCAAACCTTGGCGGCAAAAACCGCCTATGGTCAGCCGAGAAGAATGTCGCTTGGCGTGGATTATAACAAGCTGGTGGTGTTGATTGCCGTCCTTGAAAAGCGTTGCGGAATCCCCTTCTGGTCACACGACGTGTATATCAACGCAATGGGCGGTATCAAGTTGGATGAGCCGTCGGTAGACCTTGCCATTTGCGCCTCTCTTGCCAGCGCGGCAAACGACGTTGCGATTGACAAATACACCGCGTTGTTTGGCGAAGTGGGTTTGACGGGGGAAGTTCGCCCCGTTTCTCGCGCGGATAAACGTGTCAACGAATGTATCAAAACAGGCTTTAAGAGAGTGATTATCCCCGCGAAAAACATGAAGGCGTGTGAAAAATACAAAGACCAAATCGAGTTGATCCCCGTACAATACGTGGGTCAAATGATTAAGGCGTTGAACTTACGCGGAAACAATTAAATTGTAAATAGATAAAGACCCCGAAAGCACATTTACTTTCGGGGTTTTTAATTACTTCTTATCACAAGAATTAATTCAATTTTTCTCCACAATAAGGACAATTCATGTCATACTGACTTACTGCACGACCGCAAAGATAACATTTTTTTGTGTTGCTATGCGTCATTTTAGGAGGATACGCAATCCTTGCGCTTGAAGATTTTACCGTTTGAGCACTATTGTTTGTAGTCGTTACAGACAGCGTTGCTTCACATTGCCCCATCTTCCACACACCAACAAAGAATACAATCAACCCTATCGTAAAAAGCACATACCCTATACAGTCGTACATACCCTCCATTACATATGCCAAATTCCCGTTTAGAAAATAAAGATTTGTTGCCGCTTGAGCCGCTGCATTTTGCATACCCGTATAAGCATCGCCTCCATAAGTTTCGGGTGATATCGCTCTCCCCATATGCAAATAATCATCAACATTATTACCTTTATGCCAACAAACAATAGCCAAAATAATAGCTATTATACCTGTTAAAAGAAGCCCTTTTGCCGCAATTTTTTTCATTTGTTACCCCCTAAAATTATTTTTGAAATAAAATTATATTCTACAAACGAGAAATTGATTACCTGATAACGTCATCGTATTGCTCCCTAGAGGGAGTTTTTGTTACTTGATAAGTTCTTTGGGTTCTTCTTATCGCACTTGTCGTAGTCCTCGCAGTTACGTACTGTTCAAGCGAAATTTTAATTCCTACGCACACCAAAGTCAAACCAAGTATTAAAAACAATCGCCCCATATTTAGAGTAAGAGTTTTTGTCAATTTCAAAACGTTATTTGCTGTTTTCGCCGCCGCATTTTGCATACCCGTATAAGCGTCACCGCCATACGTTTCTGAATATACAACTGCCCCTAATTCACTATCACTCTGGCATGCTCTATTACAGTCAAACGCAAATACAATAGCTAAAACCCCTATTATAATAAGAGCTATCCCAAACAACTTTTTCATCTATATCCCCTCCATATGTTATTATGGTTTAATTATATTCTACAATTTGTAGGAAGTCAAGTATTTTCCTACATTTTGTAGTAAAATAATTTTATGAAGAATAATACATTTGGCAAACGATTAAAAGAATTAAGAATTGAAAAAGGTTTATCCCAACAAAAGCTGGGTGAGGGTTTGGGCTTTTGCAATCAAACGATTAGCTTTTGGGAAATGGGAAGCCGAGAGCCCGATTTAGACACCTTGATAACAATAGCGCATTTCTTCGAGGTTTCTATTGAAGAATTGTTAGAAGAAAAATAAAACACGGTTGCAAGTTCCCTCGCAATCGTGTTTTTTATTATTTCATTTTTTACAACAATTCCGCCAACAATTCGTCACGGGTTTTGGAAGAAAGGTAGGCAGGAGGTACGTCAAAAAGTGTCTTACATCCGTACATGCCCTCGCCATTCATACGATATACGGCACGCGCGCACGCCACCAACACCGATGCAGTGAACTCCGCATTGCTGTCCAACTTTAACGAATATTCAATCACGTGCTTGTGTTCTTTATTCAAGCCCGTTTGACCGCAACGGAACACTTCACCGCCATGAGGAAGTCCTGCGTGTTTTTCACGCAATTCTTCCAACGAGATAAAATGCACCGTCGTTTTATAATCGGCAAAGTAGTTGGGCATCGTCTTGATTTCACGCTCGATACGCGCTTTGTCAGCCCCTTCCGCCGCCACGACGAAACATTCTCTTTCGTGCTTTTCGTCCGTTTTTAAGGTGGGATTTTCCCCGTTTCTTACCGCCTGCAACGCCTTTTCAATGGGAATGGTATATTGCTTGGCATCCACCACCCCTTCGATACGGCGAATGGCATCCGAATGACCTTGGCTGACCCCCTTGCCCCAGAAGGTGTAATCCTTCCCGTCCGCAAGCACTGCGCCGCCGTAAAGACGAGCAAGTGAGAACATACCAGGATCCCAACCGCCCGAAACGAGCGCGGTCTTTTTTGCCTTTTCCGCTACCGCCTGCACCGCAGCTACGTGCTGAGGAATTTTTGCATGCGTGTCAAAGCTATCTACCACGTTATACATTGCCGCCAACGCAGGGGTTTGCGCAGGCAAGTCCGTTGCGCTGCCGCCACACAAAATCATAACGTCGATTTTGTCCTGCATCTTTTCCACTTCGTCCGCAGAAAATACGGGGATACCCGTCAAAGTGTTTACCGATTGCGGATTGCGGCGAGTAAATACCCCTACCGCTTCCATATCGGGGTTTTGACGAATCGCGAGTTCTACCCCGCGGCCTAAATTACCATAACCGTATATACCGATACGAATACTCATATAAAGTCCTCGAAAAAATAATTTCTTTTGTTATTATAGCATATTTCCTGCAATTTTACAAGCGTTGAAAACAAAAAAAGCAGTCAAACGACTGCTTTTTTATTTTCATTAATACATTTCAATGTATGCATCGC
>JAZKZY010000188.1:0-30137 GCA_045612895.1 Candidatus Scatosoma sp. | reverse complement strand
ATTTCGTTCTTTTCCATTTTTTTATCCTCCTATATGGAAATTATACTGACGTACTGCTGGGCAACCGTGGAGAATCGTGTCACTCAGACAGCCGTTACACCTATTTTAACACATTCTATTAAGAATGTAAATCAAAAATATGCCGATTTTGTATTATTTTTCGCAATTATTGAAAAAATTCTCGTCTTTTTTGGATAATCGTATCGACGTTTTCAATATACGTTTTCAAATCCTTTTGCGAAGCAAAGCGGGTAATCAAGCCCTTTTCAGTGAAAACACGCTTAGACACGGCGTTTGCGCCCACGGCAAGGTTGTTCGCCGTTTCTTCCATAATATCTACGTTATACACGCACGCCTTACCCGGCTTTGTCCAGCCGACGTTTTCATTGTTGCCCACCTGGTATTTTTGACGGTACATGTAGTAGGGAAGATAGCCGTTTTTACCCAAAATCTCACGAGAAGATGCCACCATGGTCGAGATGAAATCGTTTTCGAGGTATTCCGTTTCCTCTTTCAGCTTTGCGCCCGACTTCAAGGAAAGACAATGCACGGTGATATTTTCCGCGCCCGTTTTCACCGCCTTTTCAACGCTGAAGGCAAAGGTTTCAGGCGTTTCGTCTTCCAACCCTGCAATCAAATCTACGTTGATGTCAAAGCCGTACTTCTCCGACAATTCAAACGCGCGATATACGTCCGCCTCGGTGTGCTTTCTACCGATTTTGCACAAGGTTTCGTCCGAAAAGCTTTGGGGGTTGATACAAATACGAGTCACGCCGTAATCTTTCAAGAGCGCCAGCTTTTCCTCGCTGAACACGTCGGGACGGCCTGCCTCCACCGTATATTCACGGGCAGGAGAAAACTCTTTATACAAGGGATCCACCGCTTTCAAAACCCTTTCCAAATCCTCTCTTTCAAGGGCAAACGGCGTACCACCGCCGATATACACACTACGCAAATTGCCAACGCTGTCACGAATGGTGGAAAGCTCCTTGGTCAATGCATCAAGATAAGCAGGCAAAAAGTGTCTTGTCTTATCAATGGGTGCGGTGATAAAGGAACAGTAGGCGCACTTTGTCGGGCAAAAAGGAATGGACACGAAGAGATCGGTATTGCCGTCCTTTTTCTCGTAAATCCCCTTTTGCGTTTCCAAAATATCCCCTACCAAACGGATATTTTCTTCCGAAACCTGCATACGGCGGAAGAGGTCAACAAAGTCCTTCCCTTTTTCCATTTCCATATACGCAAGCTTGGTCGGGCGGATACCCGTCAACGCGCCCCAAGGCATTTTTTCCTTGTAAAGTTCGGATAAAATCTCGTAAAGTCGGAGTTTGGCAAAACGGCGCTCAAAGCGCTTAAATTCTAAATCGTCGCATACCTGCCCCTCATCTTTGAAAGAAAATTCCTTCCCGTCCACCGTAAAAGCATTATAGAAAACACCCTCTTCAAAGCGAAAAGAGTGTGTTAAAGCCTCGGGTCTGCGCTTAAACAAACGCACCACGTCCAAAAGCTCGTTTTCTAAAAATTGACAATCGGTGGTAAAGTTCATTTTATCCTAAATCCTGCATAAAAGGGTTGTATTTTCTTTCTTTTTCCAAGGTCGTGGGGTCGTTATGCCCTGCATAGAGCGGATAATCCCCCTCTAATGCGGATAATTTTCGCAAAGACGCGCGCATTTGACCGATATTCCCCGTCGGGAAATCCGTCCTGCCGATGCTATTTTCAAACAGCGTATCCCCCGTAAACAAATACCTGCCCCCGTCCTTTGCCGTAATCAGGTAGCAAGCGCTACCCAAAGTATGCCCGGGCGTCAGTAACATTTTGACGGAAAAATCCCCAAGCTGTTTCTCCTCACCGTCATAGAAGGTTTCATCCACGCGGTAATGGTTACGAGGCGCGCCAAACATCTCAAAAAGGTCGGCGGACGTACCCACCAACGTCTTTTCTTCCTGCGAGCAAAGTACCTTTGCCCCACTTTCCTGCAAAGCGGTTACACCGCCCACGTGGTCAAAATGACAATGGGTCAAAAGAACATACGCAGGCGTCAGCCTGCGTTTTATCAGTTCACTTTCTACCCTCGGTTGCGAAGGGTCAATGACGATTGCCGTCTGACCGTCCTCCGTCAACACGTAGGTGTTTGCCCCGAATCCACGAGGCGAAATGGTAATCAATTCCATAGCTTTTACGACAACGAAGTGATACGATGCACATCGTAAATTCGTTTATCCATTTTCATTTTCTTAATCAGCGAATCCACCTCGGAAATATCCGAAAGAGAAATGGACGCCTCCAAAATTGCATCGTGGTTTTTGTCAATTCTACCATTGACCGCCGTAATGCCGAGCTTCAAATCCGAAACGGTTTGAGAAAGTACGGACATCGCCGCGCCTTGATCGGTCGCGCGGATCGCAATGTTGGCATTGTAACGCTGTTTTGCGCCTGCGGCAATTTGCCAAGAGGCAGGCAACAAACGTCCGTCCTCCGCATGTCTTACGTTGACACAGTCATGACGATGCACCACTACACCACGTCCACGAGAGGTATAACCCACGATTTCGTCGCCAGGTACGGGCGAGCAGCAGCCTGCAAAACGCACCAGCATCCCTGCCTGACCGTTGATCAACACCCCGCCGAGCGAGCTACCGTGCCCACTGGAATGCACCTCAAACGCCATCGGGGTTTTCTTACGGTAAAAGTCAATCAGCTTGAACAAAATTTGGTTCACACTAATCGAGCCGTAACCTACCGCCGCAAACATTTCCTCTTCCGCCGTGAAAGAGAAGCGATCGCAAAGACGCTTAAAGCTTTCAGGGGTGAGCAAGGTGGAAAGGGAAAGCCCCTTCTTCTTTGCCTCGTCCTCAAGTCTAACTTGCCCGATACGGATATTTTCTTCTTTTAATTCGTTTTTGTAGAATTGTCTAATCTTCGCCTTTGCGGAGGAAGATTTGATAAACTTTAACCAGTCGCGCGAAGGACCTTTCGAGTTGGGCGAGGTGATAATTTCTACCACGTCCCCTACCTCCAACTTCGTGGTCAAAGGTACGATTTTTGAATTGACGCGCGCACCCGTACAACGGTTACCGACTTCCGAGTGAATGGCATACGCAAAGTCAATCGGGGTCGCCTCGGGAGGCAAGGAAATGACCTTACCGCGCGGCGTAAATACCAACAATTCGTGGCTGTAAAGCTCCGTCTTCAAGGCATCAATGAACTCTCGGGAGTCCTTCAAATCCCCTTCCCATTCCATTACCTCACGGAGCCAAGCAAGACGGTTTTCAAAATTGTTGGTTTCTTCTTCCGTTTTGCCTTCCTTGTATTTCCAGTGCGCCGCGATACCGAATTCCGCAATGCGGTGCATTTCTTCCGTACGGATTTGGATTTCAAAAGGCTGACCGTAGCTGGTCATAACCGTCGTGTGCAACGATTGATACTTGTTGGGTTTCGGGGTTGCGATATAGTCCTTGATACGCCCAGGAATGGGCTTCCAGTTTTCGTGGATGCGCCCCAAAACGGTGTAACATTCTTTGATGTCCTTAACGATAACGCGCACTGCGGTCAAATCGTAAATTTGCTCCAAGGTTTTACCCTTGTTTTTGATCTTTTTATAAATCGAGTAGAAGTGCTTGGCTCTGCCGAAAACTTCACCCTCGATATCATCTTTTTGCATCAAGCCCTTGATTTCGTCCACGATCACGTTGACAAACTCATTTCTCTCCGACAGCTTTTCGCTGATATGATAAAGAAGGTATTCGTAAGATTCAGGGTCAAGGTATTTTAAACACAAGTCCTCTAATTCGCACTTGATTTGCGAGATACCAAGACGGCCTGCAAGGGGGGCGTAGATGTCCAACGTCTCACTTGCCATACGTTGCTGTCTTTCCTGCGAAAGGAAGTTGAGCGAGCGCATATTGTGCAAACGGTCGGCGAGCTTGATGATGATAACACGCACGTCCTTTGCCATTGCAACGAAAATTTTACGGAAGTTTTCCGCATTTTCATCCTCTTTGGACTTAAACACGATTTTTTCGAGCTTGGTAACACTGCCCACAAGCCCCAAAACCTCGTTGCCAAACTCTCTTTGGATATCCTCAGCGGTCGATTCGGTGTCCTCGATGACGTCATGCAAAAGCGCCGCGGCAATCGTCGCGGCATCCAAGCCCAAATCAATCAAGATGTCAGCAACCGCGCAAGGGTGAATAAAGTACGGCTCCCCAGAGGCGCGCTTTTGATTTGCATGCGCTTCCTTGGCAAAGTTGTACGCTTTTACCAACATCTCCTCATCGTTTGAGAGGTAAACTTCATGGATTTTTTCCAGAATTCTTTCCATCTCGTACATACTGCACTACTCCAAATCAGCTTTGCTGTAACAAACAAACTTTTTTATAAATCGTAGAGTCGGTCAACTCCGCCTTCACACCGCGATACACCGTCAAACGGCCGTCGCCAAAAGCCACCAAACCAAGCTCCGCAAAGACGTTCAAGGCAAAGATAAATTCCTTTTTATCAAAGCCCAAGCCATTGCAAGCAAAGGTCAAATCCTCTACCGTATCACCGCAAAGGTTGTTTACCTCACGGCGCAATGCGGAGAAAATCTCCAAGAGGGTTTCTCTCTCCACATCCAAGTTTTCAAACATTTTATAACCGCAAATTTCACGGTTAACGAATACCTGCCTGCCACGAATTGCCTCCAAGTGGAAATCAGAGGGGGTATCCAAAAAGATAAAATCTCTAAAGCCCGACAGGTCGGCATCCACCGCAGGAGAGATTACCAAGGCGTTGGCAAGATTGCGCGAGGAGGGATAGAAAAGGTCGCAACCCATACCCTCCAGCTCCTCATAATAACGCAACGTGCGTCTATCGGAGGCGATCAAGCACAAACCGTAGGCACATTCCTTTCTCTTTTGTTGAATGAGCGCCTTGATTTCTTCCGTACTCATTTCAATCGGCTCCATATCCACAGCAGGCGCATAGAAACGTGTAATCGAGTTCGCGAAAATGTTATCCACCGCTGTGCGACCCGTTCTACCGTCGTACAAAAGGTCACGGACGTAGCCCTTGATATATTCTCTGCCCCTAAATTTGGACAGGTTGATTTCAAAAATAAAATGCTTGTTTACATCGCTTTCAATAATCTTCAAGTTCTTCGCGCCCGAGAAGTACAAAAGCTCTAAATATTCACTGCGAACGGAGAGGTGCGGCGACATCGCTTTTACCGGTCGCGCCGTACATGCCCCCGCCGAAATGGAAAACAACGGACGTCTATGCCCTACACCGTAGGGTTCCATTGCCACCAACTCACGGGCAAATTTTTCAGGGAAATGATCGGTGATTTCTTCGCAAATAGGAATAAGCTGCTCAAAATCCTCGGGCGAGTACGTAGCGCCGATTTCTTCGTTCAACGCCTTTTCCAACGCCTCGAATTGATCAAAACGGATGTTGATACCCGCCGCCTGCGCGTGTCCGCCAAATTCCTCAATATACTGCGAACAATTCTTCAATGCGTTGAAGATATTGACGCTTTCGATACTGCGCGCGCTGCCTTTCAGCATATCGCCGTGATGTACAAACAATAAGGTGGGACGGTTGTATTCTTCCGCAATTCTTGCGGCTACAATCCCGATAAAGCCGGTATTCCAGCTTTCGTCCGACAACATAATTACGTTGTCATACGCACCCTTTTCTAACAATTTTTGTTTTGCGGAGGTATAAAGCTCGTCGCAATATTTTTGGCGTTCGGTATTATACATGCAAAGCTTGGTTGCCAGCTCGTAAATCTCCGCCTCGTTGTCGGAAATGAACAACTGGAACGCCGCCTGCGCATCCCCCATACGCCCTGCCGCATTGACGCGAGGCGCTACGTTAAACGCCAAGGTTTGCGCTGTGATGCTGTCAAAATTCTTCCCCAACAGCATCGAGAAACAAGGACGGATGCGGGTATTAAACCGTTTCAAGCCCTCCGTTACAATATCACGATTTTCCCCAAGCAAGGGTACGCTGTCCGCAACGGTTGCAAGGGTGGCAAAGTCAAGATACTTATACGCCGCCGCGCCGATTAAGGCGCAAGCCAACTTAAACGCAACCCCTGCGCCGCAAAGGTTGTCGTAAGGATAATCATCCTTCAATTTGGGATTTACCACAATACAATCGGGCAACACCTCAGGCAATTCGTGATGATCGGTGACAATCACGTCCGAGCCAAGCTCGTAAATATATTGCGTTTCTTTCGCGCAGGAAATACCACAGTCCACCGTGATGAACAATTCGGGGTTACAATCTTCAAAGATGCGGTCCACCGCCTCTTCCGATAATCCATAACCGTCCGCGCGTTCGGGTACGTACACGTGGGGGGTGACACCAAACTCCTTCAAAGCGTGGTACATAATCGCGGAGGCGCAAACCCCGTCGGCATCGTAGTCGCCAAACACCGCCACCGTTCTCCCCTCGTCACGCGCCTGCGTGATCAAATCCACCGCCTCTCGCATACCGCTCATGAGGAAGGGATCTAAAAAGTTCTTTTCCGAAGGATGCATAAAGCGTTTAATCTTCTCCACCGTATCCACGCCGCGCGCATATAAAATACGCGTGATGTGTTCGGTCAAACCCGCCGCCTTTGCAAGCTCCGCAATCGTATTTAATTGTTCAGCCGAAAAGGAATATTCGGGTATGATTTTCTTCATAGCAACCTTCGTTCGTATGTGTTTTGTAAAAATCTTGGGCAGGTGGAAAAACGCCCCCGCCTGCCCATGATGTCGTTATTCGTAAAAATTATTCTTCTTCGTTGTTTTCTTCAGCCGTTTCTTCAGCAGGAGTTTCCTCTACTTCTTCCGCAGCTTCTTCAACGGGAGCTTCTTCCGTTTCTTCAACAACTTCTTCCGCCGTTTCTTCAGCGGGAGTTTCTTCTACTGGCTCTTCAACAGGTTCTTCCACTTTTTCAGCAGGTTCTTCTACGGGAGCCGCAACCTTTTTATAGGATTTCTTTTCTTTCGTGGAAGTCTTTTTCGCGCCAACGTAACCTTCCTTAGGTTGTTTATCCGCCTTTGCTTTTACGGGGATATACAAAGAAGGAACGAGGAGCATACCAGCGATGAGCGCCATTACAAGGCCTACAAACGCATTCAATGCAAACCACTTCATGCTGATAGGAGCAACGATTGCAAGAACAGCCAGTGCAGCCGTGGTAAGGCAGAAGATGTATGCGCCTTCTTTTACTGCGATGGAAGAAGTAGCCACTTCTTCAGCAGACATGGTAGCCGCATTTTCCGTGCTTTCCGTTACTTTGATCTTGTTCAAGGACAACATGGATACAACTGCGCCGAGCAAACCAGCCGTTGCAATTACGTAGCTAATCGAGGTGCTAACGGGGATGCGGGTAAGCAATACAACCGCCGTGGTCAAAGCCATTGCGCCGAACGTACCGATTGCCGCCAAAACGCCCTTGCCGATACCGAAACGGATTGCCGCATAGATATATACAGCCGCAATCATAACCACCGCTGCAATTACACCGCGGAGAACGTAGTCTTTTGCCAACACGCTAATCGTCTTTTCGCTGTTTACAGCAACGGTAATAATCGCGCCTTCCAAAGCCCCGTCAGGTTTTTGCATTTCAGCAAACTTTGCTTCCAACTCGCCTTCGATTTCCGTAAGATCTACGTCATCAGCAAATACATAAACGATTTCACTTTCGTCACCGCTCATTTCCCCTTTCATTTCATAGGAAACTTTCAAATCGGAGAAAACGTCGTCACATGCATCTTCCACGTCTTCCAAAGCCGTGAGGTAAGCATACTGGTTTACGGAAATCGTTACCGTGTTCGAATCGTCCAATACAGCGCTGGTATTAAATACGCCCCAGCCCTTTACACCGAAGATAATCGCAACCGCGATTGCCGCCGCTACGATCACCGACAAGATAATCGTCAAAATAGAGGTCTTTTTAACCGTGTTCGTCAGAATCTTACTCATCGTCGTCATCCTCCCTTACCAAGCCGAAATATTTATATTTGTCCTTGCTTGCGGAAAGAAGCATTACGTTGATGACTCTCGTCCACAACAGGTTGCAGAATGCAGCCGTTACTACGCAAATCAATGCCTGCAACGCAAAGGTGTTTACACCGGCAACGCCGATCAACAATGCAAGTGCGCCAAGGGTGAATACTGCGTAAGCGTCCACAACCGTCATAATGGTCTTCTTATAACCGCCTTTGATGGAGGATTCAATCGTCTTACCAAGCTTTGCTTCGTTCTTGATTGCGCCGTAGATATTCAAGTTGAGCGCGGTCACCAAAACCAAACCAAGCAAGAATACCAAGAGCGAACCGAAGGTGATTTCGAATACGCCGCCCGAAATGAACGCATAGCACATAGCCACGATAATCAAGTAGCTAACCAACGAGTATGCGTTGGAAACACCAAAGCCGCCCATCTTCACGATCGAGAATACGATCAAAGCAACGAATGCTACTGCGATTGCGATGTAGATGAACAACAACGTATCTTCACCGTAAAGCGCATTGTAGGAACGAACTTCACTGTTGGAAACCGAGTTGAATTCGATTTCAAAGCTACCGTTGTTCATAACGGAATTCAAAAGAATGATCATCGTTTCAACGTAGCTAACTTCCGTTTCCATTGCAACGGGATATCTAACCACGTTCTTGGTGGTGATATGTTCGGTTGCGTTGATTTGCATGATCGTTTCTCCACCAAGCAAAATATCCAACGTTTCCGCCGTGCCATCTTCCGTCGTTGTCGTATTATCCTTGAAGGATTTGATCATTTCTTTACCAAGGTCGGTAAATTCAATTTCAATGTACGAAACTTCGTATTTGGTGTAAACGTCAAAGCTCTTGATGAGGTCTTTTACTTCGTTTTCAACGAGTTCATCGACCAAAGCATCGCCTTTCTTAATTTCAAGCGCGCCCGTTTCAGCAAACAAACCAAAGGTGGTGTATGCGTTTTCAAAATCAGACTTTTGTTCCGTCTTTTCCGATGCAGGGATACGGATTGCAAGCGCATAGTCGTCTACCACCGAAATACGGTAGTCAGAATAACCCTTTGCAGCATAACGCGCGCTGATTTCAGCGGTTGCTGCGTTAAAGCGTTCTGCAAAATCCTGGTTCACTACATCCCCTGCCCAAAGGCCGAGTTCAGGATCCGTGCTAAGGTACAAGCCCTTGTAGTTCTTGTAGTCAGCCTGATCTTTGCTGTCCAAATTCTTATATTCGGTTTCGGAAATAACGCCGGTGGGGTAGTAATATGCATAATAGCCCCCGTCGAGATCCGCACCGAGGTCATATTGTTTTACGACGGGGTTCCAAACCTTAACGCCATTCGTGAAAGGAATGGTGAAGGAAGGGACAACCGTAATCGCAAGCAATACAACGATGACGATGGTGAGCAAAACCATCAATACGATCGATTTCTTTTTGCCCATTTGATAATGCCTCCTGTTGTGTTTCGGATATTTTTCTTCCGAGTACAATACCTTATTATTATACCTTATTTTATTTACCCTCGTCAAGTCATATCACGAGGGGAAACGACTTTTTTTCCGTTTTCCTTAACTTTTTTCTTAGAAAAACCTTGCTGTTTGTACTTATTTTAACAATTTCTTCTCTGCCAAAATATGCATTGCGCATTCAATACGCTTTTTCATCATGCCGCAGGTCACTTCGTAGGGATCGTTGATATCGCCGTTGTAGTGATAATTGTTGGCGTTGCAACCGCCCGAACAGATGAATTTTGCAAAGCAATCACCACACTTTTTACGGGTGAACAAGCAGGAATTTTTGAACTCCTCACGAATGTCGGTGCGAACAATCCCTTCCGTTACACTGCCCATGCGGAATTTCGCATCCCCCACGAACTGATGACAGGGGTACAAATCGCCGTTGGGAGCAACCGAGAAATACTCGTTACCAGCGCCGCACGCGGAAACACGCTTCGAAAGACAAGGACCGCCTTCCAAATCCACGTTAAAGTGGAAGAAATTGAAACCTTGTCCGTTGGCATATCTTTCAAGATATGCGTCGCAAAGGTTTTCGTATTCCTGTTCGATTTGAGGCAAATGCTCGTCCGTGATTTGCAAATCCTCAATTTCCGTTACAACGGGTTCCATCGAAATGGAATCCACGCCCTGGTCCGCAATAAAGAGTACGTCTTTCGCAAAATCAAGATTCTTTGCCGTAAAGGTGCCGCGCACGTAGTAGCTCTTCTCCCCTCTCAAAGAGATGAACTTTTTAATCTTGTCGATAATCAAATCGAAAGTACCCTTGCCGTTGATTGATTTACGAATGGCATCGTGCACCTCTTTTCTACCGTCCAAGGAAAGCACGACGTTTTCCATTTCTTCGTTGAAGAATTGAATGACTTCGTCGTTCAATAACAATGCGTTGGTCGTGGTCGTGAAAAGGAATTTTTTGCCCGCTTTTTCGCCTGCCTCTTTCGCGTAGGCAACCGTTTGTTTCAAAACGTCAAAATTCATCAACGGCTCACCGCCGAAGAAATCCATTTCCAACACTTTTCTGTGTCCGCTGTTTTCAATGAGGAAATCTACCGCCGCTTTCGCCGTTTCAAAGCTCATCGATTCACGCTTGGAATGGTATGCGCCCTCGTCGGCAAAACAGTAACGGCAACGGAAATTGCAATCGTGGCAAATGTGGATGCAAAGGGCTTTCACTTCGTTGCTTTTCATGGGGTAAGAGCCAACCTCTTCCTTGTAAAGCAAGCCCTGCGACTTCAACCCGTCCACGTCGGCAAGAATCTCCGCAATTTGCTCGTCCGTAATGTAGGTGATGTCAATATCCTCGCCCTGTTCTTTGGCTTTCAGATAATCGGCGGTGGCTTTATCACATTCGTGCAAACTACCGCTGCCTACATCATAGATGTAATTTTTGTCTTTGTAGTTAAATACGTGTATCATGTTTTGGTTACTCTTAAAAAAGTGAATCCTTATAAAAGTTCAATAACGGCAAAAAAGGGCGCGTATAAATACACGCGCGCCTTTTACGCCGTCTTTGCGTTTTGTTCTTTCTTTACCTATGTAAAGTTTGCCTATACCCTAAAACGAAATTAATTATTTGCGTTCGATTTTTTCTTCACGCGTAATTCTTTCGCAGGACTGGTTGCCAACGGTGCAGCTCGTTTTGCAAGCGGACTGACAGGTGCTTCTGCATTCGCCACAACCGGTAACTTTCTTATCTGCGGGTTTCGCAATCGTCTTAATCATAATATCCTCCCAATGCATTTGGATTTTATGGTACTATTATAATACACTTTTCCCAAAATTGCAAGCGGTTTATCCTATTTTTTTGCAGTTTTCCGCGCGCAATGTCTATTTTACAGCTATTTTTTCAAGTTCACCGTTAAAATACCGCTGATTGCCCCTACCAAGAACGCCGTAGCCACCTCCAACAAAATCAACCAGCTCAAGGAAAAATCCCCGCCGATCGCAGAGAAGGAAAGATAGGAAAGCGCCGTAAAAAGCAAACCCGTGCCTCCCCCTTTCAACCAGCCCTTTTCCCCGCGCACAAAGATAAACACACCCACGACGATAGACACCGTTTTCAATACTTGGTTAATCGGGTAAATCCACCCCTCTCCCACGCCGCTTGCTCGCAGCAAAACGGCAAAACCCAACGCCGACAACAAGGACACCGCCAAGGCGAGTAAGGTCGATTTTATCACTGTGAAAAATCCGTTTCCGTAATTCGATTCGTTATGCATAAAAAAACACCTCCGCATTATCCTATGCGAAGGCGTTTTACTTTTATAACCTATTATTCTTCGGTGGTTTCAGCCGTTTCTTCAACGGTTTCTTCAACTGCTTCAGGCGCAATTTCTTCAAAAACTTCTTCTGCGGGTGCTGCCGTTTCTTCTTCAACGGGAGCTTCTACAGGAGCGGCTTCTTCCTTTTTTGCAACTGCATCCGTCTGATAAACAGCTTGCTTGTCAAACTTGATGTAGGACTTGCCGCTTGCTTCCGAACCCGTTTCCAAGATGAAGGTGTTGTCTTCAGGGCAAACCTCTACAACCACGCCGCAAATACCGCCGATCGTTTTTACCTTATTGCCGGGTTGAATTGCGTTGAGCATATTCATCGCTTCTTGCTGTCTTTTCTTTTGAGACTGTCTGTTCAAAACCATAAACACGATAATGATTGCAAGCAATACGCCCATCAAAATGAGAGAGCCGGTATTGTTGTTTTCAGCACCTTCCGTCAAAAAATTATACCACATAAATTTTACTCCTTGTTATTGTTGCGCCTTTTTACACGCGCCACTATATTTTGCCTTATAATGATACCCTTTTTTGAAAAAAATGGCAAGTGTTTTGCCTATCTTTTTGCAACATTTTTTATCTTTCACCATTTTTTCATAATGGGAAAATGCAAAAAATGGCGGTTTTTGCCGCCATTTTTACCATTCAACCCGTACATGGGTGCCTTATTTTCTATTTTTTCGTTGCGCAAGCTTTACAAGCAATACATACGCCGCAACGAACAAAACTACCGAGCCGATCAAGACGAGATACATCACCCATTTCTCTACATCATGCCCGAAGAAGGACAATTTGCAATCGGCAACCGCACGCAACGCATCCACCGCTTCCACCGGGATTTGCTCTTCTAACATTTGGTCGAATACCCCCGTCAGGGCGTGATTTCTCAGCAAGGAAGTGCCGTGCGTACCGGGTAAAAGTATCAAGGTGTTTTGCAAGCCTTCCGCGAAAGAGGAGATGGGCATATACGCGCCGCAAAGGAAACCGTAGCAGGAACTAACGATCGAGCCAACCGCCGAGATTGCCCCTTGCGAGCTTAACGGATAGCATACCAACGAGGACAACGCCGTACCGAACAGCACCAAGCTTACCACATCCAACGCCAACAATAACACGTCCACAAAGGACAAATACCAACCGATAACGGAAAGGTAAACAAGCCCCAAGGTCAATGCCAAGAAACAAATAATCAACCCGTTTAATACCGTTGCCAAATAATACCCGAATG
Source organism: Candidatus Scatosoma sp. (assembly GCA_045612895.1). Lineage (GTDB taxonomy): Bacteria > Bacillota > Clostridia > Christensenellales > Borkfalkiaceae > Scatosoma. The sequence continues at coordinate 17,131 of JAZKZY010000188.1, read as the reverse complement.
CCAAAGAGGAACTTTTTACGGGTGTAATCGACAAATCGCCGCGCGCGCCCGTTACACGATCCTGCACCATAAAGAGGTTGGCGCAAAAAGGTACGGTTACCGCGCTGACCGCCAACAGCGAGGAAAGCAACAATCCCCCCACCAAACCATTGATCAGCGAATCCTCCACGAATAACTCCGCAGGCAACGCCGCGCGGAAACTATCCTCATACACGTTGGAAAGGAAAGTGGCGTACAATACCAACAAAATCATAGGGGTTATCAGCGAAGTAAAGAAGGTGCCTTTGTCCTTAAAGAACATCGTCACGTTCCGCTTAATCAGCGCGCCGCATGCCTTCATCTCATACCTGCTATGCTCTTTCATGCGTTTTCACCCCCTAAATTCTTCCCCGTCGCATTCAAAAATACGTCGTCCATTTTCCCCTTTATGATTTCATAATCGGTGAAAATTTCGGGATATTTCAAAACGAACTGCGTTGCCTCCGCCGTATCCTTTACCGCCACACGGAAACCGTCCCCTACCTTTTCGTAAGGTTTGCCGATCTTCTTCACGTTTTCTTCATCCGTGTACAGTAAAATGTAATCGCCTGTGAAACGATTTTTCAATTCTAACGGCGTGCCTTCCGCGGCAATTCGCCCCGAATCCAAAATAACGATATAATCGGCGTCCGCCGCCTCTTCCATATAATGCGTAGTGAGGAAAACCGTCATGTTTTCACTCTTACGCAGGTTGTCGATGATATTCCAAACCGTTTTTCTCGTTTGCGGATCTAACCCCGTCGTCGGCTCGTCCAAGATAAGAATGGATGGCTTATGCAGTAAGGCGCGCGCCACGTCCACCCTTCTCTTTTGACCACCCGACAATTTTCCGATCGGACGGTTTAAGATGTCACCAAGCTCGAATATTTCCGTCAATTCCGCCATGCGCTTTTCAAACGCCTCTCCGCAAATGCCATACAACGCCGCGCGCGTCTTGAGGTTTTCACGCACGGAAATGGGTTTATCCAGTACGGAATTTTGAAAAACAACACCCAGTTCGCGCTTGATTTTATCGGGGTTCTCGTCTAAGTTTTTACCGTTAATCTCAACCCTGCCCCCGTCCTTTGGCAGTTGCCCGCACATAATGGATATGGTGGTACTCTTACCTGCGCCATTCAAACCAAGGAAAGCGAAAAGCTCCCCTTTCTTCACGCGAAAGGATAGGTCCTGCACCGCTTTTACCGAGCCATAGCTCTTATACAAATGATCAATTTCAATAATATTTTCCATAATCAATTCAAAAATCTAAAGATTTTTGTTCCTTTTTTATAAATCCAAGACAAAGCAAACCCCGTCACCACCACAAACAAGACAAGGAAAATGAGGGCAAACAACCAAGGGAAGATATATTCCCCAAAGAGGAAAAATGCGCCCAAGGGTAAGAGGGAAATCCCCCAACCGCCGAACATTGACACCAATGTGGAAAGGCCCTGCTTCACCGCCGCCGTTTCATTTGTCCAATGCAGGTTGGGTAGTTTCAAATTGACCACCAAACCGATGGAGGCAAACATCACGGTACTAATCAACGCCGTTGCCAGCACAATCAACGTTTCCCACCAAGCCAACTGCACCATCCACGCCATCGCGCCGCCGAGGAGCAACGCAGGCACCGCCGTAAAGACAATATGCACATACAGTTTTGCGCGAAGAATTGCCCATTCATCCACGGGCAACGACTGAATCGTGGTGATATTTACACCCTCCAAGGAAACCGCGCAAGCGGTAATGAAGTTGGAGGCGGTCATAAAACACACAATCAATGCCACCAACAAACCCATATTCCCCGTCAAGCCAGGCATCGTCGCCAAAACCTCTTCCGTCAACCCGAATAAATTACCCGTTGCCACCATCATAACGGCAACCATAATCATCATCAAAGAACCCATACTGCTGTTCAGAAGATAGGCAGGACTTTTTACCAAGCATAAAAATTCACGACGGAACAACGCTCTATTAACCGAATGGGAAACCTGCGATTTTTCTTTATATTTTGCGTGTCGTTCCCCCTTCTTCATCGTTGCAATTTGGAAATAGGTCAAGGACAACACCAAATAGATGATACCAAAGAAACCACCAAACATCAGCACCGACAAGAGTAAGGATACAAGATTTCCCGTCAGCGCGTACCCTACCTGCGAGAAGGGATACAGCACCGTTTTCATCGTCGCGCCAACCGCCTCGCCATTCACAAGCAAGTACCCCAGGTATTCGTTCACCTTGCTATAAGCCAACATATACGCCACGAAAAATCCCACGAACAACAAGGTTGTAAACAGGTTTTTGAAGGGCAATCTTGCCGTCACCCAAGCCAACAACGCGCCTAAAATATTACAAATGGTCAACCCACCCAAAGGCAGGATAAAGAGTAAAATGACACCCGACAAAACCGACAACGGCGCAACCCCTGCTACTATATAATATTTAATCAAAGCAGGGACAAGCACCAACGCGCTGAACACAAACAAAATGACGTACAGCACGAACATACGGCTTAAAAGCACCACCCAAGCAGGGATCGGCATGGAGAAAATCAAATCGTTATCCTTCGCCTCGTATAAGGTAGATTTTGCGGCAAACAGCCCGACGATAATCATAAGCCCGGTCGCAAGCACCGCCACGAACGAGAAATACACCCAGCCCAAGCCCGCGGTTACCAACGGTTCGCACAGCATATCCGCCATCATCCAAAACATTGCTCCCATTGCGCCAAAACCATAAAGGAGTAGAATCGCAAAACCAAGCATCGCCTTGGGGGAACGGCGTTGGCCGTTTTTTCCTTGCGTCAGAAAGGCAAGGATACCAAGCCATTGTTTTTTAAGCAAAACTTTGATCATAGCCACCCTTCCTTACACCAACTCCAAGAACACGTTTTCAAGGCTTGTATCCCCTTTCACCTCGTCCATGGTGCCTTCTTTTACGAGTTTTCCGCCTTTGATAATGGCAATTTTATCGCACAGTTTTTCCGCCACCTCCAACACGTGCGTGGAGAAGAAAATTGCGCCGCCGCGTTCACAAAGATCACGCATCAATACCTTCAAGGTATGCGCTGCCTTGGGGTCAAGCCCAACGAAGGGTTCGTCCATAATCATCAATTTCGGTTCGTGAATAAGCGCCGCAATCACCGCTAACTTTTGTTTCATACCGTGGGAATAGGTGGAAATGGGTTGCGCCAACGCCTCGGTCAGTTCAAAGTCCGCCGCGTATTGATGAATACGCGTTTCACGCGCGTCCGCCGTCACCTTAAACACGTCCGCAATAAAGTTCAAATACTGAATACCGCTCATATACCCGTACAAATCGGGATTATCGGGAATGTAGGCAATTTTCCCCTTGCAAGCCAAGGGATTTTCACGCACGGACACTCCGTCCACGTAGATTTCCCCCTCTTCAAAGTTCAAAATACCGCAGCACGCTTTCAAGGTCGTGGTTTTCCCTGCCCCGTTGTGGCCGATAAAACCGTACAGCTCACCTGCATGAATATGCAAGTTCAAGCCGTCCACCGCCTTTTTATCCCCGTAATTTTTGGTCAAGTTTTCAATTTTCAGCATAAAAAACTCCTCATTGTTTTACTGATATCAAAATGATATCATAGAAAAAATATATTGTCAAGTATTTTTCAAGATTTTTTTGTGAAAGCTTTTTCTTATATATAAAAAAGGAAGAGACACTCCCTCCCTTCCTTATTTTATCACACGCGCGGTTAAGCGAAAAATCATACGCTAAACCACCCTATTGCATCCAAAGTCCGTTTGGGATATGCACGAAGCTATCTATAAACACGCACGCTAAGACACCCTATTGCGTGCAACGTCAGGTTGCTTACCATTTGCCGGAGCCGCCGTACTTCGCATAGAACTCCTGCACGTATTCCTTTACATACCCGCCAAGGATTGCGTTGCGCAAGCCCTTCATCAGCTTATGCAAGAAGGTAATATTATGCAAGCTCAACAACATCGCGCCATACATTTCATTCACGTTGATAAGGTGACGCAAGTACGCCTTCGTGTAATTTTTACAGCAATAGCAATCACACTCGTCATCCAACGGCGAGAAATCTTCCTTAAACTTCCCGTTACGCACCACCACTCTGCCATGGCTGGTCATTGCCGTACCGTTACGCGCAATTCTCGTCGCCAAAACACAGTCAAACATATCCACACCGCGGAGCGTCCCCTCAATCAAGCAGTCAGGCGACCCAACGCCCATCAAATAACGAGGCACGTCCGTAGGCAACAAGGGCTGTAAATAATCCAACAGCTCGTACATAATCGGTTTCGGCTCACCAACCGATAAACCGCCGATCGCAATACCATGTTTCACGAACGGCAAAGTACGGCGCAAGCTCTCCCCGCGCAAATCCTTGTACATATTCCCTTGCACAATCGGGAACAACGCCTGCTCAGGCTTGTCGTGGAATTTATAACAACGCTCCAACCACGCCGCGGTACGCTTCATCGCCGCCTCCGCCTGCGCATGGTTATAACCGTACTCACTACACTCGTCAAACGCCATGATAATATCCGCGCCGAGGTTTTGTTCTACCTGCATTGCCTTTTCAGGGGTGAAGAAATGCTTACTGCCGTCAATGTTCGAGGAAAATTCTACCCCCTCGTCGGTAATTTTATTCAATTTTCCGAGTGAGAATACCTGAAAACCGCCGCTATCCGTCAAAATCGGCTTGTTCCAGTTCATAAATTTATGCAAGCCGCCCGCCTTTTTTACAATATCGTCGCCCGGGCGCATGTATAAGTGGTAGGTATTCGACAAAATAATCTGCGAACCTGCCTCTTCCAAATCGCGAGGGAATACCCCCTTAACCGTAGCCTGCGTGCCTACGGGCATATATACGGGCGTTTCAATATCCCCATGCGGCGTATGCAATATACCTGCACGCGCGCCCGTCTCGGGATCCGTCTTAATCACTTCAAAAGAAAAATATTCGTTATTCAAGGTTTTTACCTTCCTTTTTCGACTGCATTTAAGTATATCACATCTTTCAAAAAAATGCAAGGTTTTTCCCTATTTCCACTCCTCTTTGCATAAAAAAATAAGTTTATACATTATATACAATATTTTTATACATTTATGCATAAATAATTAAAAAATATGCAAAAAAATTTAAAAAACCTATGAAAAATAGTTGACATTATGAAAAAATAAGCGTAAAATTGCACTTACAATAAATCGAACAGATAATTTCAAGGAGAGGAATTATGAAAATCAAAAAAATCTTAGCAACTATTTTGGCAACAGTAGCAGCATTTGCAACACTTGGCTTTACCGCATGTAACAAGCCGGAAAAAGACACCTTGATCGTATATACCGAAGCAGGTTTCGCACCTTGGGAATACACCAAAAGCGGTTCCACTGAAGTTGTTGGCGTAGATATGGAAATCGCAAAATATATCGCCGATAAATACGATTGGGAATTGCAAATCATCAATGGTTCCTTCGACACGATCGTAGCAGGTATCGCAGAAGATAACGCACTCGGTATCGCAGGTATTTCCTATAGCGATGAACGTGCAGAAAAAATTGAATTCTCCGATTTCTACTGGGGTTCCGCATATCAAGCTGTCGTATATAAAACCGATTCTAATCCAGTATTAACGGAAGGCACGTTTGCCATTTCTAACTTCGAGGGTGCAAAGCTTGTATTCCAAACGGGTACAACTAGCCACATCACCGTAAACGAGAATAAAGATGCTTGGAAAGTTTCCTCCAGCAACAGCTTCTCGCAGGTTATGGCAGCCTTGGAAGACATGAAAACTTCCACGACGAAAGAATATCTCATCGTTGACTCTCAAGTAGCTGCACAACTCGTTGCAAACGACAACACTCTTAGCTACGCAGCAATCGAAGGTTTGGAAGCTGAACAATATGGTATCGTAGCAAAGAAAGGCAACACCGCTTTAATTGAAAAGGTAAACGCAGCGTTGGCTGAATTGTTAACCAAAGATGCAGACGGCAAAGATCAAATTGAAAAATGGTTCGTTGAACACTCTGCACAAGCTGAATAAAAAATAATACCCCCAAAAGAGTCGATGCAATTTCGGCTCTTTTGTCGTAAAACGAGGATATATGAACTTAAATAATTTATTGAAAAATACGATTTGGGACAGTTTTTACGCCTGCTTTATCGAGTACGATATGTGGAAAATGTATCTACAAGGGCTTAGAAACACCCTCTTTATCGCGCTCGGCGCGTGTTTATTAGGTCTTTTAATTGGGATTGTTGTAACCGCTATCCGTATTGCACCTAAAAACAGCCCTATCATAAAAGCATTAGACGGAATTTGTCGTTTATACGTAACGATTATCCGCGGTACTCCTGTGGTGTTGCAGTTATTTATTTGCTATTTCGTACTATTAAAAGGCATTCGCGCTTACAATTTCTTAGGCATTAAAGAAACGGCAGGGATTTGGATTGCCATCATCACCTTTGGTATCAACAGCGGTGCGTATATGGCGGAAATTCTCCGCGGCGGCATCAACGCCGTAGATCAAGGACAAATGGAAGCGGGTCGCTCGTTGGGGTTAAGCTGGATTACTACCTTTTTCACCATTATCTTACCCCAAGCATTAAAAAGCGCAATCCCTACTATGTTCAACGAGTTTATCACTTTGATCAAGGAAACCTCCGTTGCAGGGTACGTCGGTATCGTGGATTTAACTAAAATTCAATCCTACGTTACCGTGCAGGCAACTGAATTGTATATGCCCCTAATTATAATTGCAGCAATTTACTTGATTATTGTTTTGGGCTTACAGCAAATCCAAAAAATAATTGAAAGGAGGTTGATGAAGAGTGAACGTTGAACCTAAAAATCCCCAACAAAAACCGATCCTTTCCGTGCGTAAGTTATATAAAAAATTTGGAAAGTTAGAGGTATTAAAAGGTGTAGATCTTGATATCTACAAAGGCGATGCCATTGCCATCATCGGCCCTTCGGGTTGTGGTAAATCCACCTTCCTTCGTTGTTTGAACCTTTTGGAACAGCCCAACGCAGGACAAATTTTGATGAACGACGAACTCGTTTTCAAAAACGAACGCGTATATTTGAAACGCCGCTTAAAAGCAATGAAGCAGGCGCAAAATCAAGGACAACCCTTTGACCAAGAAGAATTCAACGGTTTGAAAGCGGAATACGAAGCGTTGCGCGCAATAGAAAAATCCCTTGAAAAAGAGTTTTTGAAGAAAATCAACGCACACCGTCAAAGGGTGGGCATGGTATTCCAGCAATTCAACCTCTTCCCCCACCTCACGGTCTTGAAAAACATCACGCTTGCTCCAACGAAACTGAAGAAAATGACGGAAGAAGAAGCCAACGCAAAAGCAATGGAACTCCTTAAAAAGGTTGGCTTGGAGGACAAAGCAAACGTTTACCCCGCCACTCTTTCAGGCGGTCAAAAGCAACGTATCGCGATTGTCCGCGCCCTTGCTATGGAACCCGAAATTCTCCTCTTTGACGAACCCACGTCCGCGCTCGACCCCGAAATGGTAGGCGAAGTATTGAAGGTTATGACCGACCTCGCAAGAGAAGATATGACCATGGTCGTGGTTACGCACGAAATGGGCTTTGCCAGAGAGGTTGCCGAACGTGTTATTTTCATGAACGAAGGCGTTATCAAAGAAGAAAACAACCCCAAGGATTTCTTCGAAAATCCTCAAGACGAGCGTTTGAAGGACTTCTTGTCCAAGGTGCTGTAAATGTTGCCTTACAATTATCACACGCATACAGCAAGATGCAATCACGCGGACGGTACCGATCGTGAATATGTGGAAGCGGCAATCCAGACAGGGGTGAAAACCCTTGGTTTTTCCGACCATGCCCCCTACCTTTTCCCGAATACCGACTACTACTCCTCTTTTCGCATGAAAACGGACGAGCTGTTTGATTATGCGGAAAGCGTGCGCGCTTTACAAAAAGAATATGCGAACGACATCCGCATTTTGCTTGGCTTTGAGCTGGAATATTACCCCGCTTTCCATACGGAAGAAATGAAGTTTTTAAGCCAAGTCAAACCCGATTATTGCATCATGGGTCAGCACTTTGGCGGCAACGAAATCCACGACGTGTACGCCCCCCATACGGAAAACGAAACGAACTTCCGCGCCTATATCAAGCAGGTGATTGAGGGGTTGAAAACGGGTGATTTTGCCTATTTGGCGCATCCCGATTTGGCAGGATACCGCTACCCGAAAGCGGTGTATGAGGAAGTTTACCAAACCCTTTGCGAAGAGGCGAAAACGTTAAATATTCCTTTGGAAATCAACCTCTTGGGTTTACGCACCAACCGACACTACCCCGACCGCCGTTTGTTTGAAATTGCGGCAAAGGTCGGCAACAAAATTGTGCTTGGCGTGGACGCGCACTCGCCCGATCATTTCCACCATAAACAATCGGTGGAAACCGCCATGCAAATGGTGAAAGAGTTAAATCTTCAACTCATTGAAAAACCTTTTATCTAAAAAGCAACTCCCCGTTTACCTTTCGGCAAACGGGGAGTTTTTGTATAGAATGTATGATTACGGTCTTAAACCGCTGCCACCTTGAAGAGTAATCGTTTCGCCCGTCACGTAGCTCGCCAAATCACTGCACAAGAACACGCACATACCGCCGATATCCTGCTCGGGATCGGCAAAACGTCCCATAGGCACGCCCTTGATCGTTTGTTCATAGCGTTCGGGGTATTCTTCCTTGAACTTTTGCAGGCCCTCGGTCATCGCAAGGGGGCAAATCACGTTTACACGCACACCATAAGGCGCCCATTCAGTTGCCGCCACACGGGAAAGCCCGCGGATACCCTCTTTCGCCGCCGCATAGGAGGATTGTGCAATACGCCCAAACAACCCAGCGCCGCTCGCGAAGTTTACCACACTCCCCTTCTTTTCTTTCAGGTAAGGGAAAGCCTTTTGCATATAGAAGAAGGTCGCGTAGATCCCCGAATGAATGGCAAGGTCAAGATCCTCTTTCGTATGATCAACGAGCATTTTTCCCGATGCCGATGCTTGCGCGTTGTTCACTACCGCGTCAATACGGCCAAAGCGTTCTACCGTTTTGTCGATTACGTTTTGAATCGCCGCCTCGTCCGCGCCGTCCGCCGTCACGCAAAGCACCTCCGTACCATACGCCGTTTCTAATTTTTCCTTTGCGGAAAGCAAGGTAGATTCCGTTCTGCCCGTCAAAACCAGCTTCGCGCCAGCCTTTGCAAATGCCGTCGAAAGCCCAAAACCGATACCTCTGCCGCCGCCCGTAATTATCACAACTTTATCTTGTAAGCGAATCATATTTTTGCTCCTTTTTCTTATTGATATTCAGTATCATTATAATAACACAACTTTTTTCATTTGTCAAGGGGTAAAATGAAATTTTTTCCAAAAAAATTAAAAAAATATTCACGCATAGAAAAAGAGGAAGCCATTGACTTCCTCTTTTATTATGTGCGTTTTTACACTTTAGCGAATGAAATTCGTCCAAATTTTCTTTTCCGATTCGGGGGCAATGCCTGCCTCTTTGCCAAGGGCGATACACTTCAACAACCAAGCCATGTTATTGCCGAGCATACGCATCGTTTGTAAACCCTCCGCATCCTGCGCCGCTTCTTCTGCGGTGTTGCCGTGGATTTCATTCCAGTAATTCGACCCAACGATAGGCATATTGTTGATGGTGAAATACTTGTTGATTACGTCAAAAGTCGTGCTTGCGCCTGCACGTCTGCAGCTAACCACCGCCGCCGCAGGTTTGTACGCAAGGTACTTACCGCCGCTGTAAAATACTCTATCCATAAAGCTTACGAGCGCGCCTGCCGCCGATGCGTAATATACGGGAGAGCCGAATACATAGCCGTCAAATTCCGCCGCCTTTTCCACAAACTCGTTCATGCCGTCGTCGATCACGCATTTTTTAATCTTTTTACAAGCCCAGCAGCCTTTACAACCGCTTACCTGGTTTTGACCGAGCCAGTAAATTTCCGTTTCCACGCCGTTTGCATTCAATGCCTTTGCCACCTCCGCAAGCGCGGTGTAGGTGCAACCTTTTTCATGATAACTGCCGTTTACAAGTAATACTTTCATATCATTCTCCTATCGTTTTTCAACGTAATTTGATGTCAAATTTATCTTTCAGCCAGGTCACGTCCGTCACCCAACCCTCCACACGATTGCGGCGAAAATATACATCATTCGCCTCCTGCAATGCCGCGTGAAAATCCATTTGCGTGCAACGATTGACCTTCATAAAATGCTCCATCGCCTCCATACCCCTGCCCATAAGCTGGGTACGACTGATGTGCTTAACCTCGTGACAGTTGCGGCAAAGCGCCACCACGTCCTCTAATTTTTGCAATGCCTTTTCCTCGTCATAACTCCACTTTTCGTGCGCCTCCAAACGGGTAGGTCGGCCGCAAATTCTACATCTACCACCTGCGCGCGCATACGCGTCACGCCTTACCCGATCCCAGTCCTCTGGGCGTAAAACACTGCGAAGATTACTAAACCAGCACTCCTCAGGCACCATTTCAAACGTCAATTTATATTCTTTCATGCTTTTAATATCCCCAAACACTGCTTAAATGCCGTGGGCAGGGAAATGCTTTCCTCTATTTCCTCCAAGGTGTAAGCGTCAAACGGCGCATCCTCCGTTCGTACCCACACGCAAGTGATCTCCCACCGTATATGGGTGAAAATATGCACGTATTTTTTGCGCGCAACTTCCGTAAACGCATACATGCCCCACTCATTTAGTATTTTTTCGGGCAAATCCCCCTCTTCCTCCACAGCGGAAGGAAATTCGTTTAACCCACGCAAAACGCCCTCTTCTCTACGGCGTATGCAAAAACCCTCGGGCGTTTCAATCAAGAAAACGTACACCTTTTCCTGACGTTTCCCCTTTTTCTCGGGCATAACGGGGTAAAGTGCCTGCGTACCGTTTTGGTAGGCGTGGCAAAATCCTTTCAACGGACATCCCTCACAATCGGGGTTTTGCGGTTTACAAATCAACGCGCCAAGCTCGAATAAGCTTTGTGTAAACGCGCTGCAATCCGCGCCCTCTTGGGGATAAACCGCCGTCAGCGTTTCTTCTAAATATTTTCTGTATTTCGGGTCGGAGATACGAGTGGAATTTTCTTCCAAGCGCGCCGCTACACGGAACACGTTGCCGTCCACCGCCGCCACGGGCAAGCCAAACGCAATCGAAGAAATTGCGCCTGCCGTATAACTGCCGATCCCAGGTAAATCCATCAATGCATTTTTATCGCGAGGAAATTCGCCGCCGTAGTATTGAACAAGCAATTTCGCCGCCTTTTGCAAGTTACGCGCGCGGCTGTAATAGCCCAAGCCCTCCCACAATTTTAACAGCTTTTCCTCCTCACAAGCGGCAAGGTCCTCCACCGTAGGCAACGCCGCCATAAAACGTGAAAAGTATTCCTTTACCGCCTCGACACGTGTTTGCTGTAACATAATTTCCGACACCCAAACCCGATACGGGGTTGCGTTTTCACGCCAAGGCAGGGTGCGTTTATTCGCTTGATACCACAAAAGCAAGGGGGCAGGTATTTGATGAAAGTCAAATTTTGTCACTTTTTCCATATGTAAGGCACAACCCGTCAACGATTTGTCGGCAACGAGTTAAGGTACACGATACTCTCTAAAACGGACGGCTCGCTGGGATAAGTGATTTGCAAAGGCATCGTCAAGGAAGTATCCTCGTTGACATAGGTCACGTCCGCCTTGCCATATTCACGCGCGGTCACCAAGCAATTTCCTCTGCCAAGGAAGATACCGGGACACCCAGCAAAGATACTGCGCCCCAAATCCATACCGCAAATAACGTCCACGTCCGTTACGTGCATCAGCATTTCTAAAATGCTGCTATACTCCGACAAATCCACGTTGGTTTTTCCCTCTTCCAAGGTTTCCAACCCGTCCAACACCAAGTAAATATGGGGATACCCCTTACCGCTTGTACGCATGAACAGCAATTCTTTCAAGGTCTTGATAATCGGCTCAAGGTCCTCTTTTTTATGGATATACGGAATGGTAAAATCGCTACCGCTCAAACGCAACAGCTCGCCATATTCCACGTGCGGGGAAAGAATGATAAAACACGCCTCTTCCGCATCGTGCAAGCAAGCAAGAGAAATCAACAAACGGCGGATAAACTGCGTTTTGTTGCTACCCGTTACACAAGTATTGCGCACCGTATAAACCTGCGCGCTTTTTTGCGCCAAAACCACTTCACCATTGATGTTTTCGCCAAGAGGAATCCCTTTTCTCAATTCTTCAAAACGCGCGTTATCGTCCGCTTGTCCCGAAATTTTTTGAATAAATTCTTCCGTACGCATAATTACCCCTCGCTTGATGTTTGATACAATGTCTATTATACAATAAAAACCTGCTTTTGTCAAGTATCGTCCTACAAAAAAAGGCGAGGCTGTATTCGCCTGCGCCTTTTGATAAAAATCCTTCTTAATCGCACTTTACAAAGTAACTGTCTTGGTCAAAAGCAATCGTTTCCTCACGCACAACCCCGTTCGAGTCGGTAAGCTTTAAGGTTACGTTATCCCCCTTACGCACACGAAGAAGTTGGTCGGTTAATTGATATTTACGGTTGAAAATTACCCATTCGCCGTCGTTGATTTTTATCCCTTTGATTTTGTCGCCGACGTTTAATTTACCGTATGCGGAATGGTTGCTGGAAGGTGCTTCCGCCACCTCAAATTCCTCTTGAATTTTCAAGCAACCGAACTCGTTGTAGTATGCTTTGGAATCAACGGTTTGCGCAATAATGCCAAGCAATGCAACGCGCGCGCAATTTTCCGCGCGGTTATACATGATATTTTCCGCCAAGTTTCTTACCTGTGTAATCGGCAACGCATAACCCATGTTATCCACCTGCGAGCTGACGTTTTTCGCGTTGGTGATACCGATCAATTCACCCTCCACGTTGAACAACGCACCGCCGGAGTTACCGCTGTTGATTGCGGCATCCGTACGCATAACGCGATATTGTACAACCGCCGACGAGCCGTCCGTTGCGCTCATTTGGATGTATTCCGATTCCACAGAAATGATACCTTCCGTTGCCGCAATACCTGCGCCGTCAGGGTTACCGATTGCAAACACCTTTTCCCCAACCTGTACCTCGTCCGATTCCGCAAGAACCGCCTCCGAAGCCACGCAAGTTTTCAAAAATTCATTATTTTGCACCATCAAAATCGCAATATCGTATTCCATGGCGCCGCCCACGTAAATCGCCTTCATACCGTCGCCCTTGGTATCCGCGTATGGCGTGGTGTATTCACTACCCGAAAACGCATTGTACGCGCCGTAGGTGTAAAGGTAGATCGAATCGGAAATACCGCTTGCGACGTCACTGTTTGCATCGTAAATAACGTGGTAGTTGGTGACAATCAACGCGCTGCCCGTTTCTTGGTCCAAATCCAAAATAACCCCTGCGCCTGCCGTGGGATAATATCTTTTTTGCGTCGTCCAAGGATTAGCGCGTACCGTTTGCGAGAAACCGCAATAGATACTAACAACCGAGGTCACGTTTCTTGCAATGGTATCCACGTCGTTGCTCTCACGCAAATCCACCTTCAACACTTCCGCGCAAAAATCAAGGTAGGTACCCGTGTACCCATTTGCCACCGCAGTTTCGTAAAGGTCTTTTGCCGTTAAGTCCCGACCGTCCTGACCATCTACACCCTGCAAGGTTGCCAGCCATTCCTTTTCCGTACCCGTAAATCCATTTTCAACGGCCAGCTCGTACGCGCTTTTTCCGCACGCCGCCGCGCCCATTAACACCATTGTCGCACAAAGGACCGCAATCAACCCTTTCATTCTCTTTTTCATCGTCGCTTTCACTCCTGAAATCGAAAAGTTTACCTTATGGTTTATTCTACCACTATTTTTTGTTTATTTTTTTAATATTGTTTGAAAATTAGGTGAAAGTGAAATTAAAACACTTCCAACTCGTCCAAAGTCAACTCGAACGAGCGAATAAAATGCTCGAAGAAATATTCCACCTCGGGCATATTTTTCGCGTGTAAATCCGCCTCAATGCTCTTTTTCGCCTTGGAAAATTCCTTATTCCCCGAACGCAATTCTTCCAAACATTTGATGTAGGCCGCCAAACGATCCGCCGCCTTTACAAACTGGTATTCCTTACTCTCTTCATCCGCAAGCACGTACGGTTGAATGCCAGGCTTCATCGCATCGGGTAAAGTCCCCACAATTTGTTCACACGCGCTTCTTTCCAACTCTTTATACGCGCCGTGAATACTGCGGTTATAATATTTGATGGGCGTAGGCAAATCGCCCGTCATTACCTCGCTCGTTTCGTGGTAAATGGCATACAACACCGTTTTCAAAACGTCCGCCTTACCGCCATATACCTCGTTGTGAATGGTCACAAGAGCGTGAGAAAGCACCGCAACCGATTGCGAATGTTCCATAATATTCTCATTACGGGTCGCGCGCATCAGTTGCCAACGCTTGATATATTTCATTCTGTCCATATACGCATAAAAATCGTAACGCATCTTTTTTTCCTCTTTCATAATTTTACCCCTTTTACCCCTTGACAAAACCCATTTCTTGGGATATAATGAATGTACAAACGAATATCCGTCGTGGGTGCCCTAAGGGCTGAGATTATACCATTTGAATCGGCAAGGTAATACTTGAGCGAGAGATGACAAACCGTTTTTCCGTTTACACCAAAGGTGTATTGTACGGTCAAAAGGATTTTTGCGCCCACACCATTTGTGTTGGGCGTTTTCTTTTGAGAACGCATGCGACGGAAAAAAGGAGGTTTTATGTTTCTTCATTCCCTACTCGACGGACTGACGTGGTATCCCACGCTGTTCGACACACCGCTTAATGCGGCGCGCTCCGTTGCCATTTGGCTGTCTTTTGCACTACTCATCGCATACCTGGTATGCGCGTTTTGCTTAAAAGACGAACCCCGAAAGAGGTTTTTCAACCTTACACGCCCTATCGCAATTCTCTACGCGTGCGTGCTGTGCGCCCTCTTTTTAATCCTCTCTTTCTTGGAGGACGGGATTGAACGGATTTTGTTTATCCCCTTACTTGCCCTGCTTTGCGCCGTTGGTTTCAGCGCGTTTATCCTGCGAAGAAAACGGACGAAAACATGGTATATTCTACTTGGCTCTATAACGGGTGTCACATTTATCGCCACCTTGATTTGTATGGGTGTTCACTTCGCCTCGGGGAAAGCCGCGGAAAATAACTGGCTCACCAACGAAGACGTGCAATCGATTGCCCTCTACGTTGCAAGCGGTTTCGCAATCCTCGTCCTCATCGCGCTTGCCTTGTTTTTTGGCAAACGGGAAAAACGGGATTTTGACGCAAAGAGCGTCACCTACGCCGCCGTTTGCATCGCGTTGAGCTTCGCCCTGTCCTTTATGCGGATCGTGCGCTTGCCGCAAGGCGGATCGATTACCCCTGCATCTTTGCTCCCCTTGATGATTTACGCCTATATGTTCGGCGTAAGAAAAGGTATTTTCGCAGGTACGGTCTATGGCTTGTTGCAGGCCCTTCAAGACCCGTCCGTGTTGCACCCTGCTCAGTTTTTACTCGATTACCCCGTTGCCTTTGCTTGGGTGGGGTTGGCTGGACTGTTTGGAAAAACACAAGCCCTGCATAAACTCCCCCAACTGCAATTTGCACTCGGCGGTATTCTTGCCGGTTTGGGTAGATTTGCAATGCATTTCCTTTCCGGCACGTTCGCGTTCGGCGCTTTTACCCCAGAGGGTACGCCTGCCGCTTTGTACAGTTTCGTGTATCAAGCCGGCTACGTTCTGCCCGACCTTGCCATTGCAATCGCGGTTGGCATTGCGCTGTTCTCGTCAAAGGCATTCGTGAAAGAAAGCCGAAAATTCCACACTTCACAAAAATAAGTTTTCACTCCTTCGCCTATGGCGAGGGAGTTTTAATATACGGCGATTTGGTCAAACTTTTCTTTATTGACCACGATTTTACCGCCCTCGATATCCACCTTAACGATCACGCCGTTCACCGAAGGGAAGAGAATTTGTTTCCCGTCCTTTTCCAAGGTATAAACGTCGGACGCAAGGTTGACGATGTGTTTTACCACACCGAGGAATTCCCCTTCCTCCGTTTCACAATTCAAGCCAAGGATATCGACTATGTAATGTCTCCCCTCTTCCAAAGGGGGTGCATCCTCACGGTCGCCCTCCAGCTTTTTACCACGGAAAAGCTCCGCCGCGTTGCGGTCGGGAATCCCACGCAAGCCGATATACGCCGCGCCGTCAGAGCCAACGCGGTAGGAAAGAATTTTATACGGCTTATCGTCAATATACACCGTACCAAATTCCTTTACGTCCTCGGGAAAATCGGTAAAAGTTTTGATCTTCAATTCCCCTCTAATGCCTTGCGGTTTTAATACTTCGCCAATGATTAAACGATCCATAATTGCTCCTTAAATCGTAAAAATCCATTCGGGCAAATTTACGTTCAACGCATACCTGCCCCTGTCATTTCTATAAGGCAAAAAAAGGCTTTTACGAAAAAAGCCCTTTTTTACCATAATGTTTCAGCTTGTCGCCTCGCTTATTCAGCATCAACGGTTGCGCCGCCGCGTTCGCTGATTTCAATCACGTAACGCTTGCTGCTTGCAGGGGTAGCCGCGCGAACGATGGTACGCATCGCTTTTGCAATTTTACCCTGCTTACCGATTACTTTACCCATATCGGAAGGCGAAAGGATAACGTTCACCTCGATTACGCGGTCCTTTTCGTTTACCACGTATTCGATGTTTTCCTTATCCTCTGCAAACTGCCCGACGATGTACTTAATCAAATCCAGCATACTATACTCCTCTTTGCAGTATAATCAGCCGATTATTTGCTCTTCTTCGTCTTGGTCTTTGCTGCGCTGAGTTTTGCGCTCTTTTCCATTGCGCCCGTCTTTACAAGCAAGCTCTTAACGGTTTCGGTGGGTTGAACGCCCTTTGCAAGCCAATCTTTTGCCTTTGCAACGTCGATGTCAAGTTCTGCGGGTTCGCAGGTAGGTCTGTAGTGACCAACGCAATCAATGTATTCGCCG
>JAZKZY010000187.1:0-2535 GCA_045612895.1 Candidatus Scatosoma sp. | reverse complement strand
CGCTTGGGATTAGCCAAGGGAGATACGCCGCTTGCGGTGGAGGCGGGGCTTTGCAAAGCCATTCCCAAAACGGACTGGTCAAAGGCGCACCACTGGTTGATTTATCATGGTCGTCAGGTATGTCATTCGCAAAGACCTGCCTGTGAAACCTGCACGTTGGCGCATTTGTGCGACTTTGCAAAAAAACGTTGATTTTTACGAATAATACCTCTCGTTTTGCCGATACTATGGCAAACGGGAGGTTTTTTATGGAGAAAAAGGGGCAGGATATGCAAGCGGAGCAGGAACTACTCTTTTCCCTTGTCGCTCGGGAGGATATTTTAGGAAAAAAGGTAAAAATTTATTCGCGCCTTCTTACCGACCCGGCGTTGGCAAAGACGATGGAAACGCTTTCTCTTCGGCATGAAAAACGCAAGGAGGGTTTGCTTACCTTGGCGCTTGGCAAACAGCCGAAAAAGGAAAATGGGCAGGGCAGGTACGCGAAGAACGAGGGGGAAGACGGGAAGTGAAACTGGAAAAACGAGAGATTACGCTCAACGAACAAGACAGCTTGAGCGACGTTCTGTTTATGGAAAAGGCGTTGCTTTTCGAGTGCGTGGAAGCCTTGGCAAAAGTGAGTAGAAAGGAAACAAGAGAACGCCTGTTAGATTTTATAAAGGATGCGGCGGAGTGCTTATTCCTGGTAAAAGATATATTAGAGAAGATAAAAAGCGCTGAAACGTAAAGACGTTTCGGCGTTTTCTTACATTTTTTCTTTATTTTCTTGACAAAGCGAATGCAAAGCGTTATAATAATGTCATAAAGTTGCGAAACATCGCAAAAAGAGGTACAAAATGAAGAAAAAAGTAGGTAAGATTAAAGCGTTTTTTGGCGAATTCAAGACGTTTATCACCCGTGGTAACGTACTTGACATGGCTGTCGGCGTTATCGTCGGCGGTGCGTTTACGGCAATCGTAAACGGACTTAGTAACTATATTTTGAAACCCATCATCAACTGGCTTTTGGCGTTGATTTTGGGTAAGGAAGGTTTGAGCGGTGTCGTAACGTTCCTTCCGAATGGTGAAGTGTACAAGGATATCTTGAATGAAAGCGGTGCGGTAATCGGTCAAGAAATTGATATGGCGGCATCCTTCTATATCGACTGGGGTTCTTTCATTAGTGCGATTATTAACTTCCTCATTATCGCATTCGTACTCTTTGTGATTGTTCGTGCGATGAACAATTTTGCAAAAGCGCGTGAAAGAATGATTGACGGTTTGGATTTGGACGAAAAGAAAGAAATCTATAAGATCCGCAAAGAACAACGCGTTTCCAGAAAGAAGGCAAAAGAAATCTACGAAGAAAAGATTGAAGCATTGAAAGCGGAAAAAGCGGCGGCTGAGGCAGAGGCGGCGGCAAAAGCGGCAGAAGAAGCAGCTGCGGCAAAGGCGGCGGAAGAAGCAAAAGCCATGGCAAATACCCGTCTTTTGGAAGAAATTAGAGATCTTTTGAAAAATAAATAATTAGGACAATTACGCTTCGCGGTGAAAAAACGTTTGACATTTTTCCGCGGAGCGTATATAATTATATACGAAATTAAATCAAAGGCGATGAAAAAGCAGGTATTTTTCAAATTCCCTTTCAAAGAGACCGCGCTCGTGGGCTGAAAGGCGCGGAAAGGGCGAAAAATTTCCATTTCACTTTGGAGCCGTTCTTTTGAGCCTATTGTTAGGGGTAGGGAGAACCGTAACCGCGGCGTAACGGCGGAAATGAAGGCGAGGCTTTTCCTCGTGAATGCAGGTGGTACAGCGGAATATTCGCCCTGCGTGTCGTTTGACACGCAGGGCGACTTTTTGTTTATACGGCCTTGCGGTAAAATTTCACAACATTGAAAAAATAAACGAAACTTTTTTCGGAGGAAAGATATGAAAGAAAAGATCGAAAGCTTACGCGCGGAGATTACCGCGGCGATTGAGCAGACGGAAACGGGCAGGGCGCTTTACGAAGTAAAGGTAAAGTTCCAAACCGAGCTGAAAGGGATTATGAGCGGCATGAAAGATTTGCCCAAGGAAGAACGTCCCACCTTTGGTAAGGTTGTCAACGAGTTCAAGCAGGCAATGGAAACGTTGTTTGAAGAACGCGCCGTTGTCGTTAAGAAAATGGAATTAGAGGCGCAGTACGCAAAGGAGCGCATCGACATTACGATGCCTGGTAAATCGTACAAGGCAGGCGCATTGCACCCCATTACCCTTGTTAAAAACGAATTGATCGACATCTTCGCAGGGATGGGCTTTACGATATTTGAAGGTCCTGAAATTGAGACGGATTATTACAACTTCACCGCGCTCAACACCCCCAAGGATCACCCTGCACGCGATATGCAGGACACCTTCTACCTTGCGGACAACCTGCTTCTTCGTACGCAAACGTCGGCAGGGCAAATCCGCGTTATGGAAAAGAACGGGCCCCCGATTAAAATTCTTTCCCCCGGCAGAGTGTTCCGTTCGGACGATGACGCGACCCATTCGCCGATGTTCCACCAAATGGAAGGGTTGG
>JAZKZY010000186.1:0-6818 GCA_045612895.1 Candidatus Scatosoma sp. | reverse complement strand
ATAACCATAGCGGTGACGATGGCAAAGAGGATCCACCTGTTCCCATTCCGAACACAGAAGTTAAGCTCTTTTACGCCGAAAGTACTTACGGTTAACCGTTGGGAGGATAGGTAGCCGCCGCTTTTCAAAAAGAAAGCCTTGCTCTTACGAGCAAGGTTTTTTCTTGTTTTGATCGATTTTTGCTTATGTATAGGCAAGCATCATGTCGAAAACACGTTTTTCCCACTTGACAACCTTCACTTTTTGTGTTAACATAAAGAAAAAAAGGGGGTTTTTATGAAAAAAGGACTACTTTTTGCAGCTTTATTGATGACAGTAGCGTGTTTTTCGAGTTGCCGTCCCATTTATTCTGAAACAATTGTGGAAGATATCAACAATCATTCCAACTTTGCAATCAATCTACTGACACCTGTGGAAGAGGCGGACTTTGACGGATTTGGTATTATACCTGGATTTGGTGTTACAGGCTACTACGATAAAAAATATGGCGATATAGATGCAGATTATGATGCGGTTTACGCCTGTTATGTGCAGTATGACGTTACGTGCTATCCTGACGTTGCGTTTGGGGATGAATACGTGACGGGGATTTTCGTTACCGATCCCGATATTAACCTTTATGGTTATTCCGTTGGGGATAGCAGTGAAGAGTTTTCCGACTTTTTGGACGAGAAAGGCTTTGACGAGTATTACAACAATGGACACTTTATCAAGTTTTCCAAGGAAAAAGTCGAAATCCGTTGCGGTGTCAACAATGAAACGCAGGAAATCAACAGCATATATGTTGGGATAGACGTGACAAATATGTTTGGGGTTATATTTTAACCATAAAATGGATAATGAATAAAGTTTGAGGGGCATTTTTATGACCAAGACAAGAAAGATCATTGTTATCACGATTGTGCTTTCCATTTTACTATCCATAGGGATAGGGCTTATATATTTTTTCACCGTGGTATTGCCTGAAAAGCAGGAGAAGGAGCAATTTCTACAAGCGATGCGGGAATATTATGACGCAAAGCTTGTTATGTATGAGGACGAAAACGAAAAATATGATGACTATGAGGTAGATGTTGCGTTCCTGGGCGACAGTCTTACCGACGGATACCCTCTTGAAAAATATTATCCACAGTATCTTGTCCTTAATCGTGGAATTGGCGGTGAAACGACCTTTGGCCTCGAAAATCGTTTGAAAGTATCCGTTTATGCTCTAAAACCGAAGGTAGCGGTAATGCTCATAGGCGCAAATAATTTTGACACTATGTTTGACAATTATGAGAATATTTTGAAGGGCTTTCACGAAAATCTTCCAAACACCAAGATTGTGTTGCTTTCTCTTACGTCTATGAGTGGGGAGTGGGGCAAAAACAATCAAAAAGCCGCTTATAACAACGTAAAAATAAAGCTTTTGGCGGAAAAATACGGATATGAATTTGTGGATTTATATGCGCCGCTTTTGAATCTTGATACTGGTGAAATATACGCGGAATATACGACGGATGGCGGACACTTAACCTCTGCCGGGTACGAAGTACTTACAAACGCGATTACACCCACACTACAACATTTGTTAGGAAGGTAGTTAATTTCTATTTACCACAAGAATGAATAAAACAAAAAGGACGAACGAAATTCTCGTTGGTCCTTTATCTTTCCCCCAAGTTCCTTGTAGAGGGGAAGGCTCGTTTTTGCTCGTAGGCCAAATGGATTGAATATGTGCATATTATACAAAAAAAATAAATATTTTTGGCAAACAAAATAGGAAAAGGGTATTGACGAATAAAAGGTTATATGATATAATGTTATAGGATAATTGTAAGAGTGTGTCAATACGCCCTTTTACGCAAATAAATAATAGAGGATTTTTAATATGAAAAAGCTGTTAATGTTGATTCTTAGCATTTCGATGGCAACTGTAGCGCTTACTTCGTGTGGTTTGTTTGAACAAGCTGAAACTTCGAGCCCTACGAGCGTTTCTACGGAATCGCAATCTTCTTCGGAGTCGAATGAGGAAGAGGCTAAAAAAGAATATACGGTAACCTTCCAGCAAGCTGGTCAAACGGACAAGACGGTTACGGTGGAAGAAGGGGATACACTTACGGACATTCCCACCCCCGTACAAACGGAAGGCTATACCACAGTTTGGAAGGCAACGGATCTCGCGAAATTGACGAATATTAGCGGTAACGTAACCGTTGTAGCAGAAAAAACGGCAAACAAATATACGATTACCTTTGAAGCAGGCGAAGGCGTTACTTTCCCCGCAACGAAAGAGGTAACCTATGATGCAAACGTAACCTTGAGCAACCCTGAACGCGCTGGCTATACCTTCGGTGGTTGGTTTATTAAGGGTACTCAAACGCAGGTATTAAGCGGTGCTTGGAAAATTGCGGACAACGTAACCTTGACGGCTGCATGGACGGAAAATGCACCCGAAACGGTAACGGTAACCTTCGTTTACAGCGCAAACCAGTCGGTTGTTAAGACGGTTGAAAAGGGCGCTGCATTGACGGATATCCCTGCATTCCCTAGCGATGAAGGTTATGAATATAGCTGGAGCGTTACGGATTTCTCCAACATTACGGAAAATATGACGGTAACGCTTAACGCAGTAGCTAAGACGTTTGTTGTTACGTATGATGCAAACGGCGGTGAAATCACCGACGGCGCGGCAACGCAAACCGTAACCTATGGTGCAAATTATGAATTGGCATATCCTACGGTAACGAAGGAAGGGTATAACTTTACCACTTGGACGATTGAAGAAGGCAAACAGCTTCCTGCAGGCTCATGGAATCTCCTCAGCGGTGTTACTTTCTATGCGCAGTGGGAGGAAGTAATCCCCGATACGCCTGTTGATCCTGATACGCCTGTTGATCCCGATACGCCTGTTGACCCCGAAACGATCACGATTACTTTCGTGGATCATACGGGTAACGTTATGAAGACCGTAACGATTGAAGTTGGCGAAACCTTGACGACTGCTGATATCCCTGAGCTTCCTACGCAGGATGGTTACACCTTTGCATGGGATCAAGCACTTGACGGTGAATTCTCGGAAGAAACGACGATTAAGGTGGTTGCAACGGCTAAACAGTACACGATTACCTATGATGCAAACGGCGGTGAACTTACTGGCAAAGCGACGCAAACCGTAACGTATGATGCTGCATATACGTTGGAATATCCTACGGTAAGCAAAGAAAATTACAACCTTGTTGCATGGAAACCCGTAGGCATGGAAACCTTGCCTCTTGAAAAGTGGACGTTGGCACAAAACGTAACCATTCAGGCGCAGTGGAAAGAAAAAGATAAGGTAGAGGTTACTTTTGTATATGCAGACGGTACTAGTGAAAAGAGCGACGCCTTCTACGTTGGCACTACCTTGACGGATATCCCTAATCCTACGGCGAAAGGCGCAGCGACTGGTTATACGATTGATGAAAACTGGTATACGGATGACAAGGGTCAAACGGTTGCAAGCTTTGAAAATATCCAAAATTCTATGACGGTATATGCCAAGAAGACGGCAAAGACCTATACCGTAACCTTGAAAGCTGACGGTGGTTCGGGTGCTCCTGCAGAATTCAACGTAAAATTCGATGCAAAGATTACGTTGACCGCTCCTACCAAGGTAGGTTATAACTTCATTGGTTGGTATAATGGCGACACCTTAATTGCAAAGGATGCTGAAATCACTTGGAAGTACGACAATATCACGGAATTGACGGCAAAATGGGAAGCAAAGACCTATACCGTAACCTTGAATGCAAACGGCGGTACTTTGAGTGAAACGACGTTGGAAATTAAGTACGGCGCAACGTACACCTTGCCTACCCCCACGAGAACTGGTTATGTTTTCAAGGGTTGGAAACAAAACGGTACGTTGGTAGAGCTTTCTGGTACTTGGACCATTACGGCTGCTGGCGAAAACGTACAGTTGGACGCTTCGTGGGAAAAGGATGAAGACGGCGACTGGACGCAGAACTATTAAGATTTAATCGAAACTCCCCTAGAAAATTAGGGGAGTTTTTTCATTTCTTTGCATATTGACAAGAAAGAGAAAGTATGATATACTTACGATGATGTTTGATTTAGATAAATTACAACAATATAAGGAAAACAACCGCATTGAGGCAAAGCAAGCGGTCGGCGGGCTGCCGCACAGCATTTGGGAAACCTATTCGGCATTCGCAAACTCGGACGGGGGCTTGATTTTGTTGGGGGTAGCGGAACGGAAAACGGACAAAACGCTGTACTCGGTGAAATTGCCCGATCCTTGGCGGCTCATTGCGCAGTTTTGGGAAAAGGTAAACGATCCACGCATTGTCAGTAAGAACATTTTGCGAAAATCCGATGTGACGGTCGAGCTTGTTGACGGCAACGAAATCGTGGTGATTTGCGTACCAAAGGCAAAGAAAACGGATAAGCCTATTTACATCGCTGGCAACCAAGATATGGCGTATTATCGCAGGGGGGAGGGGGATATTCGTATTCCCCAAGAACGGCTCGAAAAGATGCGTTTGGAGAGCATAAAGGAGATATAATGTGAAAAAATTGTTCAGTTTTCTATTAGCAGCGCTTTTATGCCTTTGTTTTGCAGGGTGTAATGCGGTCAACCAACTGCTTAATGATATTTTGAGCTGGGGTGCAACCGTACCGCCGTCCTCTGCGCCGACAACAACTTTTTACGGTGTGGCGGATACTTGGGAGGAAAGCGACGGCTTGTTCGTATATATCGATGGGGTCGGGCTTTGCGATATTCCTACCTATGAAAAAGCAACGGTAGAGGTTGAGAAAGGGGATTTACTCTTGATAGAATTCTACGGTGATGAGGTGGCGATTATGGAGTGTTTTCCTGCTCGCTTCGGTAGTTCTGCTGACTATATGGCGGTGATAGAGTTTGACTTCTCGTTGACTTGGGGAATATTCGGTATCAGCTCCTACGATAGTAAAACGGGGCGGTTGGTGAAAACGGACGACGTGGAAAACGTGGAAGATTTCACTACAACTTATTTCTTAACACCGCAGGAAAAGTTGACGATTTATAAAACGGTGAGGGAGTTAGATATGGTTTCTTATCCCGAGGAATACAATCCGACGGCAGGGATAGGCTCTGATCCATATGAAACCTTGATTTTAAGCGTGGAAATCAACGCTACAAATATAAAAATTACGGCGAATGAAGTAGCGCTTGACGATGCGACGAGTGAGGAAGGACAGCGTTTTATGGACGCTTGCGATACCATAAGCGATATCTTGGAAAATACGGACGAATGGAAAGCGTTGCCCGAAAATCCACATTTATATGACTAAATAAAAACCGCCCTGCAAGGTTTCCCTTGCAGGGCGGTTGTATTTTACCTTAAATTAGCCAACGATTAAGTTTACGAGGCGTCCTTTAACGATGATGCATTTTTTCACAGACTTGCCTGCCATTGCCTCCGCAACGTCAGGGTTAGCGCAAACGGTTGCCTGGATTTCTTCATCCGTCAAACCTTCCGCAATCATCATTTTTGCTTTGATTTTGCTGTTTACCTGAACAGCGTATTCCACTTCGTCCTTTACTAAAGCCGTTTCGTCGAAGGCAGGGTAGCTTTCTTCGAATACGGAATTTTTGTTGCCGAGCGTTTCCCACAATTCTTCCGCAAAGTGGGGCACAAAAGGAGCAATCATACGAACGAGGTCTTTAATGGCATCCTGGTAGAAAGGAACGTTCTTCGCTTCCACTTCATTTTCGTACTTTTGAAGTGCGTTCACGTATTCCATCAAACGAGCAACGGAGGTATTGAAAGAGAAAGCTTCCACGTCACGCGTAATGCTCTTGATTGCGTAATGCTTTGCGTAGTTGAGGTTCTTTTCCGCCGAAGTGATTTGCGTATGACCGCCTTCCATTTCCATGGATTTGCGAGTCAAACGTTCGATACGATCCGCAAACTTTGCAACCGACTTGATACCGTCGTCGCTCCAAGGACCGCCTTCGGTGTAGCTGAAACCAAACATGAGGTACAAACGGAACATATCCGAGCCGTATTCTTCAATGTAGGTGTCAGGGGAAACGACATTGCCGTGCGATTTGGACATACGGTTGCCGTCAGGGCCCAAGATAATACCTTGGTGAACAAGGCGTTTGAAAGGCTCGTCAAAGTTCACAAAGCCCATATCACGCAATGCTTTCGTGATGAAACGCGCATACAAAAGGTGCATACAAGCGTGTTCCGCGCCGCCAACGTAAACGTCAACGGGCAACATCTTATCCGCAACCGCTTTCGAGAATGCTTTCTTATCGTTGTTTGCATCGGGATAGCGGAGGTAATACCAGCTGGAGCATACGAAGGTATCCAAGGTGTCAGGGTCGCGGGAAGCTTTACCGCCGCACTTAGGACAGGTGCAGTTCATAAACCCTTCGTGGCTTGCAAGGGGGGATTTACCGGTAGGACGGAATTCAACGTCGTAGGGGAGTTTAACGGGCAAGTCCTTTTCAGGAACGGGTACCGTACCGCACTTTTCACAATGAATCATAGGGATAGGTGCGCCCCAGTAACGTTGACGGGAAACCGACCAGTCACGCAAACGGTAATTTACCTTCTTACCGCCCTTGCCGATTTTTGCAAGGTGCGCCGCAATCGCGTCACGCGCTTCTTCACCGGACAAACCATCAAAAGAACCGCTGTTTACGAGGATGCCGTCTTCACAGTAGGGCAAAAGGGTTTCGCCGCCGCGTTTTTGGATAACCTGGGTTACGGGGAGGTTGTATTTTTTAGCGAATGCATAGTCACGTTCATCGTGCGCCGCAACCGCCATAACTGCGCCCGTAC
>JAZKZY010000185.1:0-9279 GCA_045612895.1 Candidatus Scatosoma sp. | reverse complement strand
ACAGTTGGTATAGTGAAAACTTCGCCAAGATTAGCGACGTTCAAAGCTATCACAACAGGTACAGATTTCCGCATCACAGCTGCACGTGTTGCCTACGTGGATTTTACGAAGGGTGCAGTAATCCCCTGCGCGGTTATACTTACATTCCGTAACCCCACAACCGATGCTCGTGTTCACTTCTTGTACATTTTCATTCATCATAATTAAAAAACCTCCTTTTTCGGTAAGAACAGTATGGGTAAAGTTGCAAAAGATTATTGACATTTTTGAAAATTTCTTGTACAATATATTTGAGAAGAATACGGACGGGTTTTTCCGTTCAAAAAGGAGGATATGCAAATGAAGGTTATTTTATTAGCAGACGTAAAAGGCACAGGTAAAAAAGGCGACGTTGTAGAGGTTTCGGACGGCTACGCCAAGAACTTCCTCATCAAGAAAGGCATGGCAAAAGCGGCCACTGCAAGCAACGTACACGAAGCGGAACAAAAGAAAGCGGCTCAGGCTTTCCACAAAGCAGAAGAAATCAAGGCAACCAAAGCCCTTGCAGAATCGTTGGAGGGTAAATCGGTTATCGTTAAAATCAAAGTGAGTGAAAACGGCAAGGTATTCGGCAGCGTTACCTCTTTGCACGTAGCGGAAGCTCTTTCGGCAATGGGTTACGACATTGATAAAAAGAAAATCAAAATGGACGCCTTGAAAGCACTCGGCTCCTGCCCTGCGGAAATCCGTTTCATGGAAGGCATCTCCGCAAAAATCACCGTTGTGGTACAAGCGTTATAAAAAACGGTAGGTATATACTATTATGGAAGAAAAAGAACTTGACCTCACGGAAGAATTGCCTGCCGTAGAAGAAACAAACGGCAATCCCCTTCCTAAAAAAATCACCAAAGCGGATTTTCAGTTGGCGGAAACCACCAAGAAAGCAAAAGCAACGCAATGGGTAAGATGGATCTTAATCACCATCGTTTCCTCTTTCTTGATTTCGTTTACGGTATTTGGTTTGATTAAGCCGAACAATTTCACGATCGGCGGTATTGCAGGTATGGCGGTTTTAATCAACCACATGATCCCTGCATTAGAAATCGAATACATTTCCTTTACCTTGAACGTTCCCCTGCTCATCTTGGCGTTGATTTATCTCAAACGCAAGTTTGCCATTTTGTCGGTTGCAAACATCGCCATGCAATCCCTTTGGTTGTTTATCTTTAGACAATGCGGCGATACGTTCATCATCGACTTTTCTTCAAGCGGTGCAAGCTCGGATAAGATTTTCGCGGCAATTGCGGCTGGTTTGTGTTTTGGTGTAGCCATCGCACTTGCCTACAAAATCGGCAGCAGTACGGGCGGCGGCGACATTATGGCGGTATTGATCCAAAGAAAGGTGGGCGCATCCTCTATCGCATGGATTTTGATGGGTATCAACGCAACCGTTATCGGTTTGTCTTTCTTCGTATTCTACGATAATACCTCTTCCACCGCGTACAATTTATTGCCGATTATGCTTTCCACCTTTGAAATGTACATAGAAAGCAAGACAAATGAATTTGTCACCAACGGCGCGCATTCCGCGAGAGAATTCCGTATCATCACGGATAAGCCCGAAGAAATGGCAACGGCGCTCATGAAAGAGCTTAGCCGCGGCGTAACCGCAATCCCTGCGACGGGTATGTACACGAAGATTACCCACACCATGTTGTTGTGTGTTGTCAGCCGTAGACAGGTTGCCGCATTAAAGCGCATCATGAAACAGGTTGACCCCGATTCGTTCGCGGTAATGTCAAACACCTCACAGGTACTCGGTTTGGGGTTCTATACGGGTGAATAAAAGATCAAAAAAAGGAGCAAGTTTTCCAAAAAACACGCTCCTTTTTCTTTTTGCTTGAAAAATGGCTGCACCCCTTTATTTATACGGCTTTCAGCGATTTTTTCGTCATTTTTGTAATTTGGAAGATTTTAAGGGTAAAAAATGCAAAAAAACCTTGAAAAATCAAGGATTTTCGCGATTTTTTTTCGTCCAAGGTATTGACAAACGAAAAAAGATAGGATATAATAGCATTACTTAAAACTTTTGGTTTAAGAAATTTTTTTAGAAAAGGGGATATAACTCATATGAACAAAGGCGAATTGATTAAAGCAATTGCAACGAAAGCAGGTTTCTCTCAGAAAGACGCAGCGGCGGCTTACGACGCATTTATCGCATCCGTTACGGAAGCATTGAAAGCAGGTGAAAAGGTTCAGCTCGTTGGTTTCGGTACTTTCGAAATCAAAGACATTCCCGCAAAGACCGGTATCAACCCTCAGACGAAAGAAGCAGTTGCTATCGCAGCTTGCAAGAAACCCGTTATGAAGTTCGGTAAAGCTTACAAGGATGAATTCAACAAATAAGTTCTAAAATGAAAGCCAAGGACAAGCTCCTTGGCTTTTTTCTTTGTCAAAAAAACTCCCCGACTGCTTTTACGCAATCGGGGTTTTTCTTTTTACTTTCTATCTGCGAAGTAGTCAATCTTCATCGCTTTCTTTACGTCGGAAAGGGTTGCCGCCGCCACTTTGCGCGCTTCCTCGCTTCCCTTATACAACATATCCCATACCGCAGGGATATCCTTCGCCAGCTCCTCACGGCGCAAACGAATGGGTTCCAAAATTTCCTGCATCACTGCGTTGAGGAATTTCTTTACCTTCATATCCCCCAAGCCGCCGCGTTCGTAATGTGCCTTTAATTCGTCCAAATTCGCGTATTCAGGCAAGTACTTGGCAAAGTGTTCATCGGTCGAGAACGCCTCTAAATAGATGAACGTGGGGTTATTTTTCGTATCGCCGGGATCGGTCACCTTAATGTGGTTGGGATCGGTGTACATACCCATAACCTTGCGCTTGATTTCATCCGCGCTGTCGGAAAGGTAAATACAGTTGCCGAGCGATTTACTCATCTTCGCCATACCGTCCGTACCAGGCAAACGCAAGCACGCCTTGTTGTCGGGCAAAACCGCCTTCGGCTCTACCAAGGTTTCCCCGTACAAGCCGTTAAAGCTTCTTACGATTTCACGCGCTTGTTCCAACATAGGCAACTGATCCTCCCCTACGGGTACGGTGTTTGCCTTGAACGCCGTAATGTCCGCCGTTTGGGATACGGGATAGGTCAAAAAGCCCATAGGTATGGACAATTCAAAATTCTTTTGTCTGATTTCCGTCTTTACCGTCGGGTTGCGTTCCAAACGCGCCAAGGTAACGAGGTTCATGTAATAGAAGGTCAATTCCGTCAATTCCGCAACGTGCGATTGTACGAAAATAACCGATTTTGCAGGGTCGATCCCGCACGCCATATAATCGAGCGCAACCTCCGTAATGTTCGCGCGCACCTTATCGGGATTGTCAAAGTTGTCGGTGAGTGCCTGCGCGTCCGCAATCATCACGTAAATTTTGTCAAATTTACCGCTGTTTTGTAATTCTACACGGCGTTTCAACGAGCCAACGTAATGCCCGATGTGTAATTTCCCCGAGGGTCTGTCCCCCGTCAAAATAATGTTTTTCATATATACTCCCCGTCCGTTGCATAGAGAGCGTCAACATCGCCCATAGTATGGATATGAAACGGACTTATCTCTATTTTATCGCAGTTTTCTTTCTTTGCGCGATTGCCCTGCTTTTCGTCGGTGTAAGCGCGCATACGCAACACAGCGCGTTGCCTGCATTTTCACAAAAACAAGAATGGAAAATGCCAGGAAAACGCTCTATTTTTCCTTATTTCGCGCCGTAGGTTTCGCGGTATTTGTACATTGCAGGCAAATGCTCCTTACCGTCCACCACGCCCTCTTCAATTGCCGCGATGATGTCGTTCATCGTTACAACGGAATATACGTCAATGTCAAATTCCTTCTTCGCTTCGCTTACCGCGGACAATTCGCTGTTGAGCGCCTTTTCCTGACGGTCAACGGAGATAATCATACCCACAACCTGCACCTTTGCAGCCGCTTCCAACTTGGGTAAAATTTCACGAAGCGCCTTACCCGAGGTCATAACGTCCTCGATGATGATTACCTTTTCGCCGTCTACGAGCTGTTTCCCAACAAACAAACCGCCTTCGCCGTGGTCCTTTGCTTCCTTTCTATCGAAACAGTAGTTGAGTTCCTTGTCGTAGTTATGGTACATAGCAACCGCGGTCGCTACGGAAAGAGGAATTCCCTTATATGCAGGGCCCACCAAAGTTTCCGCATTCAAGCCGTTTTCTTCGATACAAGCGGCGTAATATTCACCAAGCTTTGCGAGCTGTTTGCCCGTCTTGTAGTTCCCCGTATTGATGAAATAGGGAGCAATTCTACCGCTTTTAAGGGTGAATTCACCAAATTTCAAAACGCCGTTGGATACCATGAAGCGGATAAATTCCTGTTTGTAAGTGTATTGCATAATAACTCCTTTTGTTATCTATTATTTTCCGTTTAATTGCAAAGTGCCCGTCAAGTCGGATACGTTTTCGATACCGTGACGATCGCACCAGTCGTTCAAGCCCTTAATGATTTTCGGCATTGCGTAAGGGTCGGTAAAGTTTGCCGTACCCACTTGCACCGCCGTTGCGCCTGCCATCAAGAATTCGATAGCGTCTTCCGCGCAAGTAATACCGCCCATACCGATTACGGGGATTTTTACCGCCTGCGACGCCTCGTAGGTCATACGTACAGCCACGGGCTTTACGCCTGCGCCCGATACACCGCCCGTATTGTTGGCGATGATGGGTCTTCTACGCTCGATGTCGATTGCCATACCCGTCAAAGTGTTGATGAGCGAGATACAATCCGCGCCGCCGTTTTCCGCCGCCATTGCGTTGGTTGCGATGCTTTCTACGTTGGGGGAAAGCTTTACAATGAGCGGAGTATTTTTCGCGCCCGATTTTGCTACGCGGGTCACTTCTTCCACCGATTGAGGCTTGATACCGAATGCCATGCCGCCGCTCTTTACGTTGGGGCAGGAAATATTGAGCTCGATCATATCCACCAAACCGTCCAAGCGCGCGCAAATTTTTTCATAATCTTCCAAGGTCTTGCCTGCGACGTTTGCAATCACCGCCGTACCCGTAGATTTGAGCCAAGCGAGGTCGCTTTCAATAAAGTGTTCCACGCCGGGGTTTTGCAAGCCAACCGCGTTCAAAATCACCCCACGCGATTCCGCGATACGAGGAACGGGATTGCCAAGACGGGGCTCCAAAGTCATCCCCTTGGTGGACACGCCGCCGATTTGACCGATATCGTATAATTCGTGAAATTCACGACCGAACCCGTAGGTGCCCGATGCGGCAATTACGGGGTTTTTTAAGGTTACGCCACAAAGCTTTACCGATAAATTTGCCATAATTTTTTTCCTTTTGAAATGTTTGGAAGTCAAGAAACTTAGTTTCTTGCGGGTGTGGGCAAGCGCCCACGAAATATAGCCGTTCAAAAAGCAAAACAAAGTTTTGCGTAAACAACCGCTATGCGGTTATATGCGCAAGGCTATGCCTTGCTTGTTAAAGGGGGTTAGTGCGAGGGTTTCACCCTCAACCTCCCACAAGGGACAATGTCCCTTGACCCTTTATTTGTTCTGCGTATTACTAAAGTGAATGCGCTTACAATACCACGGAGTTTGCGTTAAACACAGGGCCGTCCTTACATACGCGCGATTTTTTACCATTGGTCATATCGCAAACGCATACAAGACACGCGCCGATACCGCAGCCCATACGTTCTTCCAAGGATACGTAGCAGGGAAGGTTTTCCTTTTCCACCAAAGCAATCAACGCGCGGAGCATGGGCGTAGGACCGCATGCAAGCACTACGTCAGGGCGATTGCCCTTTTCTAAATCCGCCGCAAATGCTTGTACAGCGTTCATCTTTTCACCGAAACTGCCGTCGTCGGTTACGCCAACGAATTTGTACGCCTTTTCAAATTCTTCCACGCCGCAAACCGCGCCTTTGTTGCGGTAACCGATGTACGCGGAGATTTCTTTCGCCTGGCCATATTCACGCAAAACGGAAATCAAAGGGAATACCCCAACGCCGCCGCCTACAAGGGCAACTTTTTGCTCGTTTTCTTCTACGTAGAAACCATTACCAAGCGGCATCAACACGTTTAAGCGCGTACCTGCCCCCATCGTTTTCAAAAGCTGCGTACCCTCGCCCTTGATTTGGTAGCAAAAGGTAACCGTGTTCCCTTCCGTCTTACAAATGGCAATCGGACGGCGCAAAAGGTGAGTGCCTCCCACGGAAATATTACCAAACTGCCCACAACGCACCTTGGCGGTTTCCCCTAAATCAAAGGTAACCGCATACACGTTGTCAGCGATTTGTTCATTGTTTACAATCGTTGCGATATAGTCTTTCATAATGCTCCTTTGGAGATGAATTGCGCCTATCGGCGCGTGAATCGAAAACTATGTTTTCGTGAATAGACGGCTTTACCGTCGTGAATTGCAAAGCTTTGCTTTGCGTTGTGGCAATCCTACAATAACGCGTTGCAATGCAACGCAATTCATGCGCTTTGCGCGATTCACGGCGTAGTCAATTCACGCCGTCAGGCAATTCACTTGGGCTTGCCTTACTTGCCCATTTTGCCGATTACGCTCGACAAATCCTTTTGCATCGCGATACAAGCTTCACGCGCCGCCTCGTAATAGGTGCCACCGTTCTTTTTATACGCACACAAAATACCACGGGAATTGTTTACCACGCCGCCCAAACCGTTTGCGCCGAAACAGCTCTTGAGCATTTCCGCATTACCGCCCTGCGCGCCATAACCAGGGATCAAGAAGAAGGTGTGGGGTAAAATTTCACGCAAGCGTGCCGCTTCCGTAGGGTGCGTTGCGCCTACCACCGCGCCTACCGCCGAATAGCCGTATTTACCGATGGTGCTTGCCCCCCATTTTTCTACCAAACCGCCCACATACTCGTACATGGGTACGCCGTTTTCCAAAACCATATTTTGGATTTCCGCGCCCGAAGGGTTAGAAGTCTTTACCAAAACGAAGATACCCTTGTCGTTCTTTTCGCATTGTTCTACGAAAGGTACAATACCGTCCGAACCCAAATACCCGTTTACGGTTACATAATCGGAAGGGAACGCCTGAATACTTTCTTCATTTACCTGCGTTTCACCCAAGAATGCCTTTGCGTAGCAACCTGCGGTCGAGCCGATGTCGTTACGCTTTGCGTCCGCAATCACCACCAAGCCCTTTTCCGCCGCATATTTCAAGGTTTCGTAATATGCCTTCATGCCAGCCGCGCCGTACATTTCGTAATATGCAATTTGCACCTTTACGGAAGGTACGATATCGTACACGCTGTCGATGATTTTCTTGTTGAATTCGAGTACTCTTTCCGCAACGTCCTCAAACGTCTTCGCGCCTGCCTTCATATCCTCGGGCAAGTAATCAAACAGGGTATCCAAACCCACGCAGGTGGGGTTTTGCATAGCAATAATGCCGTCAATCAGCTTATCGGTAATCATATTTTTACTCCTTTATATCTTAATAGTACAAGTTATAATTTATCGTTGATGCGTAAACCACTTTACAGGAAACGATTTCCGTTTCCGCGGTACATTCTACGGTATAAGTTCTTTCCGCAGGGCCTTGTACCGTCTTTTTCCAGTCTCTCACGTACAAATACCCGTTGGCATCATAAAAAGCAACGCGAATATACATGGTGTCTTCGTAGTCCGTCAACAGCTTTACCTGTCCCGTTGCCGTGGCGTGGTACAAACCGTCCTCACCAAGCGTGCAGGTCAAGGCTGCGCCGTCAATCACCTCTACGTCCGCCTTGTATTTCTTTTCCATCGCATAATCGTAAACTGCGTACACCTCTACGTCCCAAATGCGCGCGGTAGCAGGCTCGAAGAACAATTCCGCCTCGTATTCCACCTTATAGGTATCCCCTACACCGAGATAGTCTTCATAGATACCAACGGTATCTAACAGGAAACCCTCCGCATCGTAATAAGAAATCTTCAAATTAAGTTCGTCCGCATCTTTATCCCCAAGATGTTTGATTGCCCCTACCGTTTTCGCAAGGTAAAAACCCTCTTCATTTTGCGTTACTTCCACAATTTGCGCGCCCTCGGTAATTTCCACGGGCATACGCAATTCCTCATCCGTCGGCGCGTCTTTGTCCTCGTTCAACGCCCAGTCCGTCAAACCAGCCGTCAAATAAAGCCCCGACCATACCAAATCGCAAGCGGAAAACGCAAAGCAACAAAAGGCGGTCAAAATCGCAACGAAAAATAATTTTATCTTTTTCATAACGCCACCCCTTTACCAGTCGTAACCGTATGCTTCTACTTCAATATCGGTAGGAATGGTTTCCGTTTCGATAAGCGCGTAATAATGCCACACTTCCTCTATGTCCATTCCGTCAATATAGGCATATCCGTAATGCTCTATGATGTCGCCAAGCTCATCATATAACTCAACCGTTGCATAAGCGGAAGTGAAAACAACGCCCGCGTTATTATACGCCAAGCCCTCGATGAGAATGGTGTGCATACCCGTTTTTTCATCAAAGCCCTGCACCGTCATCGTTGGCTTGCTAACAAGCTCTAACTCGTAATTTGCATAAGCAGGCGTACAAGCCGTCATCATGCAAGCGGATAATGCCATGGACAAGCACAGCGCGCCTGCCTTTTTCATCCAACCTTTCATAAGTTTCCCCCTTATAAGAAAGTTTTTAATCTTGATATTTAATTTCGCCGTCTACGATGGTATATTTTACAACACCCTCTAATTCCATGCCCTTGAACGGGTTGTTTTTACCCTTGCTGACAAATTTATCGGGGTCAATCGTCCATTTTTCGTCGAGGTCGGCAATCATCAAATCGGCTACGCCGCCTTCCTTGATTTCACCGCCATCCAAGCCCAAAATCTGCGCGGGGTTGTAGGACATTTTATCCGCAATTTCATTCAAGCTCAACACCCCTGCCTTGTAAAGGTAGGTCATCGCAAAGCCAAACGAAGTTTCGATACCGCTGATCCCAAACGCCGCTTGGTTATATTCCACGTTTTTATCATCCGCGTGGTGAGGCGCGTGGTCGGTCACGATACAATCCAGCGTGCCGTCCTTCAACCCTTCCAAAATCGCCTGTTTGTCAATTTCTTCGCGGATAGGCGGATTCACCTTGGTATTCGTATCGTAGGTACGGATAATTTCGTCCGTAACGGAGTAGTAATGGGGACAGGTTTCCGCCGTTACCTTGATACCTGCCCTCTTCGCATCGCGAATCAAACGCACGCCACTGTAGGTGGAAACGTGACAAATATGCACC
>JAZKZY010000184.1:0-3285 GCA_045612895.1 Candidatus Scatosoma sp. | reverse complement strand
CGGTTGCGAGGCTTGGGACACAACGATAACAACAAAACCCCTAACCTCAACGAGGATAGGGGTTTTGTGGTGCCGCTGGCCGGACTTGAACCGGCACGGTCGTTAAACCGAGGGATTTTAAGTCCCTTGCGTCTGCCTATTCCACCACAGCGGCATATATTATTTATTGAATGTTTCAAGGCATGGCTTGGTCGGCATATTTAGTTAAGAAAAAACTCTGCACCAAACTCGGTGCAGAGTCTCTTGGAGGCGCCACCCGGATTTGAACCGGGGATAAAGGTTTTGCAGACCTTGGCCTTACCACTTGGCGATAGCGCCGTTCTCGCCTGCCCCAAAGCATTTGATAAAAAATAAAAACAGTGCGGATGTTGGAGCGGGAAACGAGATTCGAACCCGCGACATTCACCTTGGCAAGGTGACGCTCTACCACTGAGCTATTCCCGCATATAATCCGCACTGTTTTTCTTGGTGGAAGTTACAGGGTTCGAACCTGTGACCCTCTGCTTGTAAGGCAGATGCTCTCCCAGCTGAGCTAAACTTCCATTTGCTTGACTTCGTTCCGTCGAAAGCTTATATACTATACCACATAAAAAAGAATAACGCAAGCATTTTTCACTACTTTTTCAAAAAAAATTTAAAATTTTCAAAAATTTTTTTTCGGGGGCGGTTTTGCGGGTTTTTTCCCTTTTCTATATATATTATATATGCAAAAAAAGAAAAAAATTATAAATATTTGCAAGAATTTGTTTATCGGTGTGAAAATTAGTTTATATATAGGAAACCTCGATTTTTTCGATAGAGAAAAATGCGTTCGCTATTGACAAAAAGGGGAAAGCGTGCTACAATAGAAGCGCAAAAAATAAAAAAGAGGTATTATATTTATGAAATACGCATTAAGAGGCATTACTGCAGAAGAACTTTCCTACTCGATGAACCGTATCAAAGCGGATAAGGACACGAAATTTGAGATTAGACCTCAATTCTCCCGTACCGTTAGACGTGTAAACGAAAACGACAAAATCTGGTTTGTTGCAATGGAAGTAAAAGTAGAATCCACGGAAGAATCCCCCAAGCCTTTCAACATGAAGGCACGCCTTGTTGGTATGTTCGAAGCGGAAGACGTGAATGATGAATTGGATAAGCGCGACTTGGTTATCAACATGACCGAAGTTGTATATCCTTACCTTCGCGCAGCTGTTTCTTCCTTGACGGCTACGGCATTCTTGAACCCTCCTATGACGTTGCCCGTTGTTCCTGCAGGTACGATGTTCCCTGAAGATAGAGGCGAAGTTCCTCCCAGCGAATTGAACTAAATAAACCGTGCGGATGATCGAAAGATCGTCCGCATTTTTCTTCCATATACTATATTTTTTGTTGGGTACGAACGTTTTTCCCTTCGTGAGAGGGATATTTTCTCAAAAAAAGTAACAAAATAAAGAATAAAGTAATATGGAATAGACGCATAATTTATTGACAAAACTTTTTTCTTTGTTTATAATATTATGGTGGAAAAAAGATAGAGGTACCATATATGAAGAAAGTACAGAAGATTGCAATTATGACGGGTGGCGGCGATTGTCCTGGTTTGAACCCTGTAATTCGCGCGGTTGTTAAGACCGCTATTTCGAAATACGGTTTGGAAGTTTTGGGCGTTCGTCACGGCTATCATGGTTTATATCACGGCGACTTTATCAAGCTTGGTTTGGAAGACGTGGAAGAAATTATTACGCGCGGCGGTACGATTTTGTACAGCTCCAACAAGGACAACCTTTTCCAGTATCCTATTAAGGACGCGGAAGGGAACTTTGTGCGCGACGAAAATGGCAAATTGACCTACGAGGACGTTTCTGACGTTGCAGTAGAACATTTGAAGGAAGCAGGCATCGACGCATTGTTCATCTTGGGCGGCGACGGTACGTTGACCTCGGCAAGAGATTTCTCGCGCAAGGGCGTAAACGTTGTGGCAATCCCTAAGACGATTGACAACGACTTGGCAAACACCGACTACACCTTCGGTTTCGATACGGCTATCTCCGTAGCTACGGACGGTCTTGACCGCGTTCGCACGACGGGTATGTCCCACCATAGAATTATGGTTGTAGAAATCATGGGCCGCGGCGCAGGTTGGATGACCTTGCACGCAGGTATCGCAGGCGCAGCTGACGCGATTTTGATCCCTGAAATTCCTTACGATATCACCAAGGTTGCGGAAAAGATTAAGGCTGACAAGGCAAAGGGTAAAGAATTCTCAATCGTTGCTTGTTCCGAAGGCGCGAAGTCCTTGGACGGTAAGCAGGTTGTTGCAAAGGTAATCGAAGACAGCGCGGATTCTATCCGTTTGGGCGGTGTTGGCGCAGTAGTTGCTGACCAGCTTGAAAAGTTGACGGGTTCGGAATCTCGTGCAACGACGCTTGGCCATATTCAACGCGGTGGTACGCCTACGGCACACGATAGAGTTTTGTCCTCCCGTTACGGTTACGCAGCGGTGGAACTTTGCATGAAGGGCAAGTTCGGTAGAATGGTTGCATTGCAGGGCGATGAAATCGTAGACGTTTCCTTGGAAGACGTAATCGGTCAAAAGACGAAGAACGTTGATCCCAACGGCGAACTCGTTACGATGGCAAAGGCGATGGGCGTTTGCTTCGGCGACTAATTGAATATAAGGTAAAAATAACCCCTTGGCGAGTATGCCAAGGGGTTTTGTTATTAACTGATAGAAAGGGTATCTTTTGAAACGCATTCGCCAGTAGCGGCGCTTTGGAAAATCACGAAAAAGCCGCGGTTATCGTCGTAAACGTCGGTGGGGACGAAGGCGCAAACGTTTTTGATTTCACTTGGCGGATTGTTTCTATCCTCCGCCCAAAGCGCGTAACAAATATACCGCACCTTGCCGTCGTTTTTGAGTACACCTACCAAATATTGCGGATCTTTCGCCGTACCTTTTACACGCACCCATTCACTGCACGAAAAGGCACCGTTTAAGGTTTTATCTTGTGGATATTCCTTGAACAGTCGATCCATTTCCGTCTTTACCGCGATATAATATCCGTCGGGATCGGTTTTAACCGCGTGGCGTATGCGCGGAGCATCGCCATTCGGCGCAGGGTTTGGCCCTTTTTTCGTTCCTTGGCTTTCAACTGCGCTTTCAACACGTGCATCGTTTTCAGTTTTTTCAGGCAAATCGCATCCATTATCTTTCCTCTCATAATAATTTTCCGTAACCACCGTTTCATCGTTGTAATCCACCTCTCTCGGCGGTGTGGGGGCGGTTTCTGGGGGTGTAAT
>JAZKZY010000183.1:0-1942 GCA_045612895.1 Candidatus Scatosoma sp. | reverse complement strand
TTCGGTTGTAAACGCGCCCGTACCGTCGTTATAGAAAGTTACCGCTTCCGTTGTTCTATATAACGTAAAGCCTGCCGTTGCGCTTGCCGTTTTGTATGAAGGGAATTCACACCCTGCTTCAATCGTAATCGAATCAATCGTCGTGTAATCGCTGATTGAGCTGTACAAAGCGATGGGATTGTTTGCACGCGCGAAACGATACAAATATGCCGTATAATAATTCTGTTCACTGAGCGTTGTTTCGACGCCGTCAATCGTAATTTTGATTTTCGAGCCTGTATTCAACGCAGAAAGCTGAGGGTTTTCTACGGGAATATTAAACTCCGTATAGTCGTGATTGGACAACGTAAACCACATTTCCCCTACGCTTCTATTCGCCGTATCGGGGTCACCGAACGCCGTAACGGACGTATCGATATACGTATTGGGAACGTATTTATAGAACGCACCCGTACCGTCGTTGACAAACGTCACGTCTTCCGTCGTCTTATACCAAGTATAATTCGTATGCATATTGCCAGCCGTTGCCTGCGAAGGGAATTCCGCACCTGCTTCTACAACGACCTTTTCAATCGTCGTATAATCAGCAATCGACGTATGCAAAACGAGCGGTTTACCAGCACGCGCAAATTTATGCAGGTCCGCATTATTCACCGTAGTGTATTCACCAAGCGTCTTTTCTACGCCGCCAATCGTCAACTTAATCTTTTCTTCAAGATTTGTTGCGTTAAGCTGCGTAGTGTTTACACCCGTATTGTAATTGCTGTAATCGTTTTCAGACAACGTAAACCAAAGGAATTGGCTTTGTCTGCTCGCAGTATCAGGGTCGCCGAACGCCGTTACGGAAGTATCTATCGTTTTAACTCTCGACCAAGCCCCGTTTATATCTTGATACGTAACGTCACTTGACAACGTTAAAAGTTGGTTGTCTTCCGTCAACAGTTGAAAACCTTTCTTAAATGTTACCGTCAAAGGCTCGCCCGTTTCCGTTACGTATTGCGACAAAACTCTAATTTGGATACACGGATTATTGCTATATTCTGTAAACACCAAAACGGGCGCAAATTCGCCGCCATAGTTAAGTATATCCGTTTGCGTCGCCGCATAATTCGTTTCGCCTGCCTTGTTTTTATTGGAAAGTGCTCTTGCCGACGCTCCGTTTACGTAGATATACTCCATAATATCGCAACCACCATTCTTATTTGCATTCTCCGAATGGTCGTTCCAATACGCTGCGCTCGAATCGTTAAATTTTAAGCCGTTCGTATCCGTGACATAAATGAAATAACTGTCCGCCCCCATGGTGGTTCCCCAATTTGCAGCCGTAAGCGTATCCGAGATATCCACTTCGGTATAGTTTATGGCTTTCGCGCGAACAGGACCAATGTTTAAGGTAAAACAGCATAACGTCAGCATGATCACCGACAACAAGCCTATAAAAAAGCTTACAAATCTGTTTTGTTTTCCTCTCGTTAAGTCTAACATTTTTTCCTCCTAAATTTTTCATCGAGAATATTATTTCCCCGATTATAATCCATGTTATTCATATTATATTGTATAGCAAGCAGCTTTTCCTCTCATTTCACTTTTCATTCTCTCTCAAAAATTAACTTAAAATCAATAATTTTAATCAACAAAAAGAGCCTGTATTTCCCTAAACAGGGAGTTACAAGCTCTCTTTTTTCTCTTTTCAAACCTCTTTTGCTTTTATATTTTCAAGGTATTTTTTATACGCTCTGTAAAAAGTCGCTTCACTGTTAAACCCGCAATCTAACGCAATTTTGATTACCGTTTCTTGTTTTCCAACCTGTTTTCGGCTTTGCAGGAACTTATTGACGCGCAAATCGTTTAAGTAGCTACGGAAATTTTCGCCCAAATATGCGTTGAATATCCTCGCAAAATATTGCTTCGTAAACCCAAAATGTCGCGCAATCATTTCCAC
>JAZKZY010000182.1:0-3588 GCA_045612895.1 Candidatus Scatosoma sp. | reverse complement strand
GTGAAACGGAACATTGCATAGGGAGAGAATATCCCATACCCATGTTTGTGGAGATTGCGTAAAATGTCCGCATACGACGCCACCATGTCCGTGTTGAACGAGTCAAACGCAGGTAAAACGCTTGCCGATACCGACATATCCTCCGCAAAATCTGCCGTGGTCAACGAAGCAAATTCTCCAAAGGCTTGCAATTCCTTTTCCGCCGCTTGTACCACTTTTTCAGGGATGGACGTCTTGTGAGCAACGCTCTTTACGTAAACGTTTTCATCGGCAAAGACGAGGGTTTTTACCACGTCCGTCAAGACGCCGCCCTGCGCGTAGATTTCCGAAACGAACGCCGCGTAGGTGTTGATTTTTTCTTCCACGCAATCGCCTGCGTTACAATATTCGTTAAATAGGGTGAAAAGCGGTTGGCTCAACACCCCACGAAATACCGCGCAAGCGCACAAACGGGTATAAATTTGTTTTATCTTTGTTTTCATAATGCCTCAATGATTTTATCCGTCATTTCTACGGTCGTGAGCGCAGGCGCACCATGGGCAAGGTCCGCCGTACGATAGCCTGCCTCTAACACTTTATCCACCGCCGTAACGATGGCATCGGAGGCTTCCACCTCGTCAAACGCATACAAAAGCATCATTGCCGCCGACAAAATGGTAGCGATGGGGTTTGCTTTGTTTTGCCCTGCAATGTCGGGTGCGGAGCCGTGAATCGGCTCGTACAAGCCCCTCTTCCCCTCGTTCAAGGATGCGGAAGGCAACATACCGATAGACCCCGTAATTTGCGATGCCTCGTCCGGCAAAATGTCGCCAAACATATTGCTGGTGACGATGACGTCGAATTGTGACGGATTGCGAACAAGCTGCATTGCCGCGTTGTCCACCAACATATCGCTTACCTCTACGTCGGGGTATTCCGCCGCGATTTCGTGGACGATTTTACGCCACAAACGAGAGGTTTCCAAGACGTTCGCCTTGTCGATACTCGTTAATTTTTTACGGCGTTTTCTCGCCGTTTCAAAGGCTACACGGACGATGCGTTCAATTTCCATACGGCTGTAGCTTTCGGTATCGTACGCCTCTTCGCCGTACTTTCCGTCGCGATAACCGCGTTCGCCAAAATAGATACCGCCCGTCAATTCACGGACGATCATAATATCAAAGCCGTTGGCAACGATATCCTCGCGCAAAGGACATTCCCCTTTCAAAGCAGGGTATAATTTCGCAGGGCGCAGGTTGGTAAACAACCCCATCGCCGCGCGAATCCCCAAGAGCGCCTTTTCAGGACGGATATTGCCAGGTAAAGTGTCCCATTTTGGACCGCCTACCGCGCCGAGTAACACGCTGTCGGAAGCAAGACACCCCTCCACCGTTTCCTCAGGCAAGGGCTTTCCGCAAGCGTCGATTGCCGCGCCGCCGATGAGGTACGGGGTAAAGGTAAAACCAAGGTCGTACTTTTTCCCTACCGCCTCTAACACGCGCACCGCACTTTCTACAATTTCAGGACCGATCCCGTCCCCTTTTAATAAACCGATTTTGTAAGTTTTCATTTTTTCTCTCTTATCACTATATTATCGTAAATGTATAAATACGAGCAGTTCAAGTCGGCACGAGGGAGCGTGCAAGTAGCACGTGACCAAGCAACAACGCCGAAATGCGAAGTATAGATGCGTTTACTTTATATCGCCTTTTTGAATGGAGGCCACCAGCCCTCCATTCGCAATAATTTGCTGAATAAACGCAGGGAAGGGCTGGGTTTTGAAACTCGCACCCGTCGTGCGGTTGTAGATAATGCCGTTATCCAAATCCGCCTCTACCATATCCCCTTCGGAGATACCGTCCACCGCTTCGT
The DNA here is from genome assembly GCA_045612895.1 of Candidatus Scatosoma sp. Lineage (GTDB taxonomy): Bacteria > Bacillota > Clostridia > Christensenellales > Borkfalkiaceae > Scatosoma. The sequence goes on along the minus strand of JAZKZY010000182.1, from coordinate 1,737 downwards.
CACATTCTAAAATCGCAAGACCGATGTTGATAGAGTTGCGGTAGAAAATACGCGCAAAGCTACGCGCAATCACCAAGGAAATTCCGCTTTCCTTGATGGCAATCGGGGCGTGTTCACGAGAAGATCCACAACCGAAATTGTACCCAGCAATCATAATATCCCCTGCCTGCACCCTCGACACAAAGCTCTTGTCGATGTCCTCCATACAATGGGAGGCGAGCTCCTTTTTATCAATCGTGTTCAAGTAACGCGCAGGGATAATTACGTCCGTATCGACGTTGTCACCGTATTTTAATGCTTTTCCGTTGAAAATCATTCCATCACCTCCGCAGGCTGTGCAATTTTACCAGCAATCGCGCTTGCCGCCGCTACTGCAGGGGACGCCAAATACACTTCACTGTCCACGTGTCCCATACGCCCTACAAAGTTACGGTTGGTGGTGGCAACGGCGCGTTCGCCTGCCGCCAAAATACCCATGTAACCGCCCAAACAAGGTCCGCAGGTGGGTGTGGAAACGATACAGCCTGCCTCAATAAAGGTTTTCACAAGCCCGTTTTCCACCGCTTGCATGTAAATGTCCTGCGTAGCAGGAATGATGATTGCGCGCACACGTTTTGCGACCTTTTTCCCTTTGAAAATTTCCGCCGCTTCCGCCAAATCCTTGTACTGACCGTTGGTGCACGATCCGATAACCACTTGGTCAATGGCAATCTCGCCGATCTCATCAAAGGTCTTGGTGTTTTCGGGCAAATGAGGGAATGCCACGGTGGGTTTGATGGTGGAAAGGTCAATTTCGTACGTTTCATCGTACACCGCGTCTTCATCCGCCGTATAGATAGGGAAATCGCGGTCGCTGCGCTCTTTCACATAGGCAATCGTTTGCTCGTCTACGGGGAAAATACCGTTTTTCGCGCCTGCCTCAATCGCCATGTTGGAAATGGTAAGACGGTCAAAAATCGTCAGGGCTTTTACCCCTTCACCCGTGAATTCCATAGATTTGTACAACGCGCCGTCCACACCGATCTTACCGATGATATGTAAAATGACGTCCTTGCCCGACACGTATTTATTCAGCTTGCCTTTGAGGATAAACTTGATCGCGGAAGGCACCTTAAACCATGCCTTGCCCGTTGCCATACCGCACGCCATATCCGTCGAACCAACACCCGTCGAGAATGCGCCGAGCGCACCGTAGGTGCAGGTGTGGGAGTCCGCGCCGATGACTACGTCACCAGGCACAACCAACCCTTTTTCGGGTAAAAGCGCGTGCTCGATACCCATTCTACCAACGTCGTAGAAATGGGTTACCTCGTGCTTATCGCAAAAATCGCGGCACATCTTACATTGTGTTGCCGCTTTAATGTCTTTGTTGGGAGCAAAATGGTCCATGACCATCGTTACTTTGTCTTTATCATATACCTTGGTAGCGCCGATTTTTTCAAATTCGCGAATGGCTACGGGAGAGGTGATATCGTTCCCTAAAACGCGGTCAAGGTCAACTAAAATTAGTTGACCTGCCTCTACCTTATCCAACCCTGCGTGCGCCGCAAGGATTTTTTGTGTCATTGTCATTGACATATTTTTTTTCCTTATAAAGTGAAGTTTTCTCGTAAATACAAGCGTTCCGCTTGACCTTGTAGTGAGTGTTTTCACTCGTTCTTATAGTTTACCTCGCATATCACTTCGATAAAGCATGAAGATTCCTCGTAAACGCATAGATGCGAGTAGTTCAAGGCG
>JAZKZY010000181.1:0-5304 GCA_045612895.1 Candidatus Scatosoma sp. | reverse complement strand
CCTTGCAGATATCGCCGTTCGTAAGTTTAAATTTAAGTGGCCTCACGAAATCATTCGTGAATATAGAGAGAAAAAATCAAAATAAGTATTAAAAAGCACTGTCGCGGCCGTAAAAAACGGCCGTGGCAGGGAAAATTGTTTTGACGTTCGTTCAAAATGAAGGAGGACGTTTCGTTCATGAAAAAACTGAAAATATTCGCCGTAATAGTATTTATGATTTGTACCATCACAGCGCTTTTTGGTTTTACGAGTTGCGAAAGCTACGCCCTGGCTACCCCTGTAAACGTCAGCGTTGACCTGGATAACGTATTGACTTGGGACGAAGTAGATCAAGCGCGCCGCTACGAAGTCGAAATCAAAAACGAAAATGGTGAAATCATTAGCAGTAAAAGGCAGAATAAAGCAGCAGTATCCTTAAAAGATTTAGAAATAGGGAACTATATCATTCGCGTTAGAGCGCTCGGCTCTGAAGAAGAGGAACTTTCCGATTGGTCGGAAGAGATTGAATTCTACAGAGCATATGAAACGGGTTGCGTATACACGTTGATTAATAATATGGAATATCAAATTACCAAGGGCAACAATACGGTTGGGCGCATCGTGATTGAAGATTTCTATCGTGGTAAGCCCGTAACGTCGATTGCGGACAACGCGTTCAAAGGTAATCAACGCATCACCGAAGTCGTACTTGGTAATAATATCAAAACCATCGGCAATAACGCATTTTACAAGTGCGAATCCTTGAAATCCATCGTTATTCCCGAATCGGTTACCAGCATCGGGGAACGTGCATTCCAACGCTGTATCCTTTTGGAAGAAGTAGTTATCCCCAACGGAGTAACGTCGATTAACGATTCTACGTTTACACTTTGCAAAGCTTTGAAAAAGGTAACCATAGGTGCAAACGTTCAATACATCGCTCAAGCGGCTTTCTCCGATTGCTCTAGCTTGGTAGAAGTGACCATTCCCGATTCCGTAAAAAGCATTGCGGAAGATGCATTCTCTGGTTGTACCGGAATGGAAGCCTTGAAGATCGGTAAAGGGGTACAAACCATCGGCAATACCGCATTCCAAATGTGTAAGAGCTTGAAAACCCTTACCTTTGCGCAAGATAGCGAGCTTCTCTACATCGGTCAGCGCGCTTTCAGTGAAAATGAATCGTTGGAAAGCATCGTGCTTCCTTCCAAGTTGGTTCAGTTGGATGCTGAAAGCTTTGCACAATGTACAAAGTTGCAGTCGATTGACCTTCCCGATTCGTTGATGCGTCTTGGCGCGCAAGCGTTCAATGGTACGGAAGCCTTCAACAAGGGTAGAGATGAAAGCACGCAGCTTGTCTATGTGGATAAATGGCTTATTTCGGCTGACTCCTCGTTGATGAAGACGATCAAAGCGATTTCCGCAAGCGAGATGGAAAACTACACCGCGCAAGAAACCTTGCTTATCAGAGGTGACACCGTGGGTATCGCAGGGAATACGTTTGTATCCTTCCAAGAGTTGGAACGTGTAAACCTTCCCGAATCGGTACGTGCAATCGGTACGTTTGCATTTGGCGCATGTCCTAAATTGTTCAGAGTGGACTTGAAGGAAACGGAATTGATTGACTCCTATTCCTTCTATGGCTCGCCCCTCTTGAAAAACTTCTATCCTGGTAATTCGCTTGTAGAAATCGGTGACTATGCATTCTACGGTTGTACAGGCTTGACGAACTTCCAGATGCCTGCGAAGGACACGGTACGAGTAATCGGTACTTACGCCTTCAAGAAAACGGGGATTTGGATGGCAGCCGCTGAGAATCCCGAAGGCGACGGTCTTGTTTACGTAGGTAAATGGCTTGTAGGCGCTGCAGATGAAGGGATCGTCAACGCATCGTTGAAGAGCGGTACGATCGGTGTTGCGGATTACGCATTCTTCAACTGTAACTATCTTGGCTCGGTAAACCTTACGGGTGTAAAATATCTCGGGCGCGCGGCATTTTATAGATGTGCCTCCTTGAGTACTGTACAATTTGACGCGAACTTGACGGCAATCAATGATTACACCTTCTATGAGTGCGGACGTTTGAGCATGATCCCCAACGGGTTCCCTCGTGCGTTGAAATCCATCGGCCGTTCGGCATTCTACAACTGTATCAACTTAGGTGAAGCCGATTTGGGTAAAACGGACGTAACCTCGATCGGGCCCTACGCATTCTTTAATTGTTCGGCTTTGAAGAAGTTGAATCTTGGCGATTCCTTGGTAAGCGTTGAAGGGTATGCTTTCTATAAATGTACGGCTTTGGAAAACGTGGTTATCCCCGATACTACGCAAGCGATTGGGGAAAGATCGTTCTATAGAAATACTAAATTAAAGACGATTGACTTCGGCGAAGGTCTTGTTTCTATCGGCAACTATGCATTTGCAAGCTGTGATGCTTTGACGGAAATCAATCTTCCCGACAGCGTAAAATATATCTACAACAATGCATTCTACAAATGTACTGGCGTTGAATCTATCGACTTTGGCAACGGTCTTATATGGGTAGGCCCTTATGCGTTCTATGGTATGAGCGGTGTGGATAGCTTGCAGCTTCCTTCCAGCTTACAGGTAATTGATGGGTATGCCTTCAAGGGTTGGAACGGATTGAGTTCGGTTGTTTTGAGTGCAAATATTCAAAGCATCAGCCAACACGTGTTCTATGGCTGTAACGGAATGACGATTTACGCAGAAAGCACCGAGGCGGAGGTAGAATGGAGCGACAAGTTCAACTCGAACTACCGTCCTGTTATTTGGGGCTGTACGTTATCCGAGGATAAGACGTACGTCGTATCGGTAACGATTACGGAAAACACAATTTCTAATAAAAATGCGAAAGAGGGCATCGCTGCTCCTGAACGTGAAGGGTATGCATTCGTTGGTTGGGCAACGCAAGCAAATGGCGCCCCTGCATATTCGGCGGCGGATATCCACAAAGCAACAATCGGTACTACCTTGTATGCGGTATGGGTAGAAGCAGCGCCCGAAACGGAAGTTGCTGAAAGCTAATCCCTAAGGTGGATACCTTAAAAAATGAGGAGATTTCATAATGAAAGAAAAGAATGAAGCGCTCACCGTAGAAGAAACGAAGGTGACGGAAGGAAAACAAAGCTTCTTCAAGCAAAAATTCGCGAAAAAGGTTTTATTGCCGATTGTTACGGGTGTATGCTGTGTAGGCGCAGCCGTAGGCGTTATGTTTAGCTCTGGTTGTAAAGGTGATGAGGAAGGTGCTGAAAAATTCACCTACACCTTCATCGGTACTGATCTTGGGGAAGTTTCCTTGGAAAAGGGCACAGAATTTACTCTTCCTACTCCTATAAAAGAGGGTTACGTATTCGAAGGTTGGTATTTGAATCCTGAATTCCAAGGCGATCCCGTAACGACCGTAACGGTAGAAGCGAACCAGCAGTATTATGCAAAATGGGCGAAGCTTGCGAAAATTGTCATCAAAATCGGCAACGAGGAAACCGCTGTTTATGCAAAAGCAGGGGAAAAAGTATATGACGTATTGCAGGAGTATGTCCCCAGTAAGACTGGTTTGACCTTTGGCGCATGGTTCAGCAATGACAATGCTTTGCCTACGACGGCTACCATTCCTCAAAGCGGTTTGACGGTTACGCCGAAATACAAGGTTGCCTATAAGGTAGAACTTTACGTATTGAATGGCGCAGGTCAGTACGAGCTTAGCGAAACGATTAACGAGTCCGAATACGTAGGTAAAAACTTTACCTCCACGCAAGCGAAGGTAGGGTATACTGAAAATACGACGCATGCGGATAGAGTAGTGCAGAAAACGTTGAGCGAAAATGCAAGCGAAAACGTGTTCAGACATTACTACACCCCGAAAACGTACACGGTAACGTTCGTTGCAAACCATCCCAACGGCGCGGCAGCGGAAGAAGTGGTTATCACCAAGACCTATGGCGATCCCATTTATATGCCGAACAACTATGCATCGGAAGGATATTGCTTGATCGGTTGGGCAAGAGACAAAAACAGCAAGACGCCCGACTTCAACGCATATTCCATTGACGTAATGTTGCAGAACAAACCCGACGGCTTCACCCCGAGAGAATCGGACATCTTCGAACCCAACGCAAACGACCTTGAAAACGTTACGTTGTTTGGTATTTGGACCAATGGTTATACGGATATGTTCGGTGGTAACGACCACATCTACTTGATTGAAGAAGAGGGTGAAACGGTTGCATATCTTTCCCGTGGTAACTTGTTCTTCAAGGGTGAATACGACAGCGAGCGTAAAGAATTCTACTTCAAGGATGGAGAAGGTAACTACATCTTGGAAGGTAAGTTCTACGGCGATACGTTCGCATATTACAGCGAAAAGCGTAGCGGTTATACGGCTTACTACTATGTTGTAGGGAAAGGCACTGACGAATCCATTCAGATTGCCTTTGACAACGCGAACGGCGTTACCTATAAAGTAGCAGGTGAAGTAGACACGGTGGGTACGCAAACGGTGAGCGCTGACGGTGAATACACCGCAGATTTCACGAATGCAACCGAAGGTTACATGAAGGGCAAAACCGTTACATTTATTACTGGTACTTATGATAACGCAAATGCGTTTATCGTGTTAAACGAAGCGGAACGCGATTTGGGTACCTTGTCCAGATTCTATTATAACCAGAATAGAAACACCATTCAGCAGTATGTTCCCGGCGTTGCAGACATTACGATGAACGGCTACGGCGTGGCAACTTACACGACGACGAGTGGATCGACAAAGTATTACTACACCTACGAAAATGGGGTAATCTCGTTGACGTCGCAATACGGCGGTGCGTTTGGTGAAGCCGTCGTTATGACCATCCAAGGCCAAGTAGGTTACGTACTTTATACAAAGTGGCAAGATGCCGAGTTGAAGATCTCGAACACCGCTACTTTGAAAATGGACGGTGGTATAAATGCTGTTTATACCAACGGTACGGAAGTAATCAACGGCTACTACACGGTAGAAGACTCCAACTTGGGCGGTTACATCGTTCGTATGACCTCCACGGAAGGGGAACAATATACCTTTATGGTAAAGGGTAAATTGACCGATGAAGGTGTATTGCAGGTTGGTTACAGAGTAGAAGTTATCAACAACGCCTACGCCGAATATCGTTATTTGTCCGAAGGTAAAGTGTACAATGCGGCGTTGATCGTTACGGAAGACGAAGACAGCTTGTCCTTGTACGGTTTCAACAAGAAAACGAATGCCTTTGTAAAGGTATCCAGCGGTACGTATACTGCTGTGACTGGTGAAGATGGATACTACACGTATGT
>JAZKZY010000180.1:0-35645 GCA_045612895.1 Candidatus Scatosoma sp. | reverse complement strand
TGAATGAAACGACGGTAGCAGTCCCAAGCCCAACGGGGGTTACCCGATTTTGCTGCAATCGTATTAACAACTTCTTCGTTCAAACCAAGGTTCAAGATGGTGTCCATCATACCAGGCATGGAAGCGCGAGCGCCCGAACGAACGGAAACGAGCAAGGGGTTTTCCTTGTCACCGAATTTCATACCGCAAACGTCTTCCATTTTGCCGATATATTCCATGATTTCCGCCTGAATGTCAGGGTTAATCTGTCTGCCGTCTTCGTAATACTGCGTACAAGCTTCCGTCGAAATGGTGAAGCCCTGAGGTACGGGAAGACCGATTTTGGTCATTTCTGCAAGGTTTGCACCCTTACCACCGAGGATTTCACGCATTTTTGCGTTACCTTCGCTGAAGAGATAGCAATACTTTTTTGCCATAATGTTTATATCCTCCAAGTTGATTTTTTTACAAATTTTTACCGCAAAAAGCCACGCGCCCTATCCACTTTACCGATTTTTGGGCGTGAAAAAACACAATGCGCTTTTCGCCATATTCCATTTTAATATAATTTGAAAGAAATATCAAGCCTTTAATAGGATTTTTTTCAAGATTTTTTTGTAAAAACGGGTATTTTTTTAATTTTCACCCTAAAAACAAAGGGAAAGGTTGCCCTTTCCCCTATTTTTTACGCTTTTTTCTCTAATTTTATACATACGATATACGTCTTTCCCTCAAACGCGTAAGGGTTTTTACCCGTACCGCTTGCGCAGAAAATATGCGTAGGTTCGCCGTTTTCATCGAAGAGCAACGCAGGTCGTTCAAGGTTGCATTGCAAGGTTTCCCTGCCGTCTTCCCAGGTCACGTTGCGCGAATACACCTTCGGGTCGTCGCCGATTTCAAAATCCATACAATCGTCGCTTTCCGCGTAGAAGCCTGCGCCCCATTCCCCCGTCACGCCAAAGCTGCCGTTCTTTACGTCGTCCTTGGTGATTAAACAGAATTTCTTTTTCTTATCATCGTACCAAAGGAAAGGATCCTCGATGTGTTTGTCCTCGTCCTTGAAATCCAAAATGGGAAAATCGGAAAGACGCTTGAACTCTCCGTCCGGTTTATCCGCAACGGCGATACCCAGTTTCAAGGGCTTTGCATACCCACATCTCGATTTGTAAATCATATACGTTTTACCGTCGGGTAAAATGGTTACGGACGGGTTGGTGGTAACGGTACAATCCCAAAACGAGCAATCACGCGGCTCTAAAATGGGCGTATCACGGCGGACAAACTCCCCGTTAATATCGTCGGCAACCGCCAAACCGATACGTTTTTTATTCCAGCACTCGTCACAGTAATTCTCCTTCACGTTCGGGCTGGTCGGGATATCCCCACCGTAGGTCGTACCCATGTAATAGAGGTAGAATTTCCCATTATATTCCTTAATGCAGGTATTATGGGTGTTGATACCGTCAAAATATTGCCTACCACGGCGGGGCAATACGACGTTTTGGAACTGGTACGGTCCTTCGGGGGTGTCGGATACGGAATGGATAATTTCGCTGTTGAACAGCCAGTTCCACCCAAACCCATATTCCTCCTTCCAACGGGAAGAGAACATATGGTATTTACCGCCCGATTTAATCACCGAGCAATCCCATACGTAGTAGCCGTCAAGTTCTAACGCCTTGACCGTTTTGCCTGCCTTGTAGCCAAAATCGTTTTTCATTGTTTATCCTCTTGATTGTTAATATATACCGAGGTCATTCCCGTAAAAGTCAACGGTTCAATTTCCTTTTCTTCCTCATCCAAGTGCGGCAGCACCATACGCTCTGCCTTGGGTGCAATCATTCGTTTGAACAAATACCCACACCCCCAACCTATGGACAGCACCGTCATTACACCTAACAGATATGCAACCAAGGTTGCCTCGAACGTGCCGAAAATATCCAAGAAGTAAATGGCATACGAGCCATAAGGATTCATACCAAAATGCGACTTGTGGAAGAAGTAATTTAAGAACACGCCAAACCCAATCACCGCATACATAAAGACGATTGCACGCACCCATGTACCAAAGGAAAGCTTTACTTGCTCCGTCAAAATGAGGTACAGCCCAAACAAGGCCGCCCACATATGACACAGCGCTTCCCCCGTATAAAGGATAGTTGCCTCGGTGCGGTAGCTTGTCAAATAGACCTGCTCTGGACTGATAAACAGCGCCAAAAACATCCCTACCCACAAAAGGGAAATCGCGGAATAAGCGTAATCTTTTGTTCTTTTATTCATAAAACAGGTTAAGGGAATGACGGTGAAAATCATCGGGCTGATATTGCCCAGCGTTTCAAACCCGTCATCTAGCCAACCTTGCTCGTACATACCTAAGTTCCATATAAAATAGAATATCGCATCCACCACCAAGAAAATTGCGTTAAACACACGGGTGTTTATCGAATCGTGGTAAAGCGCTATCAAGGTCAAACTCACGAGAAATACAGCGGCTATAATCCCAAGCACCAGCATCATATCCATATGCTATCCTCGCTTATTTGTTGTTTTTCTCCGAGCTTTCCTCGCCCTCGGTTTCTTCCTCTTCAATGGGTTCTTCTATGTACTTCCATTCTATGGTTGCGCCGTTGTTCCAACCCTCTGCAAAGCATTCAGGTAAAGCCTCTTCACCTTCCTTTGCATAGGTGGATACGTAAATCGTCATTTCCGCATTGTCAAATGCGCCAACACCCACGTTGACAAGAGTAACGGGCAAGGTGATTTCTTTAAGGGCAACGCACCCTGCAAACGCACCTGCGCCGATACTTTCAAGCCCCTCGTTTAAGGTAAGCGTTTCCAACGCCTCACAACCAAGGAAAGCGTTTTCCTCGATGGTTTTCAAATCATCAAAAACAGTCACCGAGGTCAAAGAAGTACAACCGTCAAAGGCATTTGCGCCAAGGGTTTGTAAATCCTTAGGCAAAACAACCGTTTCCAAGCTTTCACAGCCGGCAAAAACGTTGTCCCCCATACTCACCGCCGTGGAGGGCAGGTCAATGCTTTCAAGGGATGTACACCCAGCAAACGCGCCGTCACCGATCGTCAAAATACCGTCCAAAAGGTGAATGTTGGTGATGCCCGTACAACCTGCAAACGCGCCCGGCTCGATGCCAAGCACTTTTTTGCCGTCACGGTAACCACCGACGTACACGTCCCCCTGCAAACCGTCAAACGCACCCGAAATAGTGCAATAATTGCTATTTTCATCCACGTTATATTCGATACCTGCGGTGGTTTCATATTCCCAAACCGCGTACACGGTAACGTTGTGGGTAACACGGTTATACGAGCCGCTCCACATCAAGAAATAGTGTCCGTCCTTCGCCGCTGTCGGAGGGGTTGCGTTGTGACCTTGCGTAACCTTTTGCACGAGATCACCACTCAACAAAACACCGCCATTCAGGTCAAACGTAACCGTATAAACTTGTTTACCTGCAAAGAAAATAAGCAACAGCATCACCGCAATAGCGATGGCCTCAATCCCTAAAACGATAAACAATTTAATCCTTTGCTTTGCTTTCATAAGCTACCTCTTAACTCTTCCAAGAATGCCGTCGGTACACGCAAATTGCCTTTGCCCACACCGATTTCTATTCCCTTTCTTCTATCCCCGTGAAAATCGCTGCCGCCGCTTTCCTTGATACCGAATTCACGGGCGATTTCTTTCGCTTTTTTCACCGTTTCCTCGCTGTATTTCGAGTATTCCGTTTCCATACCGTCCAAACCGCACGGCTTTGCCAAGGCAAGGAAACGGCGCACGCCCTCCTCGTCCAACTCCTGGAAAGGGTGGGCAAGTACGGAAACACAGCCGATTTTTTTCAAGAAAGCAATCGTTTCAAAGACGTCCAAACGCTTTGGCTGGGTGTAAAATCCCCCCGTCTTTGACAGTAGAACGTCAAACGCCTCGCTGATGCTGTTGACGTACCCCTTTTCAAGGAGCGCGGAGGCAATATGCGCGCGGTTGATATGTCCGCTGGGGTTACGCGCCTTAATGTCGTTAAAATCCACGTCGTAGCCAGCCAAACGCAACCCCTTGACCAAGAGAATATTGCTCTCTTCTTTGCGTTTTTTCATTTCTCGCACCAGCTCTTCTATGGCATCAAAATGCTCTTCCTTGATGAATAAGCCGACGATATGTAATTCTACGTCCTCAAAATCGGTAGACAATTCTACACCGCCTATCGCCTCTACCTTTTTCCCTTTTGCTGCTTGAAAAAAGGCGGGCAAACCAGCCACAGTATTGTGGTCAGTGAGAGCGATGGCAGAAAGGCCTATCCATTCCGCCTCATCAATCAAAGCCGTCGGCGTCCAAGTGCCGTCCGAATATATAGAATGGGTGTGTAAATCGCAACAATGTTTCATCATATTTTTATTATACTATAATATATACGTTTTTGCAAGAATTTTTTTGTGAATATATTGTGATAATGTAAAGCCTTGACGATAGGACAAGCTACTGCAATTGTTTATATCATTCGTGAATGCGCGAGACAAGCTAACAAAGTGAGCAATCAGACACCTTATTGCATCCAAAGTCAGTTTGGAAAAGCGGAGGGCAATGCTGCCCTCCGCCTCCATTTACGCGTTTTTTATTATGCGTCAATCATGCCGATATAACCTTCCATGTAGCCGAACAAAGCATTTTCCGTGGCAAACTTCGCATAATTATTATTAATTAAGTTGTATGCTTGGCTCATATCGCCAACAGCCGCACCTGCTTGCAATGCCGCAGGATCAAATGCCGCATAGCCGCTTTCAAAGGTCACGTCAATCGAGCCATGACCGATGGGATGCCCAACCCAATCAGAGGTATCACCCGAGGTCTTCATCAAGATTGCAAAGTTAATGGTTTCCCCATTTGCAACCTTCTTATTCACGGAGAAGTTTGCCATCCCCAGCTGTTGCTGCATATATCCAGTTACCTGTTGACTGGATTGAATAACACCTGCATCCAACAAACTCTTTGCATCCGTTACAGCCGTCGTTGCATAGTTTGCTGCAAACCAAGCTTCGTAGCCAGTGATCCAGTTTTGAATATCCGTGCCGTTCTTCAATACCAATGCGGAATATACGCCACTGTTATAAAGATCCGTCGTGGAAGGCGACTTCGAGTCATAGTGAATCGCCGCACCGTTAGCCGAACCGATGAAGCAGCTGTCTAACGTAATCTTACAGAAACCGTAAGCGTAGATGTTGTTGCCCCAGCTCTTTTCAAGCTTACAATCTTTTGCATTAAGGGTAACCGAATGCGTGTAGCCAGAGCCGTCTTGTGTCTTCACAGGATTGCCTGCGAAAGGATAGATTGCGTAGCTGCACATACGAGCGGGTACACCGTCCATATTAAGGGTACCGCTACCGATTTGAATACCAGCCGCCGAGCCACTATACTTCAATACGTCTTTACCATTAATCTGATAGTCTTCTACTTGCGCAGCGTCCATATTACCATTACCGATAATGTTCAGGTTTTCCATGGTATAGTTGCTGTAATCCGTCGTCCAGTTTGTACCGAAGTTGAAGATGGAGAAACGAATACGTTGCATCCACATTGCGCCGTCAACGTGGCCCCTACCAGTACCGTCACGGTTATCGATACGAGGAACCGCCGTTGCATCTACCGTGAAGTAGTTACCATTGATCTTAAGGTTGCCGCTCGTACGCATATATACACCCGTCGTAGCGTCATCCGTACCGTTGATAGGCACGGGATCGTAATAGGTCTTACCCTCGTAGGTAAAGCTCTTATGATATTGACCTTCCGTAAGCTCTGCCTTGATATCACGCAATACGTTGATTTCTTTCACGTTCTTATCCGCAAATGCTTTCTTCATGTCCGCATCGTTATATACGTTTACTGCGTTGTTAATTTCTACGTTGTAAACCAATTCATGCTTGCCTACGTCGTACTTAGGAGCAATCGTGATTGCAGCTCTCTTACCAACCAAGCTATCCGCAAAGTTAATTGCACCGTTTGCGATGCTGTAAGCGGTCGTTTCAGCGCCGTCAACCGTTACGGAAACATTGAAGTTTGCCGTATCAAACGTAGCCTTCGTGTTACCGTTTACGTTCAATTCAGGGATAAAGTTGGTCTTACCAACCTGCATTGCAACTTCGCCAACCGCAAATTTCTTATCGTTATCCCAAACGTCGGTGGAATTTCTCTTGTATTCGCCGTTCTGTACGCCCCAAGCTGTGTCATAGGTCGTACCGTCGATTGCCATCGACTTGATATATTCAACCGTCTTAATCGTTCTCGTATAAGTCGTGCCGTTATTGTTTACCTGAACCACAAAGCTACCTGCAAGTTTTACCGTCAAAACGTTGCCTGCTGCTTCTGCGTAGTGAACGCCGTTTTCATCTAAGTACAATTGAACGCCCTCAGCAAACGTATAGGTTTCGCCTACCAAGTATACGTAGGTCCAGTCCGCATCGTAGTTTTCTCTTTCCGTGAAGAAGTTGCCGTCTTTGTTATATTCGAACAAGGAAGCGTCTTCTCTCAATTCCCACTTTTCTTCCAAGGTGATGTCTTCCGTCAAGGTGAAAGGATCCGTGTAATTGAATGCCGTCCCATTGTAGGTGTAGCCCAAGAAGTTGTACGCATCACGTTCTGCGTGTGCAGGAGGCGTAAGCGTCTTGCCGTATTCAACCGTTACCTTGGTATCTACCACGCCGTTCTTCGTCCATACCTTGAAGGTTACGGTGTAGGTGTTTACGGTGTATCTAGCGGTAAGCGTAGTTACGTCATCCGTAGGTTTCCAGGTTGCGAAATCAATCTTGGTTTCACCGACGTACCAGCCTTCGAACTTGTAACCAGTCTTTTCAGCAGGCGTTGCAGGCGTTACCGCACAGTTTCTCAATGCGTCCACCGCTTCCGTCTTACCGTCGCTGTTGAAGTTTACGATAACCTTATCTTCTTTCCATTCAGGGGTAATGGTGATATCATCCGCCGTCGTATAAGTACCCTTGGTTGCGAAATCTTTACCGTCCAAGAGGTAGCCGTCCAAGATATAACCCGTATTGGTCAATGCAGGCAAGGTGTACGTTTCATTGAAGGTTACAGAAACAGGACCATAGCCCTCGATATAAATCTTGTAGTTCTTTGCGGTATATTTCGCATAGAGGCGGATATCTTCCGTGATTACGCCGTTTGCCGTATATTCTTCACCGCCTTCGGTGTACCACTTGCCGTCCGTTTCATAACCGGTCTTTGCAGGTACGCCAGGAAGGGTGATGCCCGTAATGTCGTCGTTGTATTTCTTAACGATAACGAGGCTCGTGAATTCCGTGTTGCCGTCATAGAAGTTGATTTCTCTATTTTCGGTGTTCCAAACCGCCGTAATAACGATATTGTCCGTCCAAGTATAGGTGCCTTCTGCGTTAAACGTTTCGCCGTTCATGGTGAAGCCAACAAAGTCGTAGCCTTCGCCCTTATCAGGTGCAACAAGCGAATAGTTTTCACCATACTTAACGGTGGGATTTTCGTAACCAGCTTGCGCGCCGTTTACCGTAATCGTGAAGGTCTTTGCCGTATATTTTACGTAAACAACCTTATTGTCGTCGATGGTGGTTGCGGTCAACGCCGTCGTCTTATCGCCTTCATAAGCCGCTGCGTATTCATAACCAGGCTGTGCCGTAGGGATTGCGGGCAATTTTGCGCCGTATACAAGGTCTTCTACCGTCGTAATCGTTTCGTCCGTATCGAAATCCTTGAAGGTTACGGTGTATTTATTTTGCTGCCATTGCGCAGACAAATGTACGTTGTCCGCTACGGTGTACGTGCCTTCCTTGTCAAAGCTTGCGCCGTTTTGCAAGGTGTAGCCCAAGAAGGTGTAACCAGGTCTGGTGGGTTCCGCCAACGTATATGCGCCGTCAAACGTAACGTCTACGTTTGCATCCGCCGTATTCGCAAAGGTACCGCCGTTTGCCGCGATTGCAATCTTGTATTGATTTGCGGTATATTTTGCATACAAGGTGGTTTCGCCCTTAATCGCCGTTGCAAGGTCGAATTTGGTTGCGTCCGTTTGTTCGGTTGCGCTGGTGTACCAGCCTTCGAACTTGTAACCAGTCTTTTCAGCGTTGGGAGCAACCGCTACCGAGCCGTATGCAACTTCCTGTTCAGCGGAATTTGCGCCAACGAAGGTAACCTTGTATTTGTTTACCTCATATTTTGCGGTAATCTTGATACCCACATTGTTGGGATATTTACCAGACAAAGGGAAATCCTGTTCGTCACCGTTTTCATCGATGTAGGTGTAGCCAAGGAAGGTATGCCCCTCTTTTTTCGCTTCGGGAATGGTATAATCCCCGCCAGGCAACACTTCAATAGGTTCAACCTTTTCACCGCCTGCGGTGTTTACAACGATGTAAACGTTGGATACGCTAAATTTAGCGTACAAGGTGAATGCAGAGTTCACTTTACCTTCCGCGTAAGGAATGGTCAACGCTGCGTCCGTGTACCAACCGATGAAGGTGTGACCTTCTTTCGTGGGAGGGGTAGGCAACGATACTTTCGCATCAATTTCATATTCCTCCACGCGATAGGTTTCCCCATCTACCATATAGGTTACCGACAACTTTGTGGAAAGGCATCCTACAAAGAATAAGCAACCCATTACTGCGCCAAATAAGGCAATCAGCGCTTTTTTCAATGCTTTCATAAGTTTATCCTCCTTATTGATACTATCATTTTACTCTAAAATCCCTTTGCCGTCAAGGTTTTGGAAAGTTTTTTTTGTCACGAATGTATATGACATTCGTCTTTTTTCTACATTTTGGGGTGTTTTTATCCCTATTTTGCAAAAAAAAGAGAGGTGAATCGGTCTTATCCGTCCCCTCTCTTTCGAGTTTTATATATGAATATATAATTGCATCGGTTTGCCACGGTTTTTTCCGTAGACCCGATTTTGGGCTATACCGCCCTTTTACATATCGACAACGCCGCCGCCACGCTTGGGTACAAGCGTAATGCTGTCCGTCTTACCGCTGCCGTCAATTGCTCTAATCGTGATAACTACGTCCGTTTCCTCCAAGAAGGTGATAAGACCTTCCGAGTTTACCTTTACCATGGGGTCGGAGGATTCGAATACAACCTCTTTGTTAGAGGTTTCCTTCGTTTCCATTACCCAGTATAACTGGTAACTGATGTTGGAATCCGTTAATTTGTATTCAATCATCTCCCCGTCTTCGATCTTTTCGCCGCTTTCCGTTACAAAATAGATGTCTCGGCAAAGGATTTGCTTTCTTGCGTCCTCAATAGCATGTCCGAAAATACTAACGATAAATACCGCCAAAATACATTCTAACAAGACGACCAAAAATACTACTTTCTTATTCATACCGTCCTCCCATTAGCCCTGTATATCGTCGAAATATGCCTTGAGGTTGCTACGCAATAGATAGAACCTTGCAGCCATAAATACCACCGAAAAAGCTACCACACGGATCCAACCGAAGAGGTAGTCTTCCGCCATAAACAACATGCCTACAACGCCAAACAAAGTCGCCACCAAGAATGCCATTGCCATGGCTTTTGCAATATTGCCATTGTCCGTTACACCTTCACCCTTTGCGGCATAGTCGCCGATTTTGGGTTTGCGGATATCAAATTCAAACCCCCATGCGATTTGACCCAAGCTGACACACAAGATGCTTGCCATCAACAGTACGATGTCAAGAATTTGCAAACGAGTCGTCATCAACAGCATCGCCGCCATCATGCAAAGGGATGCCAAGTTCACAAGCCCCGTTACCGCTAACTTTGCCCACGCAATAACCGAGGTGTTAGAGGGCGCGGTTTTTAATACCGCAAATTCGTTACCTTCCATACTGATGCTTGCCGCGCTGTTGGCATTGTGGGTGCCAAGCAAACTGAGGATAATCATCATATTGAAGGCAATCGACATATATCTACCCATCGCGTTGGTATTAATTGCCGCCATTAAGAAGTTGAACACGTATGTAATCAACGGGAACAAGAATACCACGATGATGATCGAGTTTACCGACTGGAAAGTACGAAGCTGAATTTTTAATTCCTTGCGGAAGAAGGTACCGAACAAGCCCCCTCTCTTCGATATCTTTAAGCCGTGCTTTTTCGTGGTGCTGTTTTCGTTGGACGCACTTGCCGCCTTGAAATAGAAGGGCATCGCCGCCAAGAAACATACTACGCAAAGACCTACCAGCACCAAAAGGATTAAGGGCAAGTACAGCCATACCATTTCACCGTATAACGCTTTCCCGATCCAGTTATAGAAGAGCGCAAACTGGTTCACCGTCACAAAGCCCTCTTTGATGCCTGCAATAAATTTACCGTACACCGCTACGAGCTTAATGGGCAATTCTACGTTCGACAAAACCGTGAAAATGCTGAAGAACAAAACGCCGAATACCGCCACCATCATCGCCGCATACAGCCATACGTGGTTTTGCAGGAAACGTTTGATGAAGATTGCAGGGATAGACAGCATCGCGCCGATGAATACAGGGAACAAGCAAAGCGCAAACCACATAATCGGCAACTGCGCCCAGAACAAAGCGCCTACCTCGCCGTTTAAGCCAACCCCTACCAACAAGGGAAGGATAAAGTAAACGTTTTTCTTCATTTCTTCCAAAGCGAATACGATGATTTTGCTCAAGAAGATTTCACTGTAATTACAAGGGAACGCCAACAGCATCGTGTTTTCCTTGCTGGCAAACAGCGTCAACATCATACTGCTCAAGCAGGAGATAATGCTGACAATTTGCGTAACGAACAACAAGGTGATCAACATATCACGGCTGGGGGCAAGCTGGAAGAAGGATTTCATCAGCCAAAATACCGCAACGAATACCGCCATCATTAACACGGCAAGTAACGTTTTTAAGGATAATTTCGCCGCCAGCTTCGCTTTACTGCCTGTGCGTAGATCGCGAACGCCGTCCCCTATCTGCATTAACGTCAGATATTTCACACGACGGAACGCCGTGTTTTTTTGCATCGCTTTTTCAACCATATCAAGCAACTCCGTTTTCGTCCGACGTTTTTTCTTCAGCGGGCGCGTCTACCTTTGCGCCTGCCTCTATATCGTGCTGTTGTGCATACTGCAAATACAACTGTTCCAAGGAAACGCCTTCGGCTTTGATTTCTTCCATCGTGCTGATACGGCGCAATTTACCGCCGCTGATGATTGCGATACGGTCGCAAATCTTTTCTACTACTTCGATAACGTGGCTGGAGAAGAATACGATGTTGCCTGCATCTGCGTGCTGACGCATGCATTCTTTGATTTGCCACGAGCTGGTCGGGTCAAGACCCGTCAACGGTTCGTCCAAAACCCATACCTTCGGGTTGTGGATAAGCGCGCTGATTACCATACATTTTTGTTTCATACCGTGAGAGTAGCTCTTGATTTCTCTGTCAATCGCATGCTCCAACTGGAACATTTTTACGTATTTGTCAATACGCTCTTTCTTGTCCTCTTCACTTACCATGTAGAGGTCGGCTACGTAGTTAATATACTCTCTGCCCGTCAGCTTTTCATACAAAGCATGGTTGTCGGAAACGTAACCCATACGAAGTTTTGCCTCCAACGGCTGACGCGCAATGTCATAGCCCTCGATTTCAATACTGCCTTCGGTAATCGACTGGATACCAACCAAACTCTTGATCGTGGTGGATTTACCAGCACCGTTGTGGCCGATGAAACCGAATACTTCACCGTCATGGATTTCTAAACTTAAATCTTCTACCGATTTCTTATCGGAGCCAGCGTAGGTTTTTGAGAAATGCGAAATTTTTACCATATTTTCTCCTTCAGGATGTAAGGGGGAACTTAAAGGTTTGCCGTTTAATTCTTTCAACAGGTTTACCCTATCTACCCGTTGTAATTTCTTGCGGTACGCAAGCTTTCGATGCGCGTCGGAGATGTTGAATATCATTGTGTAGAAACCCCAAATTGCAAAGGTCAGGGCAATGAACACAAGGTATATCGTCAGTACGTATACGGGATATGCCGTCAACTCGGTCCCGAACGCCGAATAGGTCCAAATATAATTATATTTCAAATCCTTCGCAAAGGCAAATTTATCTACGAAGAAGTCGCTGTACAAGTAGAAGTAGTCTGCATTGTATTTTCCTTCAAACAACGGGCTGTTTAAGTACGAGTTAAAGAAGAATACGAATGTTACGTACAGTGTGAATACAATCAGCGACGAGGACATCAGTTTGAAGCTGGGACGCTTGAATATCCCGAGCGCTACACCAAGCAAGGGCAGGAAGAACGCATACCAGTGATTGAACCAGTAGGTCAACGCCACCATGGACAACGCCGGGTAGTCGGCTTCCGGCAACACGATTGCACAGAACGCGCCGAGTACGTTGATGAAGTAGGTAAAGTAGTAAAGGCTCTTAATCTTGAAGGCATACGCAATAAACATCATCACGATTGCCGCGTTACAAAGGTGCAACGGGAATACTTCCGCGCCGCCGCGATGAGGGGCGTAAATGAAATACTGGATAACACCGCTCAATGAAAGCAATACAAGAAGGAAATGTCTATCGTTTTCCGATTTGTTACGTTGTGTGAAATAAATCAACAACGGAACAAGGAAGGATATGTACATGTATACACGGTGGGTTACCGTAAAGCCCTCTGTCGTATCACCGATTTGACCAAACACCATTTGGAAAAAATAGGTAGGAACAAATGCAATCAGGTACAAGACGAAGAACAACGCCATCTTCCAAAGACGATTGCAGATGTTTTCAAAATCGCGGCCCAAAATCGTTTTGAGCAACGCATTACCGCAAATCATCGACATCAACAGGATACGCCCCATGTGTACAAGCGCACGCCAGTGCGTCAAGTCCGCCGTACCGAGGTTGCCTTGCACCGCAGGACGGAGCGCCGCGATGTTGGCAATGATAACGGGGATGGCGATAAACGCACAGTAATCTTTCGCCTCTTGCTTTTTGAAGAATGGCATCACGATGGTGATTGCCGCCGTCATTACCGTCAGCCAGTCTAATATACCCACCAACACGTAACCAGCCCTCGAGAACATAACGCCGGTGGCGGCATCCTGATTGCTCATCTCGTTCATCCAGAACATATACGGGATCAACCCAGCAAAGAGTAAAACTGCCAACGTCCACAACACAAGGTTGGACAAAGACACCTCTTTCTTGCCGAAACGGAGCTTTTTGTTTTTTAATGCATTGCATCCAAAATAGGTACCCGCGGCACCCCCTACGCAACACAAGGACAAAATTAATTCGTTCATTTGCACCTTTCTACACCCTAAGGGTGTTTCTTTTCCTTAACTATATTTTTTGACATAATGACGCTATGATACATGTTACACTACAATTTTACTCTAAAATTGCTTTTTCGTCAAGCCGTTGGGTAAATTTTTTTGTCACGAATGTATATGACATTCGGGGATTTTCCCCTCTTTTTGGCATTTATCGACAAAAAAGAGGACAAATTTGCCCTCTTTTTCCCTTTTCGTTATGATTTTTTTAACCTTTCATGAAATTCTTTCATGCGGATGATTTTTTCAATCAAATTGCGCTCGGTGTAGAAGTAATGGTTGGAGGCCTCGTAGGCAATTCTTCCGTCCCTTCTAATCAGCGCAAGCAATTTTTCCGCATTTTCTTGTTCTGCAAGTACGCAGGCTTTCATCCCCTCGCTATCCTTTTCGCGCTTACATTTTGCAAACTTTGTTTGCAAGAAATCCGCGGTAAAGTGCGCGTGCGCCGCCTGCGCATAACGAACAAGCTCTGCAATTTTCTCCGTTTGCGGAAGACTTGAAAGCAACGCAATCCCCCTCTCCCAACCGCTTAACAGTTTACCAAGCTGGTCAATATACGTTTCGTAAGGGTACGGCGCAATCCACGCCTCGTAATCATCGTAGGCGTAACATACCATGGTGGAAGATTTTTCTTCGGGTGTAAGCTCCCAAAGGTTGGCGCAAGCCAACGTTTTCGGGGAAAGATACAGCGCGCCGATGCTGAAAGGATATTCGCGGAAGGCGTCGCACAAAACACGTATGCCCTCATGCACCCCTTGGGCATTTTCACCATAGTTCTCTTTGTACCAAGCCTCCAAGTCAAACCCTTTCGTATATGCGGAGGCAAGCGCCACCGACGGGGAGGGATATCCCCCCAACGTCCAGGTCAAGAAGAGGTTTTCCACCCCTTGCTTTTGGAGATTTTCCAAATGCTCGTACACCAAATCAAATACGGGAATATAAGGTACGGCGGAACACTCCCAACTGTTGCTGGCTTGAATCTTTCCGTACATGGTATGCCCCATTTCCCTTGTTTTTGTCAATACCCGTTTCGTCAATTCGCTAGGACCAGGGTTGGATATAGAGTAGTCAATCACCTTGCTCTTTACCCCGCCCTTTTCTATATCGAGGTCAAATTCGCTGACGCACAGCACGGAAATGCCCTTGTCCAACGTTTCTACGCCATGGAATACTTGTTCTTCCGTCCAACCCATATACGGCGACCAGCCCCAAAGGTTGGCAATCATTTCCCCTTGACAACCGCTGTCTTTCATCGCGCGGTAAATCAGGTTGTTGACCATTGCCGCCGTGCGCTCGGGGGGAAGATTTTTACAAATCGGACATTCGGTGCCTGGTACGTAGTGGCAATGGGTGGGATTTTCACTCATCGTAATGGTAAAGATACCGCCCAAATCGGGGGCGTTTTTACACAAATCATAAACGGCGTTATACAGGTAGCTTTGTACCTCCGCCTCTTCCATACAAAGGGTACGGCGCTCTTTCCAGCCAAGGAGCTTTTCCGCCTCCTCGCCCACCCCCTCGGGTAAAGCGCGCGGCTCGTTGAGGTACAAATACACCCCCACACCGTATTTTTTACAACGGGCAATCAGCTTGTTGAGGTTTTCCCGTCTTTGTTCGTAACCGTCCGAAAGGTTGGGCGCAAACGGATAATGGGACAGCTCCGAAAGTAAGCCGTGCAGCCAAATTCCGTTGATCCCCACCGCTTGATAAGCGGCAAGCAATTCGTCGGGCAGGGTGTCCGCCCCGTCCGTCGCAAACACGTCGCTGCAAGGAGAAAGATACCCATGTACGATGCGTTTCCCTTGCGCCGTCACACAGCCTTTACCCTCCATTCCGTTCGGGAAAAAGTCGAACGGTTTTCCCTTTTCACCACAATAAGTGGTAAGCAGGTACGAGATTACGGCTGTTTTTTCCCTTTCTTCCGCCGTTAAAGGTACATAGAAAACGGGCGGACAATCGGGTTTGAAGTTCCCTAACTTCACCCCAAGGAAGTCGTCTTTTTCTAAGACGTAAGCGAGTTTTTCCTCGGTGAAATTCAACAAAGTAAGCAACTGCGCATACGGCAACAGGTGCCAGTTGTTTCGGATGATGGTGAGATAACCCCTTTTTTCAAATTCCATAGCGAAATCATCATCGGGTAAACCAAGCCTTTTCGCCTCCGCGCGTACAGTTTTTTCATCACAGCCTAGCACCTTAGCAATGCGTTCGGTACGCACGTAACCGTAGTTACGGAAAATCACCGTCTGCCAAGCCGTGGGCAAGGTGAGGGTTTGCAATTTAACCTTTTTCAATTCGGGAAGTTTCAAAATCGTTCTCCTTTTATCCCTTTTATGACAAGTTTTTGAGGTTGCCCACAACGAGCTATACTCAAAGACGTACGAAACCTTTATGAACGTTTCACTTTTATCATTATACCATATCCATTTCTAAAAGTCACTACTATTTCGTAATTTTTTTGTAAAGAAATCTAGTGCAAACGGTTGCCTGCCTATAAAAATATCCCCCAAAGCATAACCGCTTTTGGGGGATATTACAGTTCATTGATTTTTTAGAAGTTTCCGCCTAACAGCATCAAAAGAAGGTACAATCCGCAAAGAATTGCCAAAACAATCAACATCGGGAAAACCATAACGCGTACCGTTGACCAGTAGGTTTGCCACTTTTCACTCGCCGTAGATTGGCGTTTCGTGGACTGCTGTTTGGGTTTCTTCCCGTTGCGGGTTACTTCCGACATATCCACAAGGGTGGAATTGTCGTCGTAATATATCACTTTTTCCTTCTTCTTTTTAGCCATTCTTACTCCTCATTATAGCAATGACACGCTACGAAATGTCCTTCTTCGTATTCCTTATAAGCAGGCGCGATATGTTTGCAAATTTCCATTGCTTTCGGACAACGCGTGTGGAATTTACAACCCTTGGGAGGATTTGCAGGCGAAGGAATATCCCCTTTCAACAAGATACGGTTACCCTTTTCATCCGGGTTGGGATTAGGTACAGCCGAGAACAATGCAACCGTGTAAGGGTGCAAAGGATTGTTGAAGATTTTATCCTTATCGCCGAATTCTACCATCGAGCCCAAATACATAACGCTGATTTTATCCGATATGTATTTTACAACCGACAAGTCGTGCGAAATGAACAAATAGGTGAGCTTTCTTTCCTTTTGAATCTTCTTCAAGAGGTTGATGATTTGCGCCTGAATGGACACGTCAAGCGCCGAAACGGGTTCGTCACAAACAACCAACTGGGGATTTACAGCCAAAGCGCGCGCGATACAAATACGCTGACGCT
Organism: Candidatus Scatosoma sp.; assembly: GCA_045612895.1. Classification (GTDB taxonomy): domain Bacteria; phylum Bacillota; class Clostridia; order Christensenellales; family Borkfalkiaceae; genus Scatosoma. Next base: position 19,044 of record JAZKZY010000180.1, on the reverse strand, counting down.
GACCGCCCGAGAATTCGTGGGGATATCTTTCGTAATAATAATCACGCAAGCCACATTGTTCCATGATGCCCAAAACGTATTCTTTTACCTGTTCGGGGGGTACGATGTTGTGTACCTTTACCGCTTCGGAAAGAATGTCACCTACCGTACTTCTGGGAGGCAACGAAGAATACGGGTCTTGGAATACGATTTGCATTTTCGTTCTCAAAGCGCGCATCTGCTTGGGGGTGTATTTTGCGATATCCACACCTTCAAAGAAGATTTGGCCGCCCGTGGGCTGGTGCAATTTCAAAATCGCTCTACCCGTGGTCGTTTTACCGCAACCCGATTCCCCTACGATACCCAACGTTTCGCCCGGCTTTACCTTGAACGATACGTCGTCAACCGCTTTTAAGGTGGAAATGGGTTTGCCCATCAACGTCTTTTTCAAAACGAAGTGTTTTTTCAAATGTCTAACTTCCAAAATTGCTTCGGGATCGGGGGGAAGCAAGCTATCCGCTTCGATTTGCGCGTTGCGCGCTTCCTCTTCTCTTAAGCGTTCTGCTTCGTCGTCAAACCCTGCAAACTCGGACATGCCTACCTCTTCTTCAGCTACGGAGGGTACGATCATTTCTTCATTTTCCATATCAGTTCTCCTCCTTTACCGTATTTTCATACAAATGGCAGGCTACGTAATGGGTAGGGCTAACCTGTACCATGCAAGGATATTCACCCGAACATTTGCCGATGCATTGCGAGCATCTTTCTTTGAAGTAGCAATAGTTGGGCATATCCACGGGGTTGGGTACGTTACCGGGGATGTTAAACAACTGCGATTCGGACGATTTCATGGTCGGTTTGGATTTTTGCAAGCCCTGCGTGTAAGGATGCAAGGGGTTGTGGAAAATTTCCGAAGCCGTACCTTGTTCGATGATTCTGCCTGCGTACATAACGATAACGTAGTCCGCCATTTCCGCAATAACGCCCAAGTCGTGCGTAATCAACAAAATCGAGCTGTTAATCTTATGTTTCAAGTCGTTGAACAAGTCAAGGATTTGCGCCTGAATGGTTACGTCCAAAGCCGTCGTAGGCTCGTCCGCGATAATCAAACGAGGCTCGCCTGCGAGCGCCATTGCGATCATAACACGTTGACGCATACCGCCCGACAATTCGTGGGGGTAAGATGCATATACGCGTTCGGGCATTGCGATACCTACCAAGTTCAACATTTCAATCGAACGTTTTTTCGCTGTTTCTTTCGTTGCGCCAGGGATATGCAAAAGACTTACTTCGTCAAGCTGGTTGCCGATCGTAAATACGGGGTTCAACGAGGTCATGGGTTCTTGGAAAACCATCGCCATTTGACGACCTCTCAAACGATACATGTCCTTGATGGGAATTTTGGCAATATCATATACCTTTTCTTCCTGTTCAAAGACGCCGATACCGTGTTCGTCTAATACCTGCTTACCTCTTTGCACTACGTTGCCATCTTTATCGAGGACGGGATTGCCGTTTTTATCCAGCACGTCTTCCATAACAACGTTGCCGTCTTCGTCCATTTCATAAACGGGGATATGCTTACCCTTTTCGTCCAACTTGTAATCGCTTACTCTGAAACGAATAGAGCCGTTTACAATTTGACCGGAAGGGCCCTGCAAAAGACGCATAATGGACATCGAGGTTACCGATTTACCGCAACCCGATTCCCCTACAACGCCTACCGTAGATCTGGAAGGAACGTTGAAGGTAACGCCGTTTACAGCCTTAACAACACCTTGATCGGTGAAGAAATAAGAGTGTAAGCCGTCTACTTCCAAAATATTGCCGTCATCTTTCATTTCCGTCGTATATTCGGAGGGATCTGCTTTACGATTCTTTTCCTTTTCCAAACGGCGCATTTCCTTTTGGTTTGCTTTGGCAATTTCTCTTACTTCTTTACCCGTAAGATAATGCTTTTTAATTGCGGCGTTCTTTTCTTCCACCGCTTTATTTTCTTTCTTAAACCATTTGATTGCCATGATTATCTCCTCTGTTTAGGGTCAAGCGCGTCACGCAAACCGTCGCCGATAAAGTTGAAGCCCAACACCGCAATAATAATGCAGATACCGGAAGGCCCCCAAACGTTAAAGTTGTTTTGAAGAATATCCGTTCTCTTGGAGATAATTTCAATCATTGTACCCCACGAAGCATAAGGGATTCTTACGCCAAGACCTAAGTAGGAAAGGGTAGATTCGTACAAAATCATGCTACCAAGCGACATGGTCATGGATACCAAAATCTGAGGTAAAATGTTGGGGATCAAGTGCTTGAAAATTCTTCTCGCCGTGGAATAACCCATTGCTTCTGCCGCAACCATGTATTCCTGCTCGCGAAGGAACAAGATTTGACCACGAACAAGTCGCGCCATACCCGTCCACGAGAACAACGCCAGCAAGCCCATCAACAAATAGATATAGTAGTCCTGTGAAACCCCATTTGAGTCGAGTACGGTACCGATAATCAACATTAACGGTAAGGTCGGCAAACACATCAAAACGTCGCATATACGCATGATGATATTATCCACAATACCGCCGTAATAACCCGCGATACCGCCCAGTACAATGCCTAATGCCGAGGTTAAAAATACCGCGAGGAAACTGATGGTAAGTGACAATCTACCACCATACATCAAACGGGTAAAGATATCCATACCTTGTTCGTCCGTACCAAGAAGGTGGTCAGCGGAGGGTTCAGCAAGCATGTTTACACCCGTGTTGGTCGCGATAACCTGAATGAACAAGATTTCGCCATCGTCCCCTCTTACTTCTTCAACCGTATATTCTACTGCGCCTGCACGGTCCGATTCCGTTTCCGCCCAACGGGTATATACCACGGGGCCCAACCAACAGAACAAGAACAAGGATGCAAGCATAATCAAGCCGACGACGGACAATTTCGAACGGAAGAAACGTCTTAATACCATACGCGTAGGCGAAAGCAAGCGAACGTTTTTATCAAGCGGCGTTTCCGTATCCTCTACCGTAAGCGTTTCCGTTTCTACCGTTTCTTCAACGGCTTCCATGGCGGTGGATTCTTCTAATTCAGTTTTCAATTCTTCATTTACTTCCATAAATCCACCTCCTTATGCCAACTTAACGCGAGGGTCAACAATGCCGTACATCAAGTCCGACATCAATACGCCCAAAACAGCCAACGTTGCAAGGAACATGTTATAGGTCATGATAACAGGAATATCCCCTTGCGTCATCGCTTTCAATGCGTAGCTACCGATACCAGGCAAGTCGAATACCGCCTCGGTAATCATTGCGCCCGAGAACAAGTGCGGGATCAAACCAGCAAGACCCGTAACGATGGGAATCATCGTGTTACGGAATGCATGCTTGTAGATAACCTTATATTCCTTCAAGCCTTTTGCGCGCGCGGTACGAATATAGTCAGAGTTCAATACTTCCAACATATTCGTTCTCGTCATTCTCATACGGCCGCCGATACTCAAGATAACAACCGTGAATACGGGCAAGCACATATGGTGAATATAATCCAAAATCGCTTCGCCTGTGGTTGCGTATGTAACACCGGCATTCTTCAAACCCGAAACGGGGAACCAGTCCAACTTAATCGCGAAGATGTCTTTCAACATCTGACCGAAGAAGAAGGAAGGCAAGGAAATACCGATCAAAACGAGCACGGTAACCAAATAGTCGCGAAGGGAATATTGATGCGTTGCCGCCGTAATACCCAAAGGAATTGCAATCATGAATTCGAACACGGTTGCAATCGCCGCAATCATAAAGGAGGTGCCTAATCTGTCTGCGCTGAAGAGTTCGGAAAGCACTTCACGGCCATTGATGAAGCTTGTACCAAAGTCCAAGCGGGCAATGTTGGTGAGCCATTTCCAGTACCCCTGCAAAATCGTGCCGTCCAACCCGTAAGCTTCGTACAATTTATTTTTCATATCCTCTTGCACTTCTGCGCCGCCCGTGGTGAGCGCGAGAATTTTCTGCTCTACGAAGTCCGTAGGCATACAACGCAACAAGGTATATAAAAGTACGGATACACCTAACAAAATCAATACGGATGCACCTAATCTTTTTAGTATATATTTAACCATTCTAACACCAAATTAAAGCTTTTTTTACGAGCCACGGAGAAAGGGTTTCCCCTCACTCCGTATGCTCTTGTTTATTGTAATTAGCCGATAAGTTCGATTTCCCAAATCTTTTCAAGGGGCGAGGAATAAGGATTTACGTCGTCATTCAAGCCCTTAAGGGTATTCTTGTTATAAGCATACAACGTCTTACGTTGATATACAGGCATTTCACCCGCCAATTCCAAAACAAGTTCCATTGCTTTTTCGTACATAGGCGTTCTCAACTTGTCATCCATGATCGAACGAGCGTCGTCAATCAACGGACTCAACTGATTGTAGATGATGTCGTATTCTTCGCTGTACTTGCTCTGGTCGTTCTTAATTTCACGATAGCCCCAAGCGTATACAGACGTTGCCTTCGAATCTTTGTGGTAAACCTGATACATATCGGGATCGATCGTGGAACCCCAAGCTGCTGCCCATACCGCCAATGCGCCGGTGGAAAGCTTCGTCAACGCCTGAGAGTCTGCCTTTACTTCTACGTCCCAACCCAAGCTGTTAAGGATTTCTGCTGCCTGCTTGAATACTGCGTACGTAGGGTGTTCGGAAATGGACGCACCTGCGATCGTAAACGTATATTTCAAGTTTGCATCAGAGCCTGCGTTGCTCATGTATTCTCTAATCTTCGCAATTGCCGCTTCTTTCGTCGTCCACTGCGTCCATGCTACGGGGCTTGCCTTGGGCGAACCGTTCTGTTCGCGAGGATATGCCCAGCTTACCGTAGACATAGGCCAGTCGATCTTCGTACACGTGTTGGGTGCATAGAAGTCGAGCGCAAGTTCGGTCTGCATTGCAGCCATGATTGCACGACGGATCCAAATGTTTTCTACCTTACCAGCGTTGATACCGATATAACCGTAACCAAGCTGCCAGGAGTCAAGCTGCTGGAAGCCTTGCGTTGCCATCGTGTTCAAGCGGTCAGAGTTTGCTTTCGTGAACTGAGGGGTGATGTAGTCAACTTCGCCGCCAGCAAGCTTATCAATTGCGTTGGAGGAGCTAACTACTTGGAAACGAAGCTTAGGAGCTTTTACTTCAAACATGAAGTTTTCGTTTGCCTTGAAGTAAACGATGTTACTATTCCAGAAATCGCTACCTGCAGGGCTGTTATCGTTCTTAGCGTTGGTTGCCATGAAAGGACCTGCGCCAAGAGGAACTTCCTGGTGCTGCTGGGACTGAATCGTCTTGCTCTGGAAGGTGCTGTTGGACCATTCTACACCGAACTTGCAGTTCTTAATGTCAATAGGTCTGCCGTTAGGATATTCCGCATCAGCCGTGTAGTAGTGTGCAGGAGCAACACCAAAGCTGAAGTTGTAAATAGCCTTAGGGTCGGTACCGTCTACGGTAATTTCAAGAACTGCGTATTCGCTATCGGGGTTCTTAACCGTACCGTCTGCGTTGTATTCCTGTGCAACGTTGTAATCCGTACCGTTTACGGTAACCTTGGATACTGCCGAAACACCAGAATTTACATAGGGTTGACCAAGCGATTTAACGCCGGAAATGTACGGATAGTTAAGACCATCGTTCTTCAACGAGCTGTGCAACAAGAGGGAGGTTGCGTCTGCGCTGTATTGCGTCATCAACGTACCTGCCGTACCCCACTGGGTAAGAATTGCGTTGAAATTCGTCTTTACGGTATCGTTGTAAATCAACTCGATAGCCGCTTCTTCCGTCGTGAAGTTATCTACAAGCGCTTTGTTTTCAAAGTCAAGGATCTTCAATCTGTTAGGTCTCTCCGAACCTTCTTCCTTTGCATATCTAGGCTTAATTCTGCCTTCATAGAGGAAGAATTTGAAGATATCGTTTTGAAGGAGATCAGCCCATTCGTTGTAAGGAGCCGTCGTCGTATCAAAGGATTCCTTTGCTGCCTTGAAGTCTGCCTGCAATTCCTTCTTGAAGGTATCCAAAGTGAACTGGTAATCTTCAAGGAGCTTTGCCTTATATTGATCCAAGGTAAGTTCTTCAGCGGAAACGGTCTTGTTGTAGCCCTTGTCCACCTTCGTCAATGCGTTGATTGCCTCTTTCATCTGCGCTTCGGTTGCGCTGAACGAGGTTTCGCTGCCCGTGTTTTCTCTACCGATTTTTTCGTAGATGGACTGCAAGTGCAACATTCTCGTGCTTGCGTAAGAAGCCGCCTGCATTGCAATCGAGTCACTGGTGTTGCTCGTTTCGCTTTCTTCACGTTGATATCTATATTCGAACAACCCTTCGATATCAATGGAGTACATCGTGGACGAACCAGTGTAAACGGGATCCAAATATTCGTAAATGTTGAACATTACGTCGTTCATCGTAAGGGGTTTGCCATCCGAGAATTTCAAACCGTTTTTAAGAACGAACGTGTACACCGTCTTTGCGTCTTCCGTGTTTTCGTTTTGAATCTTGTAATCGTAATCTTTAACTACGGTTGCATGTTCATCACCTGCCACGGTTTTACCATTTTTATCCGTGGAAAGCATACCAATCTGCGTCATGCCTACTACGTCCATGTCCGCACCAGACGTTGCATAGAAGGGGTTGAACAAACCGCTCAACTCTTCGGTCATGATAACAACACTGTCTTTTTGGTTACCGCTAGGGTTCGAACCAGACGTGCCGTCACCTTCACCTTTACAGCCGCTTGCAACAACCGTAAAACCTGCCATCAACGTGCCAAGAAACAGACTTAACATTCTAATTCCTTTTTTGCTCATTTTTAGCCTCCTAATTTATACTTAATTAATATTCGCCTTTTAAATATTCTGCTTCCGCTTTCTTACGCATATCAACGTTGCTAGATACGGACATCAAAACGTAATCGTTTTCTACCGTTACGCTATCCACGTCGATAACATAGTCGTACAATTCTTCCGCCCACAAATATTCGCCGTAAACGGAAACCTTGACCGTGGTACGCGTGATGCCTGCCCTATTACCGTTTGCACAGAGGTGCAAATCGTAATTTTCCGTCCAGTTTTGCACTTTACCGATACGGATTGCACCGCCTACCGTAATATTCGACAACGTTGCACCATCTTCAATATACCCTGCAAACAAGCCGAACGAAGCCTCGTCCTTCTTGGAGGGAGCATTGTTGAAGTTCAACGTAGCGTTTTCGAAAGTTAAGTTTTTAAGCACAGCGTCTTTGCCGATCTTCGCAAACATACCGCCTACGGTTGCCGTACTGTTATGGTTTGCCGTCACGTTGGAAATCTTGATAATCTTATCATTTTCCGTGGTGATGCTACCCGTAAACGTACCCGTGCCAAAGACTGCAGGCCACTTCACGTCGGTGAAATCAAGGTCAGCCGTAATCACGTAGTTACCTTTCAAATCCCCGTGCTTGCTAAGGTCTTCCGCCTTGTCGATGCGGTAATAATTTGTACCCGCTTTCGTCTTTACGTAAATCTTTTGTACGGGGTTGATGGCTACGCAATGTTCATAATCCAACGTACCCGTATGCGTAAACGTCTTTTCGGTGATTTCCTGGGTGCATGCGCTGTCGGTGTATGCCGCAACAAAGGTTTCCCCTTCTTTGTTAGGGAATTTATAAATCTGTTGGTTGGCATAGCGATATTCATAATTCATCGCGCCGTCTTTCCAGTCAGGGAGCTGAATGGTATCCCAATCGTGCGTGTCCGAATTTGCAGCGTTCGTTGCTTTGTAATCGAATACGGTCGTGCCTGCCAACGTCCATTCTTGGTTGGTTGCATTTTGATAGTAATACTCAAAGCTGTAGTTAGGTAACCAACCAGCATACAACGTCATGGCAAAGTCTTCATCTTCCGCCGCCGAATAATCAATGGTATCCTTGGTGAAATCCCAGTAACCGTCATAGCTGTAAGCAGGCGTTGCCACCGTGTCCGAATTGGGAAGGTAGTAATAACCATCTCTTTCTTCCAACACCGTGCCATTCACGTCTACGGGCTTGCCAGCCTCGTTCGTTACCACTTCACGCGTTTGATACCAACCAGCGAAGAAGCAACCCGACATGGTCAACTTAATTTCCGCGCCTGCCGCCGTACGGGAAGGATCGGTCGGCTCGGTCAACTGAATATGTACCTTGCCGTCTGCATCTTCCTCATAGTGATCAGGATTGAATAAGTCGATCACCGTAACCCCCGTTCGACCCGTAAACGAGCCGCCGTTTGCGTCGTAGGTCACTTTGATTGCGTATCCTTGTTCTTTGTATTGATCCAGCTCATCCCCGCCGGAGCAGCCTGCGATGATGCAGGCGCTCCCAACGATGGATAAAGCCAAAATAGCTCCGAATTTTTTTCTCATAAAATCCTCTTTATTTGACCAAAAGTCTTACTCTTCCGTTTGTTCTTCAGCCGATGCAGGGGTTTCTACCTGTTCGGGGTTAGAAATTTCAACTTCTTCTACGCGTTCTTCTACGGGGTTTACCGTTTTCTTTTTAAGGAAGGAGAAGAGGTTGCCGTACTTTCTTTCACGCAATACGATGCATACTGCAAGGCCAACCACTACCGTCGACAACGTAGCTACTGCAATGATGTAACCAAGCGCGCCATTCGATTCTTCTACGTCAGGAGTATCAATCGTAGGACCTTCAGGCTCCGTAGGACCTTCGGGTTCCGTAGGCGTGTCGCCGCTGTTCAACTTCAAGTATTCAAGCGTCATTTCCGCTTCGGACAACTTGTTGTAAGCATCGGTAATCAATGCTCTTTGTTCAAGCGAGGTAAGCTTTTCATATGCCGCACGCGCCGTCACAATAGTCGCTTCATCCGAAAGAGCTATCTTATCAGGAATCAAGTTAATCAACGAAACAACGTTTACAGCTTCCTGCGTGATTGCGTTGCTGCCTTCAATCATCATATTGAAGTACTGACCCATGATAAACGTGTTATAGTTTTTACCGTTTGCAGGTTTTACCATAACGATGTTCTTGTTAACGTCACCGATGAAATCTACGAAGTTTGCACCGAAGTAGAAGTTACTAAACTGTGCCGTAGGATTCCACATGTAATATTTAACAATGCCCAAGCCCTCGTAGTTTGCGATTTTACCCGTCATAGGAAGGCAATCGTAAGAAAGACGAGACGTGTCGTATTCTTCTTCAAGGATGGGTGCGTCATAGCTCTTAAATACTACTACGGAAAGGTTGTTACATTCGTAGAACGCCTTGTCACCCAACGCATACAACGACCAAGGAAGGGTTACGTTTTCAAGCGTTGCGCCATAGAATGCTCTTGCCGTGATTCTTACCGTACCTTCTTCTACTTCGTACGCTTTCAAGTCTTTCAACATAGGATAGGAAACGAGTTCAAGACCGTTCTTCACCTTTTGATACAATACGCCGTCGATAACCTGTACCGTATCATTGATTGCGTAGGTTTCCACCATTTCCTTCTTGATGAACGTTTCATTGAAGAGTACGTCTTGCATTACGCCATACGTTTCAATTTCACAGCCATAGAAGGGGTTTTCACCGAAGTTTTCAATCGCTTTACCGAAGGTTACTGCCGTTACCTGCGATTCACCGAACGCAAAGTCGCCAACGTATTTCGCTGCGCTGAGGTCTACCGAGGTAAGCGCCGTCTTTTGGAATGCATAATTGCCGATCGAGGTTGCCTTCGAAAGGTCAGCCGTCGCCAAGAATTCACATTCGTCGAATGCGCCTTCACCGATGCTTGCGCCGTCCTTAAGCAAGATCGAAGTGATCATCGTATCCGTATAAGCATAATCGCCGATGCTTTCTACGTTGCTCAAATTCAACGCGCCGGAAAGACCAGTAAGGTAGAATGCATATTCTCCTACCGATTTTACGCTGCTAGGCAACGTGATGTCCGTCAAGGAAGTACAAAGAGCAAACGTGTAACCTTCAATCGCTTCCAAATTGTTACCCAACGTTACTTCTTGCAAGTCACGGTTGTAAGCAAATGCGCCATCACCGATTACCGTTGCGTTGGAAACGTCTGCTTTTTCAAATACAGGTGCGAAGGTGCTCAACTGGTAACCAAGGATCATTTCCTTGCCCTTTTCACCGTTTTCACCGTGTACGTACACGAGTCTGTATGCTTCCGTAATATATTGTTGTGCTTTTTCCGATGCCTCGTCAAGCGTTTTGATGATTTGGAAATCATTCAAGCTCGTACCCGAGAATGCGTATTCGCCGATCGTGGTAACGCCGGAAAGATCAATTTCCGTCAATACCTTTTCAGCATCTTCGCCGTTATAGAACGCCGAGTTCATGAACGCATATTTATCCAATACTACGCCCGTACCGAAGGTAAGCGTATGAATCTTTGCGTTGCCCGCAAATGCCATCTCTCCAACGGTTACGTTGTTACCGATGCTAACCGTCGTCATCTGCGAAGGAATCAAATTCGTATACTTCGTATAGTCATACTTGTAATAGGTATACGATTTTGCATCCTCTGCATCCGCAACGATTTCACCTGCCGAGTTGATATAGTTACCAGCTTCGTCTTGGAGGTAATATTGATATGCGGTGTAGTAGTTCAAGCTGTTCGTATTTTCATACGTCTGGAGGTAGATAGGTGCATTGAACGCGCCTTTACCCAACGTAACGCCGTCGTTGATAACAACTTCTTTCAAGGTTTCAACAACGTATCTCGTTTTGTTACCGATCTTATATTCGCCGAATGCGTATTCGCCTACCGTTGCGTTTGCAATGATTTCTACCTTTTCAAGTTTCGTACCTGCAAAAGCATACGCGCCGATCGTCGTAAGCGTGTCAGGCATTTCAACCAAAGAAGTACCTGCGAATGCGTACTTGCCTACGGTTTTCACGTTAGGCATTACCACTTCTTCCAAGCTGGAGCATTCTGCGAATGCGTAATCCCCGATCGTTTCTACGTTTTCAGCGATAAATCTAATGATCTTCGTGTTCCCTGCGAAGGCACCCGATGCAATCTTCGTTGCGGTGGTGGTGAATTCGAAGGACGCGCCTTGAGGAGCAACCAAAATCAATTCGCCATTCTTCAGCAAAACAGCGTCGTTTGCAGGGTCAACCGTCAAGATACCGCCTGCTTCTACGTTGAATTTCGCAATTTTCGTACCCGTGAATGCAAATTCACCGATAACGGAAACGTCTTTACCAAGCGTAATCGTATCCAAAGCCGAACATCCATAGAATGCATAGGAAGGAATAACCGCTGCGTTTGCCGTAACGTTGTTCAACTTCGTACAACCTTCAAACACGTAGGAACCAAACTTCATCTTGGGTGCTTGGAAACTAATGTTTCTCAAGTCCTTATTATCCGCAAATGCACCGATACCGAGCGACTGCGAGCTTGCAGGCAAGTTCACGTCAGAAAGCTTCGTGTTTTGGAATGCATAGTTACCGATAGATACAATCGAAGAAAGGTTTACCGAACCCAAAGGACAGTTCTTAAACGCTTCTTGGTTGATGAATTGTACGTTTTCAAGGTTGATCTTCTTAAGGTTGGTACAACCTGTGAATGCGCCAATGCCGATTCTAACCAACGTGGAAGGCAATACAACTTCTTCCAAGGTTCTCATGGCAGCAAATGCATACGATTCGATTGCCGTTACGCCTTCAGGAATGATTACCTTCTTAACCTTACTTTCACCCATGTACCAAGGTTTAATCTTGTAAGGGTCTTCTTCATCAATAACGTCATCCTTATCCTTAGGAATGTATTCGTAGTTGGAGAACGCATATTGATAAATCATCGTAATCCCACGATTGCTGGGGATTTCTACTACGTCACAGTCACCTTTATAGCTGTACAAGTACATACCGTTTACGGTGAAGGGATCTTTTACCTTTACGGAGATGATTGCGGAGTAGAACGTGCTGTTCCATTCGCCCTCTTCGTCCAAGTAATAAACGTCTGCGCTGACATACGTCTTACCCTTTGCTACAGCCGTAATAAGGCCAGTTTCAGGATCTACCTTTGCGATGTCTTCATTCATGGATTCAAAGACAACCTTCGTATATCCGTCGGGATAATAGGAATCAAGCGTGTACAAGATTTTAACCGCTTCCGCAGGATACATGGACAACACAGCGCCGTTTTTACCAAAGGCATTCGTCGAATCTGTTATACCGATTTCTCTATCGTCGCTGCTGTTGCTGTGATATGCCTTTTGCGTGTGGAAACCGGTCAATTCGAACTTGTTTACCGCTTCCGTACCGCCAAAGCTGGTGCTTTCCGTAATCGTCAAAGGAATTTCCGCAAGGATCGTTTCGTTGTTCTTACCGTCTTTCTTGATTGCCTTGAGTACCGTTTCGCCAGGTTGCTTTGCATAGATCGTACCGTTCTTGATTTCTGCAAGGTCAGCATTGTCAACCTTGAAGTCAACGGTCTGTACCCAGCTGGTGGAAGGATAAACGTCCAACATCAAGGTAAGGTCTTTCGTCTTGCCTTCCTGCAAGGTCAAGGATTCTTCCTTGAAGCTTGCGGACAAGATTTCGTCGGGAAGACGGATTTCATACGTTGCCGTATTCAAAGCATAGTCATAACATACCGCAATAAACGTATTGCTGTTATATTCTACCTTGCTCGCATCTTGCTTATCCATTGCAATGGAGTTTTTCTTAATGCGATCGATGTAGTCCGTCAATTCAATCGTTACAGTCGAGGTCGAGTTGTAGGAAGAATATACGGGGGTTACATATTTGCCGAAGGTATCCATGCTGTACGTGTACTTAGGATCTTCCGACTTCGTGATTTGACCGATCTGCATTGCCATTGCATAATGGTTATCGTAAACGTCGATATCCGCATACAATTTCGTCTTCTTGGTCGTCTTATCGTATTCACTGCGATATCTTACGTCGGTAACTGCAGGCGCCTCAAAGTCAATGTACAGAGGGAAGGTAAAGGTGTTTCTTGTATTTTTTTGTTCGCCTTCATAATCGATATACGCGGTCAACGTTACCGTATAATGCGTATTGTTCTTCAGGTTTTCTTCAATCGCCGAGAATTCGATGTCGGCGTTTGCATAACCGATAGAACCACTATAGTTATAGGATTTAGGAAGGTTTGTTTGCGTACGAGAGAATACTTCTTCGCCCGTGGAATCTTCCACAATGGAAACTTCCATGGTCTTAACGTTTCTAAGCATACCTGCATATACACTTCTCAAAGAGTTCACCGCCGACGTGTTATTGTCTTCCGATTCATCTCTTTGGTTCGAGATTGCAATATAATTCTTGTTTGCCGCGATTTGCGTTGCGTTGGGATCCTGCTTAAAGCAGTAAGCGCCAAGCGTGAAGATGTAATCGCTGTACAATTCGCCGACTACTCTCGTTGCGAAGGCGTCCGCCATTACCTTATCTTGAATATCAAGAGCTTGGTTGAGTTCGTCTCTATTCGTATCGTAGAATTCTTCGTCGAAGATGGGTGCTTCCGTCCAGTCGCCGTAGAATGCGAGTACGGGAACGTTCAAGTCTACCATCGAACCGCTCTTTGCCGTCAACTGGATAAACCCTTCCACGTACATACCGTGTTCGAAGTATTTCTCCATGTACTGCTTATCTACGTCCGAAAGGGTAACCTCTACCGTTACCGTTGCCTGCTTGCCGGATACCGTAATGGTGTTGCCAGACAAGGAGCCGCCGTTTACGTTGGTTACTTTTACAGCAGGGTTAAGAAGATAACCGTCCTGCGTAACCGTATGTTCGTCGTGGCTGGTGTACGTTTCACTGATACCTTCGGTGATGAAGGTTGCGCCTAAATCATATACAGCCGCGCTGCTTCTGATGTTGTTGATAGCAAACGTCATCGTGTAAACGCCCGTTTTTGCCTTGTCGTCACCCAATTCCAACTTGGTTTTGTCCATTACGCTGCCGTCTTTTGCAAAGGTGGTCAAGTAAGCGTCTGCCGTCGTTGCTTTGGTGATGTTGATAAGACCAGCACCCTGCTTTCTTACTGCGTAAGGAAGACCGTTCTTGTTCATAACGATATCCGTGGTGGACATCATCAACTGGTTAACCAACGCGGTTACTTCGCGTGCGGTTTGCTTGTTGTATGCACGGTTGGTGAAACCAAACGTGTCGTTTTCATCATATCTTACGTACTGACGGATAAGCGCCGTTGCACCTGCTTGGTTGGGCGCTGCCATCGACGTACCGGACATTCTTTCATAACCGTTGCCGGGTACAGCGGACAAAATGTCACCGCCGTGCGCCGTGATTTCCGGTTTGATTTGCAAGTCGGACGTAGGACCCCACGAAGAGAATTCCGACATGAAAGGACCTGCCGTGTTGTCTCTGCTAATGGTTACGTAGCCCGTAGGATTTGCTGCCAGCATTTCGCCTTCGTCCTGTGAAATGGAGCAGATAGGACCGGTGTTTTCACCAACGGACATGCTGATGCTACCCGATACGTTATTATAAATAATGATACCTGCCGCACCCATAACCTTCAACGCGATTCTTACCTTTTCTTCGAAGGTCGTGTCACCACGTTTTACGAGTACGATTTTGCCCGTGTAATCTACACCTGCCATATAGTCCGATTCACGGCCGATACCAGGGATCGTTACATATTCAAAGTCATGGCTATCCGTTTTGATGCCCGTTTGCTTTTCGTAATTGTTCAACAATTCGTCAACGAACTGTCTCTTCTTGCCATCCGATGCGGATGCTTCGTTGAAGTAGATGATTTCCTTTCCGTATTGAAGGTAAGGGGTTTCTACACCGTCAACCGAAGCAACGGACAAGGATGCCGCATAGGTGGAAGGCGAACCAACCGTACCAGAGTCAGGGTTGGATGCCAAAGGCAAGCTACCGTTCTTTTCCGAGCTGAGCGTTGCATTGTAGCTGTTTGCAGCCGAAGCAATCAAGGAAATACCAGCATCGCGTACAAGGTCGTACACTCTGTTGTTTTCATCTTTATCCTCTTCTCTTGCAAAACCGCAGGCAGTACCAAGGGACATGTTAATAACGTCTACGCCAAGGTTCACTGCGTCTTCAACGCCGGCAAGAATCCAGGAGTTTTTTGCACCGGATCTCGTGTCGGAGAATACCTTCATGATCGCGAGCTGCGCGTTGGGCGCAACACCCGTAATGGTATCGTCTTTACCTGCGATAATACCTGCTACGTGCGTACCATGTTCGGAGTTAATGGGCAAAACGTCAGGGTCTTTGTCACCGTAGTCGTATGCAAAAGGAACCTTTTTGTTCATGTATACGTCTTCCGCTTTCAAGCCCGCCGTAGATTTTGCTGCAACCATGTTGTCGATCTTTTCAGCAATAACGTCCTTCGTGAAAGCCTCTTCCATATCGGGGAAGTTTTCAGGATTGAACGCAGAGTGCGTGTAGTCAAGACCGGTATCCAAGACTGCAACCAAAACGCCGTCGCCCTTATATTTTTCCAAACCTTTGAAAATACCCGTATCGTGAACGTCAACTTCGTTCGTTACGACTTCGGTAACCGCAGGGTTGTACACTTCGCCGATCATCAGCGATGCATCGTTTTTCAAAAGTTTGCCGACTTTTTCAAAATCCTTTGCTTCTATGGTAATTTCGAAACCGCTCAAGATCGTATCGTAGAGTTCACCCAACTCGTACTTGATACCTGCATAATTCAACTGGTTGATCAAGTCCTTACGTTCGCGGTCGATATTTTTCGCAAGATTTTTTGCTTCCCACGTATCGAGATAATCGCTTACGAGCTTCTTGCTGTCGCTAGCAAGATAGGTTTCCACAAGCGAATCCGTGTTCATGGTTACGATAACGGAGATTTGATCGTCCATCGAAACCGTTTCAGGAAGCTTATATATAACGCTTTCATCATAGAAAGATTCTTTCTTCGTGTCAAGCAGCGAGGCGTCTACTTGTTGAATATATCCCGCTTCCGTTTGAACGGTATTAAAGGTATTGTCCGCCTGCGCGAAGGCTTCTACGCATACAGCGCCAACAAATGCCGCCGCCCACAATACTGCGGTTGCTCTTATTGCTTGTTTTCTAAATCTTTTCAAAATTTTCATGCTCTTTTACCTAACTTTTCCTTTCTGCCTGAAAGTTTGTTCACGGTCCTCCATACGGCCATTGCTAACCGTATGGAAGCCGTTGTTTGTTTTTTTGTAAATATTATACTTCGTCTAAAACTTCTTGTATATAGAGGTAGGTAGTCGGCGTACCGTCTACTTCCTTAGTACGAAGCTGTACCATGAAGTATCTACCGGACGAGGTTGCTACCTTGTAGGATTCTACGATTTCGGAGCCATCCGTCGGTTTGTACATTTCATGCAAATCCGCAACAGGTACTGCCGTAGTTTCCGTACCAATAAACGTTTCGTTTACAAGCGTAATCACGCCAATGCCGTTCGTGTTGAAGTCTGCAAAATACTTACCGTCGATTGCATAGTAGATTGCCGTAACGTCCGCAGAATGCTTTTCTACGCTACCCGTCTTGTACATAGGAACTTTCGTTTCGCCGTCCACATCTTCTACAAGAGGTTCGGATTCTAAGGCGATTTCGTAGTAAGTTGCGTCCGTATATCTTTCGCCGGTCTTCTCTCTTACAACGTAGAGTGCTTTTCCGTTCACGAACTGGATCACTTCTTCGCTCTTTACAAGCTCGCCTTCCAAATCCACGCCGCCCTTCGTGACGGTCACGTCGAACAAGTCACCGCTTTCAAAACGAATCAATTCGGTTGCCATTACTCTTTCCGTCAAGATTTCATATTCACCAGAGGTAAACGTTTGATGACGGGTCAATGCAACGATGTTGAATGCGTATGCAGCGATTTGTTTGTGCTGGCCGATTACGAAATAGAGGCTGTAAGTATAGGAATCTTCCAACGTATCGTCTTCCGTTTCTTTATTTACCGTAAACGTTGCGCTGTAATATCCTTCGGGATGTTCTCGATATTCGGCATTCTCAAACGTGATGAAGTTGCCGTAATCATCCTTAATCTTAGAATCTTTAAGGAAGGTTGCATCTACGTAAATTTCTTTTTTGCTACCGTCCTCGTTGAAGGAGCCGTGAATGGTGATTTCACCCAACGTGTTTTCAACTCTGTAACCGAACCCTGCGTAGTAAGCATAGCTATTCAAGAAGGAGTTTGCATACGCTACCTGATAGGTTTCCATACCGATAATCTTATACTTGCTGCCGCCTTCCATACCCTTGAAGGTCAATTCGATTTCAAAGCGGTAATCCGCAAACACGATGTACGTCTTTTCAACGCCGTCCGTCACTTCACGAACAACCGTACAAGATTCTTTCTGGCTGCCCCCATTGTTGATAAGTTCAAGCAAGCCCTTCGACTTGAATTCCGTTTCCGCGGATGCATCGAAGATAATTTCGCCCAATTTGAAGGAGTTTCCGCCTTGAAGAATGGGATAAATGTCACCTTCACGCTCAAACGTCAACGAATCGTCTTCGTTTCTGTAATAGGTCTTTTCCGTTTCGCCAAATACCAAGGTATCGGTGAAGCCGTCATCCAACGTCTTCGTAACAAAGCCGTACGCGTTTGCGTTGGCGTCGTTCGGTGCGGAGATATAAAGATCTACGCTGCCGCCGTTTTGATAATAGAAGTAACGTTCTTGGTTGCCTTCCTTATCAGCGGAAATGATATACCCATATTCGTAGAAGGTCAAGGTTTCCATATCTTCCGTCAAATATCTGGTCTTTTCCAAATATTTAACCTGTGTAGCCGTACGGGTTTCAATATCATATACGTACAAGCACGCGTCCGTATTCGACTTATTGATATAATAGAGCAAATCGTCTGCGATTACGGTGTAGTAACCTGTTTCCTTTTCACCTTCGTCGCCATACTTGATTGCGTTACCGATATCGTCCAAGATCAAAACGGACCAGTCGCTTTCATTGATATACAAGCCAACAACCTTTTTGTCTTCTTCTTTTTCACTTTCGTCAAACTTAACGATAAACGCATCCTTGTTGCCGTATTTACCAAGCTCGCCTTCAAGTACGTTTGCACCATCGTTCCAAACGAGCTTGAATATGTTGCCGTCCTGCGTGTACGTACCGTCTTCGTCGATATATACGCGTTCTTGCGATCCGTTCAAGGTGTATACAAGAAGTACGCCGTAGCCGTTCAATTCAAAATAGGTTTTTTCAATCCAGTTTTGGTTTTCTACCCAGAGATAGGAGCCGTATTCTTCCGAACGAACGGTGAAGCTTTCACCCTTGATATCGAAGTAGAGGGTTTTGCCCGTTGCGCTGTCCTTCAAGGAAATTACGTTTTCTTTCTCAACGAGGTATTGACCTTCGTAACGGTTTTCGCTGGTTTCATACGAACCCTTCGTACCGTAACCGTTTAACTGCAACATTTGGTTTCCAACGATGTATCTATCTGCATAGTCATCGTTTTCACGAATGAACACTTTCGCGCCGCTCTTGGTTGCAAGCAAGTAATTAAAGGTAAGACCAGTGGATTTGAATTCATAAACGATATAATCGTCTTGCTTACCATTTTCTTTGATCGTACCTACAATTTCTTCGCCGCCGTTTTCTACGTACTTAGCGTTGCCTTTACCGTCAAAATACATCGAAATGGTTTCGCCTTCTTTATTGTAAATCGTACCGTCTGCGCCATACAAATATGCCGTGTAGGGTTGATATTGCAAAGGCGTGAATTCCATATTCACTTTGTCGATGCCTACGTAGAAGGTCTTGCTGCCCGTTGCGTCGCTCGACATAATCACGATATAGCCTTCGTCTTCATACAATGCGTAAGGACCAGAATAAGGAACGCCCTTCAATTTATAATAAGCGAAGCCGCCTACCATTTTAAGCGTCGTATTTTCTTCCGCCGTTGCGCAGGTGTATTCTTCTACGTAAGGGGTTACGTTATCCTCTTTGTCGGTCATGGATTCCCAGTAGAATACGTTGTAGGAGGTCGTTTCGCTGTCCAAAGCGAACTTGAACGATTTTACAACCGAGGGATCTACGGGCGTATTCACGAGGTCGCTTGCATCAAAGTCGTTGTACTCTTCG
>JAZKZY010000179.1:0-3943 GCA_045612895.1 Candidatus Scatosoma sp. | reverse complement strand
GAATATACCGTTTTGGGAAATGCTTTGGCAATTCTTGCAAGGTTGGAATTGGATAAGGATTGCGTTTGCGAAAAGATTGTAAACGGTGAATTTTCCGATTGCTCGTTGAGTATGAAAATCTTCAAGTACGACGCCTTGCTTGCTACGGATAAAGAGAAGTATCAAGAATGGGTATTGAATGAAATCCGCAGGGAATACGGCAAGATGATTAAGCAGGGTGATACGGTCTGGGAAACGATTGACGGGGCAAGTGCATTTGACAATGCAGGCAGTCTTTGCCACGGATGGAGTTCGCTCCCTATTTACTTTCTTAATAAAGAAGACTAAAGGATTTACTTTGAGATTTAATTGTGTTAAGCGTAAAATTAAATGAATAGAGACAATAGTCGTATTCATATAGAAATTACACAATTTAAGGAGACTCTATAATGGAAACTTTTGATATTATTATTCAAGGTGGACAATCTAATGCGGCAGGATATGGGATTGGACCTGTAACAAAAGAATATACACCTTGTGAAGGGATTCTGTATTTGGATAAGAAGACAAATGTAATGGATGCAACGCTGACGGACAAGAATGAGCCGTTTGTTATCCATTTGGCAGAGGAACGTTTATCGAAGGAAAATACGACTTTGGGCGACCTTTCGTTAACATTTTCTCTAAAATATATAGAAAAGGGACTACTCAAAAAAGGTAGAAAACTTTTAGTTGTGCGTGCGGCGGTTCCGTGCGCAGGGTTTCAAACAGGAGATTGGGGAGTGGAAGCTCCTCTACATAAACAAATGTTGGAGATGACAGATTATGCGCTTTCATTAAATCCCAAAAACAAAATTATAGGCTTTTTATGGCATCAAGGCGAAACGGATGCTGAAAAGGGGAACCCCCCAGAAAACTATAAACACCAACTTTTAGCAACGGTCAAATGTGTACGGGAAAGATACGGAAATATGCCATTTATTGCTGGGGATTTTGCTAACGAATGGAAATCTTTGAACCTTGACATTTGTGAGCCGATTATAAACGTGATTAAAGGGGTTGTTGTTGAGGTGGGGAACTCAGCATTTGTTGAAACTGCTGATTTACTCTCGAATAATCAGATTGTAGGGAATGGGGATAATATTCACTTCTCTAAGCAGGCGCTGCATATTTTAGGAGAACGATATTTTGAGGCGTTTGAGAAAATACGTTCAGGGATTTTTTATAAAGCATGAATAAGAATATTGAAAAAAGTTTTGAGAAGATATTTGGTGTATTGCCCGAAAGCTTTTTTTCTGCGGCAGGGCGCGTAAACCTTATAGGCGAACATATAGATTATTGCGGTGGGCAAGTATTGCCCGCCGCTTTATCCCTGAGATGTCGTGTAGCTGTTAGAAAAAATGGTACTAACATTATGCGCATTGCGGCGACAACCATAGATTCGCGCGCGGAAATAGATTTAACGAATACGGGCGCATACCGAAACCTTGCTTGGGGGAATTATCAAGCAGGCGTGGCTCACGAATTAAAAATGGCTGGTTATAATCTTGTCGGTTGCGATATTTTATATGATTGCATCGTACCCTTTGGTAGTGGACTTTCGTCTTCGGCCGCGATTGAAGTGGTAACAGCGTATACTCTTGCGAAACTTGGCGGAAACAAAATCGATAAAGTGGAACTTGCTGTTCTTTCGCAAAAAGCAGAAAACAACTATTGCGGTGTAAATTGTGGCATTATGGACCAGTTTGCATCGGCAAACGGCAAGAAAGACCACGCTTTTTTGCTAAACTGCGCTACGCTTACTTACGAGCATGTTCCGCTTGACTTGCAGGACTATGTTTTAGTTTTGGCGAATTGTAATAAACCACATAATTTGCGCGAAAGTAAATATAATGAACGTCGTGAAGAAGCGGAAAAGGCGTTGCAAATATTGCAGACGAAAATACATGCAGAAAACCTTGCTCAAGTATCGACAGCTACCATTGAAAAATGTCGTGAATTATTAGGTGAAACGATATATCGCAGAGCAAAGCACGTAACGAGCGAATGCGAACGAGTGAAAAAGAGCGTAGAAGCGTTAAGGAACGGCGACCTGCTTGCCTTTGGGCAGTTGATGTATCAATCTCATTACTCTCTCAAAAACGATTATGAAGTAACGGGTAAGGAGCTGGATGCGCTTGTAGAGGCAGCGGGAACGCAAGAGGGCTGTATCGGCTCTCGTATGACGGGGGCAGGGTTTGGCGGATGCACGGTCAGCCTTGTGAAAAAGGACTGCGTGGATGCGTTTGTTAAAAAAGTGGGTAATTATTATAAAAAAGTAATTGGGTATGCTGCTTCGTTCTATGTTGCAGAAATAGCAGACGGTATTATTGATGAGAGCAACTAAAGAGGAATAAGTATATGAAAGAAGTAAAGAAAATTGCAATTATGACGGGCGGTGGGGATTGTCCTGGTTTAAACCCCGTAATTCGCGCGGTTGTAAAAACCGCTATTTCCAAGTACGGTTTGGAAGTAATGGGTGTTCGTCACGGCTATCACGGGCTTTACCACGGCGACTTCATCAAGCTTGGCTTGGAAGACGTAGAAGAAATTATCACCAAGGGCGGTACGATTTTGTACAGCTCCAACAAGGATAATTTATTCCAGTACCCTGTAAAAGACGCGAGCGGTAACTTTGTCCGCGACGAAAACGGCAAGCTCACCTACGAGGACGTTTCCGACGTAGCGGTAGAGCATTTGAAGGGGGCAGGTATCGACGCATTGTTCATTTTGGGCGGCGACGGTACGCTTACTTCGGCAAGAGATTTCTCCCGTAAGGGCGTAAACGTAGTGGCAATTCCCAAAACGATTGACAACGATTTGGCAAACACCGATTATACCTTCGGGTTCGATACGGCAATTTCCGTAGCTACGGATGGGCTTGACAGAGTGCGTACCACGGGTATGTCACACCATAGAATTATGGTAGTGGAAATTATGGGCAGAGGCGCAGGCTGGATGACCTTGCACGCAGGTATTGCAGGCGCGGCGGACGCGATTTTAATTCCCGAAATTCCCTACGACATCAACAAGGTAGCGGATAAGATTAAAGCGGACAAGGCAAACGGTAAAGAATTTTCCATCGTTGCTTGCTCTGAAGGCGCAAAGTCCTTGGACGGCAAGCAGGTCGTTGCAAAGGTTATCGAAGACAGCGCGGACTCCATCCGTTTGGGCGGCGTAGGCGCGGTTGTAGCTGACCAGTTGGAACGCTTGACGGGTTCGGAAGCAAGAGCGACCACGCTTGGTCATATTCAACGCGGCGGTACGCCTACGGCGCACGATAGAGTATTGTCTTCCCGTTACGGGTATGCTGCGGTAGAGCTTTGTATGCAGGGAAAATTCGGCAGAATGGTGGCTTTGCAAGGCGACGAAATCGTAGACGTTTCGTTGGAAGACGTAATCGGTCAAAAGACGAAGAACGTAGATCCCAACGGCGAACTTGTAACGCTTGCAAAAGCAATGGGCGTTTGCTTCGGCGATTAAGCTATTGGGCGTATAAGCTATAAGATGAATTTAGGAATTGTCTTAAACAATCAAAGATTAAAAAACAATATTATTGACTTTGATTTTTGAGGGGCTAAGGAGAAAAAGATGATAACATTTAATTTGTGGGAAAATTTAGAACAAAATCCTGTGGAAATCGAATATTATCCACCCATTCAAAAAAGTAGTGATGCGGCTGTTATTATATTTCCAGGTGGTGGATATTGCATGCGCGCTGAGCATGAGGGAAAAGATTATGCTGAGATGATAAGTGAATGGGGGATGGCGGCCTTTGTTGTACAGTATAGGGTGTTTCCCGAACGTTTTCCTAAGCCTTTGAAGGATGCAAGACGAGCAATACAATTTGTTCGATCTAATGCGATGAGATTTGGTATTGACAAAGAAAAGATCGCGGTTATGGGATCCTCGGCCGGCGGGCATT
>JAZKZY010000178.1:0-5806 GCA_045612895.1 Candidatus Scatosoma sp. | reverse complement strand
GCGTAGAATCTTTCGGTATGCTTTGCTCTGGTCAAGAGCTCGGCATCAACGATGACTTCTACCCTGGCGCGGAGTTCGACGGCTTATTGAATTTGGCAAAGGACGCACCCGTGGGCGAGGATATCAAAAAAATCGTTGGGTTGGACGACTGGATTTTTGACATTTCCATTACGGCAAACCGTCCGGATTGTCAATGTATTTTGGGGATCGCGCGTGAAGTGGCGGCGGTTATGCAAAAGCCTTTGAAATCGCCCGATTTCTCCTATACCGCGCATAAGACGGCGGCGGCTCCTGTGGCTGTGGAAGTGCTTGCACCCGACCTTTGCCCTCGTTACGTTGGACATTACGTGGAAAATATTACGGGTGGGGTTTCTCCTGCTTGGATGAGAATACGTTTGGCGGTTTCGGGCATTCGTTCCATTTCGCCTATCGTAGATATTACCAACTTTGTACTCCTTGAAATGGGTCAGCCCATGCACGCGTTTGACGCGGACGATCTCGGCGGAAGAAAGATCATCGTGCGCAGAGCGGAAAAGGGCGAAAAGATTGTGACCCTTGATGAAAAGGAATTTACTTTGACCCCCGACAACCTTGTGATTTGTGACGGTAACAAACCCGTTGCGTTGGCAGGTATCATGGGCGGTTTGAACAGTGAAATCAAGGACACCACGAAAAACGTGTTCTTTGAATCGGCAAAATTTGCTCGTGACAACGTAAGAAAGACCTCGCGTGCTTTGGGACAATCGTCCGATTCCTCTTCCCGTTTTGAAAAGGGTGTGGACGCATACACCAACGCTCTGGGTATGGCGCGCGCGTTGCATTTGATGGAAGAGCTTGGTTGCGGTAAAGTAACTGATTTGTGCGCGGATGTTTGCGCGGTGGATTTGACCCCTCGTAAAATGACCGCAAGCATCGCAAAAATCAACGCGTTGCTTGGTATCGTTGTTCCCAACGAAGAAATCCTTTCCATTTTGGAAAGATTGAACTTCCAGCCCGCGATTGACGGTGACGCTTTGACGGTAGTAATCCCTGGCTATCGTGATGACGTGGACGGTTATCCCGATTTGGCGGAAGAAATTATCCGTATGTACGGTTACGAACATATCACGCCCACCTTCCTTGCGGCGGCGCAGGTAACGGACGGCGGTTTGACGGATGAACAAAAGAAAGAAGCGCACCTTAAAAACGTGTTGCGTGTACAAGGCTTCTCCGAAGCGTATAACTATTCTTTCTATTCTCCTAAAGATTTTGACCTTATGAAATTGCACGAAGATGCGGCGGAAAGAAACGCGGTGCGTATTCTCAATCCCATCAGCGAGGAATTGTCGGTAATGCGTACCTTCCTTGCGCCTTCGATGTTGATGAACGCGGTGCGTAACATTCGCCGCGGGAACGACGAGGGCCGTCAATTTGAAGTGGCAAGCACCTACACCCCTCGCAATACGGCGGAAGGGGAACAGCCCGAAGAAAGAAAACACGTGGTACTTGGCGTTTGGGGCGGTAAAAATGATTTCTTCGATATGAAGGGCGCGGTTGAACGCCTTGCGGAAGTTTTCCACCTCACCTTCACCTATGAAAGAGCGCAAAAAACCTACCTGCACCCCGGTGTTTCCGCGGACGTGATTTTGGACGGTAAAGTGGTTGGCTGTATCGGTGAACTCGACCCTGGTATCGCTTCTTCGCTTGGTTTGGACAAGAAGGTATACCTTGGCGAGTTGGATTTGAACGCCCTTACCTTGGACGATGCAGTACGTTATACCAACCTTCCTAAATTCCCTGCGGTGAAACGTGACCTTGCGTTGATTGCGGACGAAAAATTGACCTGCGCGGAAATTGAAGAGGTGCTTATGCACTCCTGCAAGTACGTGACGGCGGCAAAATTGTTCGACGTATATCGCGGCGGTCAAGTGCCTGAAGGCAAGAAGAGTATGGCATTCACCCTTACCTTTACCCCCGATGCAAACGTGGAAAAGGCATTCACGCCCGAAACGTTGGACGGGTACGTGAAGAAGATTTTGGGCAATTTGAAATTCAAACTTGGTATCGAGCTTCGATAATGAAAAGAACGGAAAAAATTAAAAGCTTTGGCTTTATCAACGTAGATAAACCGTCGGGGATTGTCTCCTCGACGGTTGTCAATAAAATAAAGTGGCTGTCGGGTGTACCCTGCGGCCATATGGGTACGCTCGATCCCTTGGCAAGCGGTGTTTTGCCTGTGGGGGTGGGTAACGCTACCCGTCTTTTCGACTACTTCTTGGAAAAGGAAAAGGAGTATATTGCGGACTTCACCTTTGGGGTGGATTCGGATACCTTGGATTCGACGGGAATCCTCGTACAAGGGGGGCATGTACCGAATGAAACGGAAATTAAAGAGGTTTTGCCGACTCTTGTTGGGGAGGTAATGCAAATTCCGCCTAAGTACAGCGCAAAGAACGTCAACGGGCGTAGAGGGTATGATCTCGCGCGCGCTGGGATTGAGTTTGAGCTTGCGCCCAAGAAAGTGATTGTTCACGACATCGAATTGTTGGGCAAAAAAGAGGGTGCGGAAGATACCTATCTTTTCAAAATCCGTTGCGGCGGCGGTACGTATATCCGTTCGATTGCGCGCGATATGGCGGCGGCGCTTGGCACGAAAGCGGTGATGAGCGGTTTGAGACGAACGCAAAGCGGTATTTTTACCTTGCAAAACGCCATTCCCTTTGACGTGTTGGAAAAAGATCCTCCTTTGGAGGAGTTGGAAAAATATCTTATCCCTACGGACAGCGTGTTGCCCTTTGAAACCCTTTCCTTGACGGAAGCGGAGCTTGGTAAAATTTTACAAGGCCAAAGGGTAAAAACGGACGTTGCGGACGGCTTGTATAAAATTTATACCCCCGACGGTTTCTATGGCTTGGCGGAGGTATTAGACGGTTTGGCAAAGGCGAAAACGAAATTATGTTAAAAACGGTACGGTTGACGGAACAACTGAATAACGTACAAGGCGGAGCGATGCTGTTGGGCGGTTTTGACGGCCTGCATATCGGACATCGCAGATTGCTTGCGTGCGCAAAAGAAAGCGGTTTGCCCGTTGGCTTGATGACCATTGTCGGCGGTAAGGAAGAGGAGAACCTTTTCACCTTTACCGAACGTGAGGAAATCTTCCGTTTGGCAGGCGCGGATTTTGTCTTTGAATTGCCGTTTGAGGAAATCAAAGGACTTTCCCCGCAGGCATTTTTAGGGCTTTTGGAAAAGGAATTTTCCCCGAAACTCCTTGTGTGCGGCGAAGATTTTCGTTTTGGCGCAAAGGCGGCAGGTACGCCTAAAATAATCAAAGAAAGTACCCAGGTACGCGTTGAAGTATTACCTTTGGTGGAAATAGAGGGGGAAAAGGTTGCCTCAACCACGATTAAACAGCTTTTAGAGAAAGGACAGGTGGAAGAAGCAAAGGAATTGCTTGATCATAACTTTTTCTTGATCGGTAAAGTTTACGAGGATAGAAAGGTGGGACGCACCATCGGTTTCCCGACGGCGAATATCCGTTACCCCCAAGGCAAATTCCCCTTAAAAATCGGGGTGTATGAAACGAGGGTGCGCGTGGACGGTTGCACGTATAAGGGGATTACCAACTACGGCGCAAGACCTACCTTTGCGGAAAATACGGTGGTGACGGAAACCTATCTTGACGGCTTTTCGGGTGACTTATACGGAAAGGAATTGAAGGTGGAATTTGTCCGCTATTTGCGTGATATTGTGAAGTTTAACAGCGCGGATGAATTGAAAGCGCAACTGACGAAAGATATAGAGAGGGTGAAAACGAATGATTAAATTTGGACCGAGTGGCAACTGTGAAAGCTTTTACGCCGAGGGGTTTTCCCATACGGAAGAAGCGGCGGCGTTTGTAAAAAAACGCGGGTTGGATTGCTTTGAATATTCCTTTGGTCGCGGCGTGCGTATGTCGGAGGATAAGGCAATCTCTATCGGTGAAGCTTTTGCGGCGGAGGGTGTGGAAATTTCCGCGCACGCGCCCTACTTTATCAACTTTGCCAACCCCGACGATGAAATGGCGGCAAAATCCTATGGCTACGTGTTAGACACCGCAAAGGCGTTACAGCTAATGGGGGGCAAACGCGTGGTATTCCACCCTGCGGCGCAGGGCAAGGCAACTCGTGAAGAAGCGGTGGCGTTGACGGTAGAGCGTTTGAAAACCTTGCGCGATTATATTTACCTCAACAATATGCAGGATATGATGTTCTGCCCCGAAACGATGGGCAAGCTTGCGCAAATCGGTACGGTGGAAGAGGTTGTTCGTTTTTGTAAGGTGGACCCCATTTACACCCCTTGCGTGGATTTTGGGCATATCAATGCAAGAGAGCAAGGCTCGCTCGTGACGGTGGAAGATTATAAGAGCCGTTTAGAGTATATGATTGCGGAGCTCGGGTTTGAGCGTATGGAACATTTCCATGTGCATTTCTCCAAAATTATGTATTCGGTGAAGGGGGAAGTGAAACACTTGACCTTTGAGGATACGGTGTATGGACCGGAGTTTGAACCGCTTGCGGTGGCGTTGAAGACGTTGAACTTGAAACCCTACATCGTCAGCGAATCGGCTGGTATGCAGGCGGAAGAAGCGGAAATCATGAAAAAAATCTACAATTCTTTATAAAACTTGATAAAATCCCGCCCTTTAGGGCGGTTTTTTTATGGAAAATATCCCCTTATACTTGACGAAAGGATTTTTTTTTGTTAAAATAGTGATAAGAGGCAGTATATGGTATATACGAACGGAAAAAAGATTTTAGAATTATGCGGCGCCGAGGCGGTTTACACCTCGTGCGAATATATGATGCGCTACCTGATCGGCTTTGCGGCGGAGAACGGCTGCGTGGTGGTCGATAAAACGGGTTCCACCCTTTACACGGATATGCGTTATGCCGAGGCGGCGGAAAAAATGTTCGCTGGTACGGACGTAACGGTGGCAATGTACAAACGTGACGAAGTGTTGACACGTCTTGCGGCTTACAAATCGGTTGGTATTTCCTTTAACCAAACGGCGCATATCGAATATTTAACTTTGGAAAAAGCAGGCGTTACGCTTGTGAATGTGGACGATGCATTCAACACCGCAATGATGGTGAAAAACGAGTGGGAGCTTGACAATATCGCCAAGGCTTGTGAAATTGCCGAGGACGCGTTGAACGAGCTTTTGCCCGAAATCAAAGAGGGAATGATCGAAACGGAAGTGGCGGCTTTGCTCGAATACAAGATGCGTAAGCTTGGCGCGGAGGGTTTGTCCTTTCCCACGATTGTGGCATTCGGCGCGCATGCGGCGGTGCCTCACCACGAAACGGGCGTGACGAAATTGAAATTTGGCGAAGAGATCCTGATTGACTTTGGTTGTAAAGTCAACGGCTACTGCTCGGACATCACGCGTACCTTCTTGTTTGGTGACGACGGTCAGCATGAGGAATTCAAGAAAGCCTACGCAAGCGTATTGAAGGCGCATAACCTGGCGCAGGAAAAGATTGTGTCGGGTATGACGGGTAAAGAAGCGGATGCGATCGCGCGTGACAGCTTGAAGGCGGACGGCTATGGCGAGTTGTTTACCCATTCGCTTGGACATGGTATCGGCTTAAACGTACACGAACAGCCAGGGGTTAGCCCGAGAGGGGACAAGGTTTTGACGGATGGGATGGTATTCTCGGACGAGCCTGGTGTGTACGAAGCAGGGCAGTATGGTATCCGCATCGAAGATACGGTAACCTTGAAAAACGGAAAAGTGATGAGCTTTATGTCGAAGACTGATAAAAACCTCATTATTTTATAAAAA
>JAZKZY010000177.1:0-5616 GCA_045612895.1 Candidatus Scatosoma sp. | reverse complement strand
CCAATCTTTTACTCCTTTCCGAGCGAGCTGTCGGAGCTCTTCATAGGTCTGTTGTAAAACCTCATTTGTTTCCGCGAGCGAAATCGCCTCAATTTTGCCCAGGTGCGCCAGCCTCGTCAGTTGGTTTAAGTTGTTTCCGATTCGCCGTAATTCGGCGAGTAACGGCGTCAAATCGTCGATTACGGTGATGCGTTTACCCATAGCGCACGCTATGAGATAATCGGTGCGGTTCATACCTGCTTTTGTTGCTTTGGTTTCGATTGTCGTTAGTTCTTTTTCGGTTACCCGAATAGGTATGGAAATGCTTCTTTTTCTCAAATAATAATTCTCCTTAAAAATTGATTTTTTGCCCAACTTTCGTTCCTGTGGGCGGTAGGGGTGCGGGTTTCTCCCGCTTGACGTGCGTTGGCGGATAGCCACGCGCTCTGCTTGCCACAGCAAAGCTGTGAAATGATAGCAGAAAGGATTTTACTTTGGCGCCCTTATGCAGGGACGCAAGGGACGGAAAAAACGGAAGTTTTACGGACACGCTTTCTTGCGTCCTATACGTCACTTCCGTCACTGTTTTCGGCAGAAGGAAGGTACCATGTCTTAATGTAACGCTTTCCATTGCTCCGTCCGCTTGTAAAAAAGACGTCGTTTTCTTCCAGTGTGTACCGCCATTTATTCATCAGTTGTTTGAGTGCTTTTGCTGAAATATTTTTTCCAGAAAAAGAATTGAACTTTTCGGCAAGTTCGGTGTTCCCGCCGTCGAAAGATTGCAGTTGCTTCATCATTTCAATGAGCAAGGTTATTTCTTTGGGTTGGGAGAGCGTCGGTTCTTCCAGGCTGTCGCCTTTAAGTTCCCATTTGCAGTTTTCTTTTTTGAGCTGAATTTCAATTTCTCTGTTCTCAATATCTCGTCCCGTACAGAACAGCGTCGCGCCGTTTGCATTGCGCTTGCTTTGGTCGAGAATGAATACTGCGTCCATTGCTCCGCTGATGCCTGTCGTTCCTGACAGTTTGTTTAAGGTATAGCTGTCGCCTTGCTTTCGCAAGTGGTGAACGAGCAAAAGAGAAATTCTTTTTTCGTCCGCCAGCAATTTCAACGCACGGACTTCTTCGTAGTCGTTCGCGTAGGAAGTTTCGATTCCGTTGTTGCGAACGATTTGGAAGGTGTCGATAATGACGAGCACGGTATCGGGATGGTCTAACTTAAATTTGGAAATCTGCATACACAGTTCATCGTCGATCGTGCCTGCTGCCGTCGTGAAGAAGATCGAGGCAGGGACTTCGTCTGTGAGTCGGTTGAGTCTGTCTTGCAATCTCGACAGAGAATCTTCCAGCGCAAGGTAAAGTACCGTGCCTTGTTTGGTAGGAAGATTCCAAAGGGGTTCGCCTTTTGCAACCTGCAAAGCAAGAAGCAAGACCATCCAGGATTTCCCGACCTTGGGTGCGCCGCCGAGCATAGAGATGCCCTCGGGCAGTAGTGTTTCCACGCAGAAATTACGCTTGGGCAATCTTGCGTCCATGAGTGTTTCGCCGTCTATCACGGCAAGTCTTTTTACGTTTTGTATAGTCATGTTTTTCCTCCTAATTTTGTTTTTCTTTTTGTACAACGTACCATTTTTAGTTAAAATATTTTTTGTATCACCTCCTAATTTTAATTTGCCCCTACACTTTGGATTGCTGAAAAAAATTACTGTTTGAGCACCTTTTTTCTTGAAATTTTACAAAAGTTTCACAAAGGAATTTTTTTGAAAACAAAAAAAGACTTGCAGCACAAAAAGACGGCGATGTAGTTCTCGCCACAACGATAAAATATAGTCGTTGTGCATCTTCATAGAGATGCGTCTGTTAAGTACTGCAAGTCTTATTACTTGCTTAAACAAGTTTGTTGCTTGTTTTGATTAATGAAAATTTTTTAAATCTTACATCATCTATTTTCCCTCTGCTTGTTTTTTGGAATCGTATTCTAACATAAAAAAGAGATTGTGTTAACAATTTATACACTCACAAAAAGCCATTTTTTGAAAAACATTCCAAAATGAAGCACTACTTTTGTCGTCTTTTGTCGAAAGTAAAAAAGCAACATAAAATTGTTTTTAAGTGTAGGTTGTTTTGTGAAATAATAATTTTCATTTTTTTTAAATACGCTTGCAATATTTTTTTAATAGAGTTACAATGCGACAACATTTAGTAGGGGCAGGTACGAGTTTAACGCAAAAAATCAAAGATGTAATGGGATGCGATGAATGTATAACAGAATATGAAGACATAAAAAAATCCGACAGAGTGAATTCTGCCGGACGTGCTGCTTATGTTGAGAGAAATTATTGGATGATTAACGATAGTGATTTTGTCGTGGTTCATTTAGATGAAGAACGGAATGGTGGAAAGAGTGGAACTCGATTGGCTTATAAATATTCATTAAGACAAAAGAAAAGTATGCTAATAGTTTAAAAGTGCATATCGCATCAACCTGCATGTTTTTTACGGTATTCTGTCGGGGTCATCAAACGATATTTTTTGAAAATTTTACAAAAATAATATACGTCGCCATATCCAATAAGCTCGGCAATTTTTACGAGAGGATAGTCGGTATCTAACAAAAGAGCGGAAGCCTTCTTTATTCGTTCTGTATTTACATAGGATGAAAAATGTAAATTCATATTTTTCTTAAAAAGCCTAGATAAATGTTCGGGGGTAATATAACATTGATTGCAAATAAAGGTTGCGTTTAATTCGGGGTTAAATAGATGCGTATTAATTAGCGTAATAATCTTGTCAAAATCTGTCAGTTTTTTTCTTGGTGCAGATTCTACAAATAACTTGCTGTTTAATAAAAGAGTTTTTATAATATTAGAGAGAAGTTGATTGCAAATAATCCCTTGTATATGGGAGTGACTGCACAAATTTATAGCTTCTTTAAAGTTAGATAAAATGGATGCACGTATACGCATGGGAAGTGAAAGCACGGGATTCTTTGAAAAATTGGTCATGGCGATTAGATCTTCGCAGTCTTTCCCATAAAAATTTATCCAATAGACTTCTACTTCATTTACAGTATCCTTGCTGTAATAATGTACAGGGGTGTTAGGAGGAATTAGGAAAAACTGATTTGGCAGAATGGTAAATTTCTCATCGCCAATCTCTAAAATGGTTTCGCCGGATAACAAAAAGTTTAAGCAATAGTAGGGATAGTTGTCTTCGATATTCCAATAGGAATCAAGAGAATGTCCAAGGTCGATTGTTTTAATATCCACGGAATTATTGATATGAAAATAAGTCGTTTGCTTCTTGATTTCAAGTGGCATATATTACCCTCCTTTCCAAATATCTAAATTCAGTATAGCATATAAAACAAAAAAAGACAACTAAAAATCAAAAATTTCCATTTATTTTTTCTAACGGCAATGATAAAATTTATAATAGAAAATTATAATATAGGAGGAGTCTTATATGAAACTATTGAAACTGAAAAAGCAAATATTCGCATGCCTGTGCGGATTGTTTATGCTTTTTGGCGTGGGGGGAATTGTTGCTTTGCAACAAAGTAGCGATACGCCTATTACGGTTACAGCAGATGCAGCTACCGAAATTAGTATTGCTTCTGATCCTTGGAGTGCATACAATGAATCCAGCATAGGCCGTTTTAGAATCCTGTTTAGCAATCCTATCAACGATCAAGCAGACGCTTGGGCGAATAACGTTTCGCTCGAAAAGTTGAACGGGCTGCAAGATAAGCTTTTAATAGCAGGGAAAACGCCTACGGAATGGAGCGAATTAGACGTTGGGTTTGAATTCAACCCTCGTTCGAGTTCGCAGCCTGCGTTTGTTTTTGATAAAACAAAACTGGAAGCTTTGAAGTTGAACTTCTTTGACGGACCGTTTGTTGTTGAATTGAAGGAAGATTGTGTATTAAATAATGATTTTGGTACAGTAAAGGCGTTTGCGGTCTATGTAACGACTACGGCAGGTGGGCAAATCAATACTTGCGGAACGGACGAGTTGACGTTGGCAACAGCAACAAAACGTGCGGAAGGCCCTTTCTATTACGAAGGTGTAACAAATAATATGTTGCAAGTTAGAATGTGGTTCGAAACGTCTGCTGTTCAAGCACACGACAGCGCTACAAAACAAGAGAAAGAGATCACTGTTGATCAGATGGAAGGTTTGCAGCACGCATTATATTTTAACGGTAAAACTTTGGCAGAATGGGCGTTAGAAGGCGCACTTGGTAAGCTTGGGGTAAGAGACGGGGCTTGTTTCTACTTGCGTTTCGATACTACGAAATTTGATACAAACAAGGCATACTTAATTGAAATTAAAGAAGAAGTACAAACGACAAAAGGTTTGGTACAGCCGTTTGCGTACTGGGTAAAACCTGGTTTAACGTTTGGTAACTTCTTTAATTCCGACGGTTCGGCAACGGGTAACGGCTATGAATATCAAGGTAAAGAATTTGATTTTAGCCGTGTTAGTTTTGAATTAAAAATCAATAATGCAAACACGTTGAAGATGTGGTTTACGGACGGTACGAATGAATCGCCAGTCGTAACGGCAAACAACGGCGACGGATATTCTTCGGGCGTAAGCCATTTGGAAGGCTTGGAAAACGTATTGAAGATTGATGGTAAGACGATTGTGGAATGGGAAACGCTTTTGGGCGATGGGTTCTTGATCGGATCTCGTGCAAGCGACGGTAGATTGACTCCTTATTTCAGCATTTCGGCGCTTGCTGAAAACAACTTTATCGGCAAGACTTTTGCGGTAGAGCTTGAAAACGACTATATGACCAGTCAAGGCGTAGTGAAAGCGTTTAAGTACGTTTACAACTGGGCAATGGGCGAAGGCGTTTTGAATCCTACGGAAGAAGAAGTGAAGTATTCATCTTCAACGGAAGTGGAAATGACGGACGAATTCTTTTATTTTGACGTTACGTTTGATAAAGATATAGTTGCAACTGCGCCTACGGTAGATACGCCGCTCACGAATGATGATTTGCAGAAAGCCGCTTTGTCCAACCTTGTAAAAGTGAACGGTAAAGACGTTGCAACGGCAATGTATTCGATTGCAGTTGTCAAAGAAACGACAAACACTCTTCGTTTTAGCATTTTAAATTCCGAGATTTCGGCAAATGTTGAAGTTGAATTGTTGGCGGGTTATGTATTCCCTAACGGTAATACGCTTGGCGAAGGTACAGTTTTGAATTTAAACGTGCTTCCTACCGACGAATTGACCTTAAAGCAAGACCGCGCGGAAGGCGCTTTCTATTACGAAGGTGTAAACGGCGGTTTATTGCAGGTTAAGATGTGGTTTGCGGAAGCGGTAATTGCGGCGAACGGCGCGTCTGACGTAACGATTAACGTCAACCAAATGGAAGGGTTGGAAAACGCATTGTATTTCAACGGCAAGTCGCTTACGCAATGGGCGGCAGAAGGTGCGCTCGGTACGATAACAGCGAGAAACGCAGGCGGTTTCATTTTCCGTTTTGATACGACGAAGTTTGATTACAGCAAAGCTTACTTAATTGAAATCAAGGAAGAAGTCCAGACGACGAAAGGGCTTGTACAGCCGTTCTCGTATTGGGTAAAAGCTGGTTTGACGTTCGGTAACTTCAATAATAGCGACGGA
>JAZKZY010000176.1:0-9714 GCA_045612895.1 Candidatus Scatosoma sp. | reverse complement strand
ATAAATGGGTAGAGTCTGATTGTGAAGAAGATGTTTATAAAATAGCCGACTTAATCATTAAACTGATTAGTTTATAAAATTAAAGTTTAATTACTTGTGTAAATATTTTGTTATTCATTTAGGAGGTTAATATGTTAATATTAGGTCAAGCAATAGGTGAAACAATATTTGATGTTGTATATTTAACTACGGTTATTACAATTGGTATCATTATGATATTAAAAAGTAAAGGAATTAAAGAATATTTGTTGTTTGGTATAATGGCTGTTACACTTGGTTGTGGAGATGCATTTCATTTAGTTCCCCGAGCTTTAGCTTTATGTACAACGGGATTAGAAAACTATACCTTATGGTTAGGATTAGGTAAATGGATTACCTCAATTACAATGACAATATTCTATATCCTGTTATATTATGTATGGCGAATAAGATACAACGTAAAAGACAAAAAAGAAATCACAATAGCAGTTTATATGTTAGCTTTCATTAGAACAGCATTATGCTTCTTCCCACAAAATCAATGGTTAGAGGCTGATGCTCCTTTAACGTGGGCTATTTATCGCAATATACCGTTCGCTTTATTAGGAATATTGATAATCGTATTATTCTTTAGCAGCGCAAAGAAAAATCAAGATAAAGAATATCGTTTCATGTGGTTAACAATTGTTTTAAGCTTTGCATTCTATATCCCGGTTGTATTATGGGCAGATTTGGTGCCTGCAATTGGATTCTTGATGATGCCTAAAACATGTGCTTATGTTTGGACAGTCTTAATAGGATTTATGTCCATGCGAAAGCGTATTGGATAAAGTCTTAACTTCATTACGTATAGGGCATACGAAACACGCAGGCGCACCCCTTGTGGGTGCGCTTTTTGCGTAGTGCAGAAGACGAGATTCGAACTCAAAGATTTAGGGGGAAAGGCGTTTGCGTTTTAAGGGTAGGGTATGGTACAGTATGGTAAAACTGAAATTTAGTGCTTGACAAACAAAAAACCATATGGTATAATATTGAAAATTGCAATGTAGGGACCAGCTGACTGAAGGGGATGCAGGTCCTTTTGCTTTAGGGGGGGATATAATGAGCAAGAAAAAAGTTGTATTATCCACGACACAAATTATATTGCTCAGTTTTTTGATAACGATTTTGATAGGGAGTATCTTGTTGTCGTTACCTATTAGCGTGGCAAATGGGCAATCGGTGTCCTATATCGACGCGCTATTTACGGCAACA
The DNA here is from genome assembly GCA_045612895.1 of Candidatus Scatosoma sp. Lineage (GTDB taxonomy): Bacteria > Bacillota > Clostridia > Christensenellales > Borkfalkiaceae > Scatosoma. Next base: position 8,481 of record JAZKZY010000176.1, on the reverse strand, counting down.
ACGTCCACCTGCGTAACGGGTTTGGTGACGTTACCGACCTATTCGACGTGGAGTATTTTCGGTCAAGTAGTCATCCTACTTTTGATACAAATCGGAGGTCTTGGCGTCATTACCATTATGTCGGCGTTTATGCTGATGCTCCATAAAAAAATGGGTATCGGGGATCGCTTGTTGATACAAGATGCCTTCAACCTCAATACCATGTCCGGGTTGGCGAGGTTTATCAAGAGTGTTTTGCTCGGCACTTTGCTCATAGAAGGGGTGGGGGCATTGTTGTATATGTGTGTGTTTATCCCCGAATTTGGCGCAAAGGGGATATGGATATCTCTATTCACTTCGGTATCTGCATTTTGTAACGCAGGAATTGATATTATCGGTGAAAATAGCTTATGCAATTATGCGACAAACCCTTTGATTAACGGTACTACTTCTCTTTTGATTATCCTCGGCGGTATCGGGTATATCGTTTGGTGGGATGTGATTCGCGTACTTCGTGGACGCACCGAACGGAAGAAAAAGATATTCAAATATTTGACTTTGCATAGTAAAATTGCCATTGTAGCAACCTTGGTTTTGGTCCTTGGCGGTGGGGCTTTGATATTTGCGTGTGAATACAACAATCCGCTGACCATAGGGGGCATGTCTGTGTTGAACAAGATTCAGGTCTCTCTTTTTCAATCGGTTACGACGAGGACGGCGGGCTTTGCGAGTATCCCACAGGAGTATTTGACGGGCGGCGGCACGATGGTGTCCATCGGGCTGATGATGATCGGCGGATCACCCGTTGGTACGGCAGGGGGGATTAAAACGGTTACGATAGTGGTGTTATTATCTTCGGCGATTGCAACCATTCGTGGTAAAAAGCAAGCAACGGCGTTCCAACGCATGGTATCAGGGGATTCTATCCGCAAAGCGGTAGCGGTAGTAGTGATGTTTATGGCGGTTGCATTTACCTCGATTCTTTGTTTGTCGATGGCAACGGACGCGTCGATTATGGACGTCATTTATGAATCGGTAAGCGCAACGGCAACGGTTGGCTTGTCTAAAAATTTGACAGCAACCCTAAATGAAATCGGTAAAATAGTGATTATTGCCACGATGTATTTTGGTAGAGTCGGGCCAATATCCCTTGCGGTTGCTTTAGGCGGTAGAGGGGAAACCCAAAACGTGGTATCAGAGCCGATAGAAGATATTAGTATAGGATAAGGAGTAAGGTTATGAAAATAAATAAAACGTATGCGGTGTTTGGGCTTGGTCGATATGGTAGGGCCGTAGCAAAAGAGTTGGTGGACAACGGTATAGAAGTGCTGGCGGTGGATATGGAACAAAGCATTGTCAACGATGCGGCGGCATATCTTCCGATATGTAAATGCGCGGACGTGACGGACGTGGAAGTGATTGCACAGCTTGGTGTTGCGGAAATTGATACGGTCATCATTTGTATGGCGAGTAATTTAGAGGCGAGTGTAATGGCGGTTACCCTTTGTAAGGAAGCAGGGGTGAAAACGGTCATTGCAAAATGCGCCAACGAAATGCACCAAAAAATCCTGCTCCGCATCGGTGCGGACGAGGTGGTTTTCCCTGAAAAGGAATCGGGTATCCGTCTTGCAAAAAACCTGTTATCCTCGGGTTTTATTGATATGATTTCCTTGTCAAAGGATGTATCCATGGTCGAGATTAACGTGAAAAAGGAGTGGGTTGGTAAAAACCTTGTCGAGTTAAATTTACGTAAAAAATACGGCTTTAACGTGGTTGCCGTCAAGAAGGGGGAAGAGGTCAACGTCAATATCAACCCCGAAGAGGTGCTTGGCGAGGAAGAAACGTTGATTGTCATCGCAAATACGGCAAAATTAGGAAAATTGAAATAAGGAAAAATAAAAATGAGATACCGCGGAGGTATACGAAAAAGTCATTGTCAATACCATTTTTTGCAAAATTGCTTTTCCAAAAGTATTTGCCAACCTATTGACAAGGGGAAATATTTGTGTTATAGTATTGAAAATACTTAACAAAGGAAAGAAAAATGCAAAAATATTACGTAACCGATTATGGCGTAAAAACAGATTGCGCCGACCTGCAAACGACGGCGTTTCAAAAGGTGTTTGACCTGTGTAAAGAAGAGGGTGGCATCGTGGTGATTCCCAAAGGGAAATACCATATTGCGGCATTGAGAATGTGGTCGAACACGACCTTGTATTTGGAGAGCGGCGCGGAAGTGTACGGCAGTGAAAATTGCGAAGATTACGAAATTTTCCCTATCCCTGAAGGCATGGAAATGCGCTCGGACATGGAGCTGATTACACAATATTACGGCAAAGCATGGGATACCTACCGCCGCGCGATGATTACCGCTTACGGGGAGAAAAATATCTCCATCATCGGGGAGCCGAATTCTATCTTTGACGGCAGAAATTGCTTTGATCCCAACGGCGAAGAAAATTACCGTGGACCTCACGTGATTTTCCTTTCCTGCTGTGAAAACGTACTCTTTGAGGGGTACACTGCGCAGCACAGCGGTAATTTCCTACACGAAGCCAACAACTGTAGAAACCTCATGATGCGTCGTGTGACCTGTCTTGGCGGATCGGACGGGATTCATTTGCACTGCACGGAAAACGCCTTGATTGAGGATTGTCTTTTCAAGACGGGGGACGATTGTATCGCAGGTATCAACATGAAGGATTTGCTTGTCCGCCGTTGTATTTTGAACACCTCGTGCAACCTTTTCCGTATGGGCGGTTTGAATATCCACGTAGAGGATTGTTATGCCTACGGCGACGGGTATTATCCCCATAGAATGACGGTTGTAAAGGGTAAAAACGACGAACTTCCTCGTGAACAGGGCAGACACAATAGTTTGTGGATGGTGGAATATTTCGCGAGTCAAAATTATATCGAAGAGCCGTCCGATTTACATTTCAAAAACTGTGTTTTTGAGAATATCAAGGGCGCATTCTTCTACATGGCGGATATGAACCCCTTGCAATGCGGTACCCGTTGGGGCACGCTGACCTTGGAGAACGTGCGCTTTACCGATTTGAAAGAGGCGTCCATACCCTATTTGGCGGAAGGTACTTCGTTGAAAATCATCATGAAGAACGTAACGTGGAATTATCATCCCTCAGTTGAGGAAACCGAGTTAATTCGCACACATGACCATTCGTTCACCACGATTATTGAGGAATAAAAAGGGCGCTGGCGCATAGAAAACGCTGCGTTGTATTTTAGCAAAAAAGAAAACACTCCGCAAGGGGTGTTTTTTAAGTATTTACCAATTTTATGATAAAAAACAGGGGATAAACGGGCGTTTTTCCGAAAAAATGATAGGTATTAAAAAAATAATGAGTAGAATTGCCATATGGAATGTGATATAATAAAACTGCGACTTAGAATATATAATATATTCTTCCGAGAAAAATCGTTTTGTTTTTTTCGGGAAGCAAAAGGAGAAAAATGATGAAAAAACGTTCCATTTTAACGGCAATTTGCGCGTTTTTAAGCGTATGTACAATCGGTTTTTCCAGCTGTAATTTGCTTGGGGGATTGCTTGGCGATTCGTCTATCAGTGAAAGTTCGGTGAATGTGGAAAGCCCTGAAAGCTCTTCTTCGGTGAAGGAGCCCTCTTCGGAAAACCCCGACACCCCTGAGGAACCTGATATCCCTGAGGAACCCGACACCCCTGACGTACCTGATACACCCGAGGTGCCCGACACCCCTGAGGAACCCGATACCCCGGTAACGCCTAATCCGGAACCTACGGTAGAGCTGACGATATCTTCGCCTGCATACGGGGAAGAAGTGTACCCTTACATTGAAAATGCGAAGCAGTACCTCTTGGCAGGCGCAAGCGCAAACGCAGCTAATTATTGGAATCAGGCAAAAAATCCTCAGGTGCCTATCGAATTGAAATGGAACCTTAGCGGTAAAGGTACGAGAAAGATCCTGCTCGAATATGCAACGAAGGCGGATTATTCGGATGCAATCACGGAGGAATTGATTTCGTCAAAGCGCGCTTTGGACTTATACAACCTTTATAAAGGTTGCACCTATTACGTGCGTATTAGCGCGTTGGATTCGAAGGGTAACGTGCTTGGTCAAACGGAAACGCAATTCAAGACGACCGACCTCGGCCCTCGCGTTATGAACGTGGAAGGCATCTACAACGTACGTGACATCGGCGGGCATGAAAGCTCGCTCGGTAAAACGGTTTTGCAAGGCCTTGCGTATCGTGGCGGCTCGTTGACACCTGCGGTTGGGTTTAACTACGACAGCAACATTACGGAGGCAGGTAAAAAGACCATGAGCGAAGTCATGGGTATCAAGGGTGAACTTGATTTCCGTGGCAAGGCGGAATCGGGGCTTGGCGATGAGAGCGTTGTTCCTGGTGTGGAATTGACCTATATCGGCCTTGGCGGTTATACCTCGGCCTTTTACAGCAAGGAAGCTTATCGCAAGTGTTTCTCTTACTTCGCGGATGAAAACAATTATCCCGTGTACTATCATTGTACGGGGGGTGCGGACAGAACGGGTACGGTAACCTTCTTATTGCAGGCATTCCTTGGCGTAAGCGAGGAAGTATGTATCCAAGATTTTGCCTTTACCACTTTCTCCATCTATGGCCCTCGCGCAGCGGAAGGATATGGGTACTGGAAAGAGTTTAACGACATGGTAGCCATGTTGAAGGCGTTCCCTGGCGCGAATTTGCAGGAAAAGGCGGAAAATTACGTGCGCTCCCTCGGCGTAACGGAAACGGAAATCCACAACATCAAGGCAATCTTCTTCGGGGAAGAAACGCTGGCGCCTGGTACGCTTGATCCTGAACAGCCCGACACCCCCGTGGTACCCGACGAACCCGAAATTCCCGACACCCCCGTGGTACCCGACGAACCCGAAGTGCCTGATACCCCTGAGGTACCCGACGTACCCGCAACGGCATTGTCGGTAACCGCGCCTACGGGTGAGGTATATCCCTATATTGAAAACGCAAAAAATTACTTGTTGGCAGGCGCAAGCGCAAATCCTGCGGATTACTACAACAAGGTGAAAAATCCCCAAGTGCCTATTCAGGTAAAATGGGAATACACCGCAACGGCGGCAAAGGGTTTCCGCGTGGAATACGCGACGAAGGAAGATTATTCTGACGCACTTGTTGTGGAAACGGATGCAACGGCGCGCTCGGTAGATTTATACAACCTTTACAAAGCAAGCACCTATTACGTGCGCATATCGGCTTTGGATGGGCAGGGCGACGTAATTGAAAAGGACTACGGTGAGTTCAAAACGACTGCCCTTGGCCCCCGTGTTATGAACATCGAAGGGATTTACAATGTGCGTGATATCGGCGGACATGAAAGCTCGCTTGGTAAAACGGTGAAGCAAGGCGTTGCTTATCGCGGTGGCTCGTTGACACCTGCGAATGGGTTTAATTACGACAGCAACATTACCGAAGCAGGTAAAAAGTATATGAGCGAAGTGATGGGGATCAAGGGCGAGCTTGATTTCCGTAAAACGAGCGAATCGGGTATCGGTTATGAAAGCGTTGTTCCTGGTGTAGAATTGACCTATATCACGCTTGGCGGTTACACCTCGGCCTTTTACAGCAAGGAAACTTATCGTAAATTATTCTCTTATCTTTCGGATGAAAATAATTATCCCTTGTACTACCATTGTACGGGGGGTGCGGATAGAACGGGTACGGTAACCTTCTTGTTGCAGGCAGTCCTTGGCATAAGCGAGGAAGAATGTATCCAAGATTTTGCCTTTACCACTTTCTCCGTATATGGCCCTCGCGCAGCGGAAGGGTATCAGTACTGGGAAGAATTCAACGATATAATTGCGAAGCTGAAGGAGTTTGACGGGGATAACTTACAGCAAAAGGCGGAAAATTATTTGCGTTCCCTCGGTGTGACGGAAACGGAAATTTACAACATTAAGGCGATTTTCTTCGGCGAAGAAACGAAAACGGATGTGAAAGTACATCAAAGCTTTTACAAGGATTTGGGCGGTAATTTAAAACTTTCGGTGGTTGGCTCGAAGACCCCTGCAAAGTTGTACTTGAACGGCGTAGAAACGGCATTCTCCTACGCGAATAAGAGAATAACCGTAACCCCTGCACAGCTTTCGGCTTTGGAGTTTGGCGCAGTAGAATGTAAAGTTGTATTTGCAGGCGGTGAAGAAGCAACCATGAGCTTTACTTGTCAACAAGGATTGAAGGCGCCTGTTAGCTATATCATGGGTGAGGATGGCGATTTGCAAATCTCCTTACTTGGTACGCAAACCCCTGCAAAGCTGTACTTGAACGGCGTGGATACGGAATTTGCTTATGTGAACGACACAATCACCGTATCCCCTGCACAGCTTTCGGCTTTGACGACTGGCGTAGTGGATGGTAAAATGGTATTTGAAGACGGTACGCAGGTGGCCTTTGCATTTACCTGTAAAGTAATCGACACCTTCATGGACGACGTGATGACCTTTGGCGCAAGCGGTAAAATTGATTTAACGGCGAATAAGACCTTGCTTGCGAGTGACCGCGCGGCTGGCTACGGCAAGACGGTGGCAATGAGATTGTTCACGACGACTCCCGACAAGACGGATGGCGGGTTCCGTATCTTCATCGGCAGTTACGGTTTCGAAAGCCGTGGCGGTGAAGTTCGTCCTTATACCTTGGATGCGAATGGCACGATGACGGAAATTGCGCGCCATACGGGTATGAACTTGAACGGAAAAATTTTAAATGAAGGAGGCACCGTTTATATGTCCGTATCCTTTGTGGATGGGAAAGCGGTGATGAATTTGCAAATTGTGGGTGGTAGTACCAGTAACGAATACGTCTATACCTTTGAAAAACGTGTAACAAACGAAATTACGGATGCGAATGCGAAGATGAATTTCTGGATTCGTACGGACGCAATCACTTCATTGTCTGTTTATAGCGAAACAGCTTGGGCAAATAAGTAAACTTTGACGTAGAAACTATAAAGGGGATAAATTATGAAAAAACGCTCTATTTTAGTGACGATTTGTGCATTGATTAGCGCTTGCGCTATCGGGTTTTCTGGTTGCGATTTGGCAGGAAACTTTGGCGGCTTGCTTGGCGGTAACAGTTCGGTAAGCGAGGAAAGCTCTTCCGAAACTTCTACACCTACAAACTCGGAAGCTCCCGACGAGCCTGAAACTCCCGACGAGCCTGAAACACCTGATCAGCCTGAAACGCCCGATCAACCCGAAACACCTGATCAGCCCGAAACGCCTGATCAACCTGAAACGCCTGATCAACCCGAAACGCCTGACGAGCCCGAACAACCTGAAGAGGAAGAACCCACCGCGCAGGTAACGTTGGCGGTTACCTCTCCTGAACTCGGTGAAGAAGTATTCCCTTACGTGGACGAAGCAAAGGAATTTTTGCAGGCAGGCGCAGGTGCGGACGTTGCGGACTTCTACCAAAAAATGGACAACGCCTACAAGCCCATTGAGATTAAGTGGAGTCTTGGCGGTAAGGGTACGAGAAAGATAGTTGTAGAATATGCAACGAAAGCGGACTACTCGGATGCGATTTCGGTAGAAGTGGGCGCAACGAAGCGTTCGATTGAGGTGTATAACCTTTACAAGGCGACCAACTACTACCTCCGCATTACGGCGCTTGGCTCGAACGGTGTAACTTTGGGGCAAACGGAAAGCCAGTTCAAAACGACCGACCTTGGCCCTCGCGTGATGAACATTGACGGCATTTGCAACGTGCGTGACCTTGGCGGCTACGAATCCTCGCTCGGCAAAACGATTAAACAGGGTATTGCCTATCGCGGCGGCGCGTTGAAGGATAAAAACTCTAAATTGGAAAACGGCGAATGGCTTGCCCTTACGGAAGACGGTAAAAAGTATATGAGCGAAGTCCTTGGTATTAAGGGTGAACTCGACCTTCGTGACGAAAAGGAATCGGGTATTAAGCTTTCGGACGGCAGCTTGATACCTGGCGCAAAGCTTACCTATATTACGGCAGGCGGCTACGAAGACATCTTCAAGGTGCCTGGCGGCGGTGACGTTTATCGTCAAATCTTCAAATATCTCGCGGATGAAAACAACTACCCCTTGTATTATCACTGCACGGCAGGCGCGGATAGAACGGGTTCGGTAAGCTACGCTTTGCAGGCCCTTCTTGGGTTGAGCGATTTGGATTGCCATCAGGGCTTTGCATTTACCAGCTTCTCTATCTATGGGATCCGTGGTTCGCAATCGGGCAGAGGTAGCAACGCTGAAAGATACTACAACATGGTAGATATGATGAACGCTTACCCTGGCGCAAACCTTCAGGAAAAAGCGGAAAACTACATGCTTTCCATCGGTGTAACGGAAACGGAAATCTACAACATTAAGGCGATTTTCTTTGGTGAAGAACCGATTGAAGAACCCAAAGAAGATCCCGTTGAACCTGAAATTCCTGGTGACGTGACTACGGGCGGTTTCTTCGATTTTGACGAAACG
>JAZKZY010000175.1:0-2616 GCA_045612895.1 Candidatus Scatosoma sp. | reverse complement strand
TGCAAGGATGAAAACGGCAACGGCATCATGAGAAAGTGGTGGGAAGTCACCGAGGAAGACATCAAGAAGATGACCGAGGCTACCACTTGGCCCGCGGCTGACAACGAAGAGCGTTTAGCTCGCGGCGACTGCAAAAACGGTTACATGCTTGACGGTTTTCCCCGTACAGTTGTACAGGCGGAAGCGCTTGACAAGTTAGAACACGTTGACTTGGTTATCAACATTGACGTTGATGAAGAGTTATTGATGGATCGTTTGTGCGGCAGAAGAGTTTGTAAGGTTTGCGGCGAAAGCTATCACATTTCAAGGCTGAACGGCGCAGTTACCTGCGAACGTTGTGGCGGCGAACTCTATCAAAGAAAGGATGACAACCCTGAAACGGTAAGCAAGCGTTTGAAGGTGTACAAAGCACAAACGGCACCGCTTATCGACTACTACACGAAGAAGGGCTTGCTCTTCAATGTGAAAAGCAACACAACTCCTGAGGATGTGTTTGAGAAAATTTCAGCAAAGTTAGATACCTTAAAATAACGAAATATGATTCACGTAAAAAGCGAAAAAGAAATAGACCTCATCCGAGAATCTTGTAAAATCGTGCGCGACACATTAGATTTTGTCGGCTCGAAGATTCAGGCGGGTATGAGTACAAGAGAGGTAGATGAACTGGTGGAACGATACATTCGTGCATCGGGCGCAAATCCTTCTTGTCTTGGGTATGGCGGTTTTCCTGCGTCGGCTTGCATTTCGGTCAACGAAATGGTCGTGCATGGGATTCCTGACGAACGCATCTTAAAAGATGGCGATATCGTTAGCGTGGACGTAGTGGCTGATAAAAAGCACTACCACGGCGATGCTTGTCGTACCTTCTGTATCGGTGCTGTTGCTCCTGAAGTAAAACAGCTCGTCAAGGTTACGGAAGAATGTTTCTTTAAGGCGATTGACGGTTTACGCGCTGGCTCGGCGCTGTATGATATCGGCTATGCCGTACAGCAGCATGCGGAGTCGCACGGTTACGGTGTAATCCGTTCCTATACAGGACACGGAATCGGTAGAGAAATGCACGAAGATCCGTCCGTTCCCAACTTCGGGAAAAAGGGTACGGGTTTAAGGCTTAGGGCTGGAACGGTGCTTTGCATCGAACCTATGATTGCCATGGGCGACTGGCGAGTACGTCTGTTAAGGGACGGCTGGGGCGCTGTGACGATGGATGGTAAGCCCGCGGCGCATTACGAAAACACCGTCGTTATCCGTGAGGATGGCGTGGAAATATTGACGTTATAAGATAGAAAACAAAAAAAGACGCAGCGTAACGCTGTGCGGATAAAAAAATCGGAGGGAGTTTCTGTGTCCAAAGACGACGTAATCGAAGCGGAAGGGAAAGTAATCGAAGCGTTGCCCAATGCAACCTTCAAGGTACAGCTTTCCAACGGTCACATAATCACGGCGTATATTTCCGGTAAGCTTAGAATGAACTATATTAGAATCATCGAAGGCGATACGGTTAAGTTGGAAATGAGCCCGTATGATCTGACGAAAGGCAGAATCACATGGCGCAGCAAGTCGTAAAATATACGACGAAAGAGTTTAATTAACAAGGAGAAAAGCAATGAAAGTAAGACCTTCTGTAAAACCTATGTGCGACAAGTGCAAAGTTATTAAAAGAAACGGTAGAGTAATGGTTATTTGTTCCAAGAACAAGAGCCACAAACAGAGACAGGGCTAATTTTATAAAATTCCCTAAAAAAGTATTGCAAATCGCTTGACAGGCATTGACAGATTATGGTAATATATTAGTATGCCGTAATTTGGGGAATGTCGCGCTAATGCGATATTTTGCAAAAAATCGAATAGTGTAATCAAGCTGAATTTCCGTAATTTTACGGAAACTCAGTTTTGTTGCGTTTAATAATCTTTGCGAAAATAGGCGAATTTTGCTGTAAAAAGCGGGAAAAAGATATTAAACGAGATTACGAAAATAATACAATGCGACGATAAGGCATTTTCCACTGCCGAACCCGAAGCATTCGTTGGCGATATACAAAAAATACTAAAAAGAATTAAAAAAACGGAGGAAAGAAATCTATGGCACGTATTGCCGGTGTGGATTTACCCAGAGAAAAGAGAGTGGAAATCGGCCTTACCTACATCTATGGTATCGGTTTGACCACTTCCAAAAAGATTCTCGCGGAAACGGGCATCAATCCTGATACGAGAGTAAAGGACCTTGATGAAACGGACGTTTCCAAATTGAGAGAATATATCGATCATAACTTGAGAGTAGAAGGTGAACTTCGTAGTGAAGTATCCCTCAACATTAAGCGCCTTATGGAAATCGGATGCTATCGTGGTATCCGTCACAGAAAGGGCTTGCCCGTTCGCGGTCAGAGCACGAAGAGAAACGCTCGTACGCGTAAGGGTCCTGCACGCGCTATCGCAGGTAAGAAGAAATAATAGAGGAGGCGATTAAAGAATTATGGCACAAGTAAAGAAAGTCGCTTCTCGTAAGCGTAAAGAACTTAAAAAGATTGACAAAGGTCAGGTTCATATCCAGTCTACGTTCAACAACACGATCGTAACGGTTACGGACATGGCAGGTAACGCTATTTCCCAGTCCAG
>JAZKZY010000174.1:0-7739 GCA_045612895.1 Candidatus Scatosoma sp. | reverse complement strand
ACGCCAAGCTTGCCGCCAAGGTGGATGTAGCTTTCAAGGAAGCCTTCCGTTTCATATCTTTCAAATCTTCTAACAGCAATCTTTTCACCGATGATTGCGATTTTACCCTTAAGGTATTCTTCAACGGTACCATTTGCAGCGGTTTCGCAAGCAAGCAATGCTTCTACGTTTGCAGGGTTATATTTAACGATAACCTTGGAAACTTCGTTTGCGATTTCAGAGAACTGAGGGTTCTTTGCAACGAAGTCGGATTCGCAGTTCAATTCAACCAAAACGCCTACTTTGCCTTCTACGTAGCAAGCAACGATACCTTCAGCAGCAATACGGGAAGCTTTCTTTTCAGCCTTTGCAATACCTCTTTCTCTCAAAAGGTCTGCTGCCTTGCTCATATCGCCGTCAGCGTCCGTCAATGCCTTTTTGCAGTCCATAACGCCTGCGCCAGTCTTTTCGCGGAGCGCCATTACATCTTTAGCGGTAAATGCCATAATTGTATTCTCCTTATATATACTTTGATTTTTTTAATTAAATGAACGGGCGATGTCCTCGCCCGTTCGCTTGACGAGTTTTTAACTCGGTTTTTACAACTGATTATTCAGCAGCAACAACTTCTTCGATATCCGTTGCAGGAGCTTCTGCTACGGGAGCAACCAATGCTTCAGCGCCCTGGTTAGCTTCGATAACAGCGTTTGCGATTACGGAAGAGATCAACTTGATTGCGCGGATAGCGTCGTCGTTACCAGGGATAACGTAGTCAACTTCGTCGGGATCGCAGTTGGTATCGGTGATAGCAACGATCTTGATACCAAGCTTTTTAGCTTCTTTGATTGCGATGTCTTCGTTGTGAGGGTCAACAACGAACATAACGCCGGGCATAGCCTTCATGGTTTTGATACCGCCAAGGTTAGCCTGCAATTTTTCCATTTCTTTCTTGAGAAGCATAACTTCTTTCTTGGGCAACAATTCGAAATCGCCGTTTGCTTCCATAGCTTCGAGCTTTTCAAGACGTTCTACACGGCTTCTCATCGTTTTGAAGTTGGTCAAGCAACCGCCAAGCCAACGGCTGTTAACGTAGTACTGACCGCAACGTTCTGCTTCTTCTTTGATTGCGTCTTGAGCCTGCTTCTTCGTACCAACGAAAAGAACGGTCTTACCAGCCTTTACGGTTTCGCATACGAATGCATATGCTTCTTCGATAAGGTTAGCGGTAAGTTGCAAGTCGATGATGTGAATATCATTTCTTGCTGCGAAGATGTACTTCTTCATTTTGGGGTTCCACTTTCTCGTTTGATGACCGAAGTGAACGCCTGCTTCCAAGAGCTGCTTCATAGTAATAACTGCCATAATTCAAACCTCCGTTTTTTCCTCCTCGCCTTGCGTTGGCCCACAATTACGTCCGCATTGAAAAGATTTTACGGACACGGATTGTGCACAATGAGCGAGTGTGAATTTTTAGCTTTATTATTTTACCATATCCCACAAGGTATGGCAAGCTATTTTGCATTGTTTTTACGATTTTTTTACTTTTTTATCCCTTTTTCTTTGTAAAATTTGCAATCTTTTCTAAAGAAAAACACCTGCGGTACTATGCCGCAGGCGTTTCAATCAATCTTCAAGACTTTCCGCTTCGTCGCTGTTTTCAAAATTTTCGTACTGATGACAGAATTCCGCGAATACTTCGTCCAAAAGCTGTTCATCTTCCAAAGGTTCCAACACAGCGTCATCACCCTCGCCCTTCAATGCAAAGATGATTACTTCGTCTTCTTCCTCTTCACTTTCAGGTTCAGCCTTTTGGAAGCAGCAATACATACCGCCGCGATATTCAATCGTTGCGATGTGGTACAATTTTTCAATCGTGCCGTCTTCCGCTTCTACCTCGAAAATACGATCTTCTTCGTAAACTTCGTTTTCCATTTCGTTATTCATTTGAGATTCCTCCCTTTTATTTTTCATTTTTTGTCTTGCAAGATAGCTCTCCAAAATATAAGACGCCGCAATCGAATCGATGGTTTTCTTTCTATCCTCACACTTGATACCCCCCATGATTTGCGTTTCGCGCGCCTGCATGGTGGTAAAGCGTTCGTCTTCCAACTCAATCGGCAAATCCGTTCTTTCACGAAGCTGTTCGATAAATTCACGGGTTTTTCTCGTTTGAATCCCCTCGCTGCCGTCGTACTGGAAGGGCATACCGCACACGATTACCCCCACGCCCTTATCCTTGGCAAGCTTTGCCAAAGCGCGCGCGTCCGCGCCGATGTCACGGGTACGGGTAAAGGTTTCACACGGCATTGCGTATTCATTGAAGGGGTCGGAAATGGCTACCCCGATTCGTTTGTTGCCTATATCAAAGGCGATTGCTCTCTTGGTTATCATACTTTTATTATAACACAAATAACCCCTTTCGTCTATTGTTTGACAAAAATTTTTTCACTTTTTCGCATGGAAATCTAATATTTTCACATACTGCAGGTAGAAATCCAAATAAAAGGAGTAAAATTGATGGAAAAATTTGCAATCGGGCTGGTGGTTGGCGGTCTTGGCGGCGCGTTGCTTGTCGCAAATAATTATAAAATGCGCACCCTCATCAAAAAGGGTCAAGCGGAAGTACAGGCAAAGCTAGACAAGCTGATGGACGACAAAATGGACGAAATGGACGATGCCATGGAAGAGATCAAAAGCAAGGCAAAGGAAACGGCGGACGACGTAAAAGACGCCGTTCAAGAAAAGGTGGACAACGTCAAAGAGAAATCTAAAAAGCACCTGAAAAAAACGCAACCCAACCACGCGTAATGAGAAAACCCACCCGTGAACGAATACACGGGTGGGTTGTTTTATATATTTTTGCCATTTTCAAGCATAGCTTTAAGGTGTTCGTTTTCCATACGCAACCGCTCGTTTTCCGCCTTTAACGCCTGCGCCAAACGATCGTACAAGGCGTTGATTTCATTCTCCAAACGGCGGCGCAAAAAGTCACGGTCAGGCAACACTTTCTTCTCTGCCTTGCTCTTGCCACCCTTTCGCACGTTCTCCGCCTCCTCGTTTAACCCAAGCTCCATTGCAATCTCCGCAATCCGTTCAGGGGTCTTTTTTAAGGTGTTTCGATACTTATTTTGCAAACGCAACATCATTTTATCGTCACCGCCCGACAGGTTAAAAATCGCGCGGCGCACCGACAAGCCCTTGCTTTTCTCCGCCAAAATGCTACGCAACACCTCATCCGTTTCCTCTTCGGTAAATTCACGGATCTTCTCAACGGACAGTTCCGTACCGTCCAACAATTTCACAATCCGCTCATCCCCCTTTTCGTTTTTCATGAGCGTATAGTAGTAATTCCGCACGCTCCCTTTCGCCCTGCCGTTTTGCAAGCCGTAGGTTTCAAAAAGATAAGTAAGCGTTTTGCCCTTTTGTTTCCCTTCCTTGATAAAATCCACCAAGTTTTTCGCTTCTTCTTCCGTATAGCCGTTAATTTTATTCATAACCGCCCCTCCAAAATTTATCTTGTGGGAAAATTATTTCCGCATTTTTACACTTTTATACTTTTTCTTTCAAAAAAATCATATACTATCGTATGAAAGTTTATTTTTTATCCTCCACGCCGTGCGCTTTGACCCTCAACGGTATGTTTTACGGGGTCACAGACAGCTTTGAACGGTTTGCGGAAATCAACCTCGCCGATCGTATTTTTGTACAATTCACCCCCGAGGGCGCGCACCCTCTTGGTTTTTTTATCACGGAGGAAATCCTCTCCACCCCGCCAAACGGTTGCGAGGTGTATTTGCTCAAAGAGGGCATCGCTATACGCGCGTGCGATTTCGCGCCCGTCGATTATACCTTGCGCCCCATTTGCCAGCAACGCTTTGACGATACGGTGGTATCCGTCTTTCAACAAGGGTGTGTGCAGGTCACCATACAAAGCCCTCTCGGTTTTTTCACCTCAACCCTGCCCCCGTCCTTTTCTAGCTGCACCCTGTCCAAGCACGGGGATTTGTACTTCATAGAGGGTAAAAATCATCTCGCCGCGTACACGGGTGGGGGTAAATGCGTGCTTTTAGAGGAGGTTTTGTCCTTTTCGGTGACGGAAACGGAACTCAACGCGACCCTGCCCCTATCGGACGCGCTTGGACGGGTTGCCGATTGCGTTTGGAAATTAGACAAAACGGGTTGCCAGCGCACCCACTTCTCCCTGCGCCAAGCACGCACTTTTACCGGCGAAACGGACGAGGAAAAAATTCGCGACGAGCTACTCCCCTACGCCTTTTTTGAAAACCTTTTATTAGGGGGAAATTACGCAAAAATGCTCTCCGACGAGTTAGCGCCCAACGCAGAGCGCATCCTCTCGTTTTTGGGGGATTTTGTCGGCGTTACCCTCACCGCCGATCCGCACACCTGCGGTTTGATACGGGAAAAAGCCCCTCGTTTGTACGAGGTAGATTACTTTACCGCAAAAATGGAAGGTGGGAAAATTGTGGATATCACCGCATAGCGGTAACATTTACCAGCGCAAAACCCTTGACAGCGCAGGGATTTTTCCATTACAATTTGACTTGGTAAGGCAATTACGTCCAAACCAAAGGAGAATGTGATTATGCAAAAAACAATTTGTAAAAAAGTGTATGATACGGATACTTCCACCCTCTTAAAAAAGGTCACCCACGGGTATTACGGCGCGAGTGACGGTTGGGAGGAAAGCCTGTATCAAACGGAGAGCGGAAACTTTTTCCTCTACGTAAACGGCGGCGCTGACAGCAAGCACACCAAAGAAGACATCCTTCGTATGAGCGCGGAGAAGAAAGACACTTGGCTGAAAGCAAATGCTTAAAACAAAACCCCTCTACCTGCTCGGTAAAGGGGTTTTTCTTTGACTTTATGCAGCTTCGTCCAGCGTTTCCACCGTTTTCTCAACGGCTTTTGCTTTCTTTTCTTTCATGGTGTCGATGATTGCCTTGGTATAGCAAAGCGTTACACAGGTCACCACCAAGAAGGCGTAGTGAATGATATACACCAACCAGCCGTGGTCTTTATTAAGGAAGGGCAAACCCTTTTGAGGAGGCCCTACCACGTACATGAAGTTGATATTCGACACGCCGTCGTAAACGATGCTGTTTATGTAGAATGCGAAGAACATCATCACAAGCAAGAACTTGAAACAGTTGATAAGGTCAGGCAAACGCCATTTCATTTCCTTGTCCGTCAACAATCTCAACGCAAACGCGGAAATCGCGGCATGGTAAATGAAATACTGCAAGCTGATGATGATTACGCTGCGCGAGGAATCGGTTGCAATTAAAATTGCCGCAATCCCACCGATTAAACAGCTGGGAATCATGAAACTGAAAATAAATCTTCTCAATTTTTCATTCGTCGTCAGGTTGACAATCAAAATGAAGATGATTTGAATGGAACAAAGGTGGAAAGGCAAGTCACTCTTCGGCAATACACCGCCAAACTTGTCTTCATTCGCCTGAATGTAATAGAAAATCTTGATGATTTCCGAAACAATGCCCACGTACAATAAAATTTTCGCGCATTGCTTAATCGAGAGCTTTCTCGAAAAGATATACAGCCCTGCAATCAACGCAAAGGATATAAGGGCAAAAACCAAATGTCTTGTACCAAAAAGGGAAGTATCGTTCATTTTTTTCCTCCGTATTCATAAGAAAAACCTTTATCCGCCAACGACAGTAAAGGTTTTTTAAATTTATCAATTAGTATTTCGTTGTGGTGATTTCTTTGATTACGATGGGTTGGTTGGGTACAAGGTAGCTTACCGTTTTACCGTTGCCGTCTACGATTGCATCGTCCGTATCCACCTTAACACTCTGCTTCGTGGTGAATTCAGCAACAAGCGATTCGCCCTCTTCTACCGTATAGGTATCTTCGATATAGTCAGCGATTGCATCCTGCAAATCCTGCAATACTTCCACGCTGTCTTCCTTCAAGGTTGCGAAGGTGCAGTACTTCGTATTGGTCGTTTCCGTGGTTGCAAGGGAAATGAAGAATTCCGAAGTAGCGCTGTTATACTTGTATTCTCTCGTAGCTACTTCGCCCTTCTTATCTTCGTTCTGATAAGGAACGTACGCCTTTGCCTTCGTGCCCTTTTCATTGTAATACATGGTCAAAGCGCCGTAGGATTGCTTCTTTGCGCCATTTTCTACGGTGAAACCATTTGCATCAAATTCACCTGCAAGGGTGTACAAGGGGGTTTGCGCCGCAAGATCCTTATAAACGCTTACGGGGAAATCTGCGTAGTTGTCAAACTTCGCAATTTCGGTGAAATATTCTTTATACTTCAACTCATACGTATCGTCTTCCGCTTTTTCCGTGGTGTATGCACCCGTGTACATCTTCAATGCGCTTGCATCGTAGTTGTGTACACAAAGCCCGTTGTAGTAATCATTGTCTACCAACCAAAGGAAGTGATTTACCGTGGAAGGCGCGATATTTCTGTAAAGTTCATATTCCAAAACGTAGTCCTGCCCGTTAAAGGTAATGGTCATTTCCACTTCGGGATGCGCGGTTTCACACGCAGTTGCCAAACCAAGGCAAGCGGATGCGCTAAGCACCGCCAACGTATTGCAAATAATTTTCTTCATCGTATTTTTAGCCATAATCTCATTCTCCGTTTTTTGCACATTTATGCTCATCTTATATTGTACATTTTCTTCGGCAGTATGTCAATCGCTTTTAGGCGTTTTCTTCAAATTTCACTTGATTTTCAAGGGAAAAGGCATACGTGACGACGTCTTATCCACACTTGCCGTAATAAAATGCAAGCGCGACGAAGTATTGCGCCCCCACTCTTGCCGTAATAAAATGCAAGCAAGACAAGGAGCACGCGGCTTTCTCGACGGGAGCGTACATACCGTACGTGAGCGAGAGAAAACGCAAGCGCGACAAAGTATTGCGCCGCATTTTATAGGCAAAAGCAAAAAAAGCGGCCTGCATATAAATGCAAGCCGTTTCTTTCTTGTCGTAAAACTTATTTAAGTTCAGCGGTAGCGCCGTTTTCCTTAAGTTTAGCAACCAAGTCTTCAGCGTCAGCTTTGGGAGCGTTTTCTTTGATAACGCCCATAGCTTCAACTGCTTTCTTAGCATCAGCAAGGCCAAGGCCGGTAGCTTCACGTACAACCTTAATGATAGCGATCTTGTTGGGACCGATATCTTTAAGAACAACGTCGAATTCCGTCTTTTCTTCTGCTGCGGGAGCTGCTTCTGCTGCGCCTGCTGCTGCGGGAGCTGCTGCAACTGCTGCGCTTACGCCAAATTCTTCTTCAAGTGCTTTAACAAGGTCGTTCAATTCAAGAACGGTCATAGCTTTTACTTCTTCAATGAGTTTCTGTACATCCATGATTTTTAAATCCTCCGAAATTTTTTAATGATTTTTTTAATTTAATAGAAATTAGTTGCTTTCTTTTGCTTTTGCAATCTGATCCAAAACACCAACGAATTTGGAGAGAGGGGACTGGAAGCAACCGAGCATCTTTGCAATAAGAACTTCCTTGGAAGGAATTGCGGAGAGTGCTTTAACACCAGCCTTATCAAGATATTTGTTTTCAACGTACGCACACTTAGGAACTACCTTTTCTACCAAAGCAGGGTTAGCTTTCGTTTCTCTTGCGAAAACTGCTGCACCGCTGGTTTCATCTGCGCAGAATACCGTTGCGGTCGTACCGTTGAGGTCGTTGTCGAAATCAGTGATACCGAGGTCGTTGAACGCCTTTCTTACCAAAGTGTTTTTGTAT
>JAZKZY010000173.1:0-12644 GCA_045612895.1 Candidatus Scatosoma sp. | reverse complement strand
CCCTTTGCCTGCGCGTCCTCTTTTTCATTGTTCATCCATTTTTGAACAATGGCCTGCGAACCGCTTGCGCCGCAAATAGCAACCACTTCTACCTCGGGATATGCCACCGTAAAATCGTTAAAGTACGGCAATTCGTACTTACAAGCCGAGCACCAGGTCGCCCAAAAGTTAATAATGCGCACCTTACCGCTATGTTCACTCAAGGTGTAATCCTCTTCTGCAAAAGCAAAGACACCGCCCGTTGCTTTGATGATATCCACGGTGAAGTCAGGACACAAATTCCCCACTTCCGTACCTACCTTTACGATTTCACCACCGCCAGGATTTCCACCCTCATCGGGCTTTTCATCTTCGTCGCTTTGGCTCGGTTGATTGCTTTCTTCCTCGCTTTCACTAGAAAACAATTCAGACGTCATTTCTTCCGTTTGCGACTCACCGCCAAGACCGCCGATCATCGAGGTCAACGTATCCATATCGCACGCCGACGTCGCGCCGACCAAACCCAAACAAAGCACAAGCATTGCCAACTTTTTCATAATACACCTCTTATCATAGGATTCATTGTATTATATCATAAGCCGCGCATTTTTGTCAATACTTTCCCAAATTATCTTGCCAAAACGTTAAATTTCTTTATCCGATCGGCCTGGAATTTCAACTCCACCGTATAGATACCGTTTTGACAAGTCAATTCCATACGAGGTAAGCCCGCAAGGTCAAAATACTCGTTAAACTTCTCCGCAAAATCCTGCAGCACAAGGGCTTTACAACCCTCGCTCATCACCGACTTATCCGCCTGCAAAACGTTGTTGACCCGTAAAAATTCTTCCCGTACCCCTTTCATAACCTCTCCTTTAACACCCGACGGATATTCCCAAAAAATCCGCTGTATTTTTTCGTCACGTCATACAACCGCCTGCGCCCCGTCAAAAGATTGCTTGCCAGCATCCGAAACGCAGGGTGGATTTCCGACAAATCCCCTCGGTAAATGGCTCGTTCCTCTGGTAATAAACCGCCGATCGGAGTTTTCAACAGCTCCGCCACCTCGTCAGGCGTTAGGCACTCCCCCGACACCAACAAATCCCCTCGCACTTTATTCAGCACCACCGTCAGGGTTTTGAGGTGGTAGCTTTTGAGTACGGTAATCACCTTATCCGCATCACGAATGGCGGAAATATGCGGCGTGGTCACCACAATCGCCTCGTCCGCCGTCGCCACCGCGCGGTGAAATCCGTCGTCTATCCCTGCAGGGCAGTCAATTAGGATAAAATCAAACTGCGGCGCAAGTTGATCCAAAACCAGCTTCATAGATTGCGGCGAAACGTACCGTTCGGGCGCGGAATGACTACTTGTTAGCAGGTATAAATTGCCGAATTTCGGGTGCTTGACAAGGGCTTGTTTGGCGCGGCATCTACCCTCAATCACGTCCACGATATCGTAGGTCACCAAATGTTCAATCCCCGCGCAAACGTCCACGTTATTCAACCCAAAATCCCCGTCGCAAAGGATTACCCGTTGCCCCTTTTGCGCCAGCCGCGCGGCAAGGTTGACCGCCACCGTCGTCTTTCCAACCCCTCCTTTGCCGCTTGTAATCACTATCTTTCTCGCCATATCTATACCCTCGTATATTCTCTTTTCTATCCTATCACAAGCAAGCGCGCCCATTTTGTCAAGCTTTGTCGAATTTGTGGAAAAAGGGTAAAAAAACCGTGCTCGGTAAACACCAAGCACGGTTAAAATTTTCACCATGTAATTATCTATTACGTTTGCAAAGCTCTTCGCAAACCTCGGAAAGCTTTACGCCCTTTGCGTTCAACAATACCATTACGTGATACAACAAGTCAGCCGCTTCCGCAACCACCACTTTCTTATCGTCATTCTTTGCGGCGATCACCAACTCAACGGCTTCTTCGCCCACTTTCTTGCCGATACGGTCAATACCGCGCACGAACAAAAAGCTAGTGTACGCGCCGTCTTCAGGATTCTTTTTCACCTTGGTGATAATGCGTTGTAAGCGCCCGAACATTTCACCGCCGATATTGTTATATTCGCCCATGATTTGTTCATCAAAATAGGTGAATTTTTCATTTTCGGGGTCTGCCTTAAAGCGTTGGTCAAGCTTCAACAACACAGCCGCGCCGTCGTCTTCCACGAAAGCCGCGCGCAATTTTTGCGTGTTGCCCCATTCTTCGCCAAATTTACAAACTTCTTTCTTCGTAGGGCAGTAATAATGCGCGTAGCCGCTTTCCACCGTTGCTTCCAACGCCTCTTTGTTTGCGTATGCAAGCATCAGCACTTCGCCGCTTTCATAATCCTGCGCAATTACCGGTACAAGACCGTTTTTACCAAATTTTACGTTCTTCAGCTCCATGGTATTCTTCTTCACTGCCATAATACACCCCTTAGAATCCTTTGTGAAAACGGGAAACCTCCCCACAATAGGTTATTTCATTTTTATTATACAATAAAAAAATCCGCTCGTCAATACCCTCAGAAAAAATTTTTACCGCATTTTATCATAAATTTGTATGACATTTCCGATTTTTTCGCTTATTTTTCAAGCAAACCCCTCTTTTAGTTCAATACAACGTCTTTCAGACCGTCATATTTTTTCAAAGCCGCCACACGCAAACGTTCGTCCACGTATTGACCCTCAAACGCATCGTCCGACATACGCTTTGCGGCAAAAATAACACGCGTGGGATAACGCAAATTCTTGATATCCGTCAGCATTTTACCCGATTGTCTTGTGCCAAAGAAATCCCCGCTGCCGCGCATTTCCAAATCTCGTTCCGCAATCTTGAAACCGTCGGTATTTTCTTTCAAAATCAAGAGGCGTTCCCTTGCCGTTTCCCCGTCAGAACCCATCAAAAGGAAACAGTAGCTCTTCTCCGCGCCACGCCCTACACGGCCGCGCAACTGGTGAAGCTGTGAAAGTCCAAACCGCTCCGCATTATAAATAATCATCATCGTTGCGTTGGGTACGTCCACCCCTACCTCGATAACCGTTGTGGACACAAGACAGTCGTATTCGTGCGACTTAAACGCTGTCATAATTTCCGCTTTTTCCTTATCCTTCATTCTACCGTGGAGCAAGCCAAAACGCACCGAGGGCAACCGTTGAGAGAGTTCCTCATACAACTCCGTCACACTCATAATCGCGCCCTCTTCATCGTCGTCGATTTTCGCGCAAACGAAGTATGCCTGCTTACCTGCCGCCGTTTCACGTTTCACGTAAGAAAGCATGTCCTCGTAACGACTTTCGGGGATGATGCTGGTGGAAATTTCTTGACGCGCCTTCGGTTTATCCGAAATGGTGGTTACGTCCAAATCCCCATAGAAAATCAAGGAAAGTGTACGAGGAATGGGGGTTGCGCTCATAACCAACATATCCACACCCTCGCCCTTTTCCGGCAAGGCGTTTCTTTGCGCTACGCCGAAACGGTGTTGCTCGTCGCATACGATAAAGGAAAGCTTGGGGATTTCCACGTCGTTTTGGAAAATGGCGTGCGTACCGCACAGGATATCAATCTCGCCATTCTTCAACGCAAGCTTCATTTCACGTTTTTCCTTGGCAGTCATACCGCCTGCCAAATACCCCACGCGATAATCGGGGAAATAACGCTGTAAAACCGCGTAATTTTGCGCGGCAAGTACTTCCGTCGGGGAAAGATATGCCGCGGTGAAACCGCTCTTTACCGCCATAAAAATACCGCACAGCGCCACCGCTGTTTTACCGCTACCAACGTCGCCCTGCACCAAACGGTTCATGCGCGTGGGCGCGTAAAGATTTTCAAAAATCTCGTTGACGGCGTTCTTTTGCCCGTCGGTAAATTCAAAGCCGAAACGCGAGGCAAATTCCTTTACCTCCGCCGCCTTGACCGTATAGTTATGCAAACGCACGTCCTCTTTCCCGCCCTTGATGATTTTGAACGCGGAAATAAGGGTAAAATATTCCTCTAACGCAATACGCTCGGAAGCGGCGTCCTTGCTGTCGAGGTCGGTGGGATTATGCACCTGATAATACGCCTTTTCCAAGGAGGGCAAATCGTATTTTTGTGTGATTTGCCAAGGGATTACGGTGGATAAGTCGCACTTTTGCAATGCCTCGCGCACCGCCGCGCGCACCACCTTTTGCCCCAAAGTCCCTTTCAAGGGATAGATGGGTACAATCCCCTTTAAGCGGTAGTTTTTATCCAACTCCTCAAAGGTAGGATTGACCAGAGAAACCTGCCCGAACTTGTTTTGCACACGCCCGTAGAAGAGGTATTCCCCTGCTTTTAATTTTTGGATAACGTAGGGCTGGTTAAACCATACGACGGTGAAAGGGAAACCGTCCTGCGAACAAAACGCCTTGACCATTTTCCGTTTATTGCCGTAGTTTACAGGGGTTACGCGATTGACCTCACACGCCACCAACACCATATCGTTGTGATAGGCGGTTTTCAGGGAAGAACGTTCCGTCAAATCCAAATACGCGCGCGGATAAAACCTTACGAGGTCTTCCGCCTCGTAAATACCCAGCTTTTGAAAATCCTTTTCGCGTTTTTCACCGATTGAACGCAACGATGATAACTTCATACCTTCTCCTACTACCTAACATTACACAAAATGGGAAAGCGCCGCCGCCTTCCCACTTTTGCTTGTCTTTATTATATTTCTTTTTTGTACAATTATACACCAACGATTATTCCATAGCGATGATGTAGTAGTAAACGGATTGACCGCCGTTTTGAATACTTACTTCGCAATCGGGATACTTTTCAGCAACCACGTCGCAAAGGGTAGATGCATCCGCTTCATTTACGTCTTCACCATAGTACAAGGTGATAACGCAATGGAATTCTTCCTTCATCTTTGCAATCAACTTCAATACGGTGTCTTCCAAGGATTGAGATTTGGCCAAAATCTTCTTATCGTCCAAACCGATAATATCCCCTTCCTTAATGGAGAAACCGTTCAACGTCGTATTTCTTACCGCGTAGGTAACCTGACCAACCTTTACGTTGTCAAGCGCGTGGATCATGTTCGTCTTGTTTTCTTCCGCGCTTGCATCAGGAGAGAATTCCAACGCAGCCGCAAAGCCTTGAGGTACGTTCTTGGTAGGGATAACGTGCAAAGTCTTGTTTTCTACAAGGTTCTTTGCCTGTTCCGCCGCCAAGGTGATGTTTTTGTTGTTGGGGAATACGAAAACGTGATCCGCATTGATCTTTTGCGCCGCGCCAGCAATGTCCGCCGCCGAAGGGTTCATGGTTTGACCGCCTTCGATGATACGGTCTACGGACAAGCCCTTGAAGATTTGCGCAAGGCCTGCACCCGTACAAATCGCAAGCATACCCATTTCCTTTCTTTCTGCGTCGAGCTTTGCCTTCAACTGACGGTTTTGCTCCAACATGTTTTCAATCTTGGGTCTTTCCAACTCACCAAGCTCCAACGCGTAGGTCAATGCCTTACCGGGCTGGTTGGTGTGTACGTGTACTTTTACGAGTTCCAAATCCCCGATACAAATAACGCTGTCGCCCAACGCCATCAACTTTTCTCTCAAACGATCGATTGCGGAGAGGGTCGTGCTCTTTTTCAGGTTAATGATGAAGAATTCGGTACAATATGCGTACTGGATATCGCCGATGTCCATGTCAAGGATTGCGGAGTTGTCGCCAAAATCACCATCCTCGCCCACTTCTACGTTGTCGGTGTAGCTGTCCGCTACTTCTTCCCCCGTCAAAGCGGAAAGGAAGCCCTTGATAATCACCATCAAACCAACGCCGCCGCTGTCTACAACGCCTGCTTTTTTCAAAACGGGCAACATTTCGGGGGTCAAATCCAATGCGCGGTCACCTTCTTTGATAACGTCTTCAAGGAAGGTTTCGATATTTTTCTTTTTGGATGCAATTTTCACCGCATATTCGCTCATCATACGGATAACGGTCAAAATCGTACCTTCTTTGGGTACGGATACGGCGCCGTAAGCAACCTTTGCGCCCGACTCGAACGCCTTTGCAAACGTCTTAGGATCTACCTCTTTTTCCGCCTTTCTAATCACGGAACACATACCCTTCAAAATTTGGGAAAGGATAACGCCAGAGTTACCGCGCGCACCTTTCAATGCGCCCTTCGAAATGCTGTCGCAAACTTCGGGGAATGCGCTCGATTGACAAGCGGTCAATTCCTTTACGCACGATTGCATCGTAAGGGACATATTTGTACCGGTATCACCGTCGGGAACGGGGAAGACGTTCAATGCGTCTACCTTTGCGCGGTTGATTTCCAACTGCTTCGCGCCGACGAGAATCATATTTCTAAAATCACTACTGTTGATCGTTTTATGCATTGATAAAATGCTCCTTCTACCTTTGTTTATTTATCCGCAAGCGGATGATATGATGCGTTTGGCTTAAAAGGAGTGGTACGGGAAAAGCCAACAACGCGAAAAAGCGCATGTCGAAACCGACTGCGCTGTGCAATCCTTATAATTTTACCCCAAGCACGTTTACGTTGACGGTGTCAACAATCATACCGGTGAACACTTCCACCTTGTATTTGATTGCTTCCTTCAGCGATTCAGCAACGGCCGTAATGGATACGCCGTACTTCATCACTACGTAAGCGTCTACGTAGATTTTATTTCCTGAGGTTGTCACTTTGATACCGCGTCCAGCGTCGTCTTTCTTAAAGAGCAAAGACAAGCTGTCGGTAAAACGGCGGGAAACCATTTCCACAATCCCGTACGATTCTAACGCCGTATGAGACGCTACCTTAGCAATCGCAAGGTCGGATATGGATATTTTGCCGTATGCATTATTTGTATTTACTGACATAATCGTTCTCCAAGTGCTTTTTTATTGTACACTATTTCCGCCCGTTTGGCAAGTACTTTTTCAATTTTTTCTTAAATTTTTTAATTTTTATGCTTTTTTACCTCATTTTTAATTGCTTTTTCTTAAAAGAAATGGTATATTATTAATGTTGTTTTCCCCCCGTTAAAACGGGCAAAGGTAGAAAACGATTCACAAATCAGGAAAAATAACCGAAAAACGGAGGTGTTTAATATGTCCAGAGTATGCAATATTTGCGGTAAAGGTCAAGCGTCGGGTAACAACGTAAGCCACTCCAACCGTAAAACGAGAAGAACGTTCAAGGTAAACGTACAGAAAATTTCTTATGTAGAAGATGGTAAGGAAACGAACGGCTACGTTTGCGCAAGATGCATCAGAACCCTTAAAAAAGCGGACGCTGAATAATTAGTCCTCTATTTTAACAATGCACTGAAACCGATTTTCATCACGAAAATCGGTTTTTTTGCCGTTTTTATCCCCTCCCCTGTGTTCTAAATACTGTATAATAAATAGAGCGCGGAGCAATCAAAATTGCTCCGCGCTCTATTTATATCCTTTTCAAATTCAAAGCTCGTCTGGTTGCGCGCCGATCGGGTTCAAAATACTATACCCCACGTTAACCAAATGATCCGCTACACGTTCCAGCCCAGCCACCGTCGACGAGAAATACGGGCTCAGCGACACGTCACATTTCCCTTCCGCAAGACGTGTGAAATGGTTTGCAATTAACGTCTTTTTCAAACCGTCCACCTTATTTTCCAAATCCGCCAAACTCGGCAAGCATTCTTTATCCAGGTTTTCAAACGCCTGCTTTGCCAAGGCAAGCATTTGCATAATATCGCTACGCATTTGCTTGATTTCTTCTTGCGCCACTGCGGAGAAGCTTAAACCCTTCCCCTTCATTTCCACACCGATTTCGTGGAAGTTTTCCGCGTGGTCGCCGATACGTTCTACGTCATTCAATACATGGAAATACGCACCCACAACACTTTCAAAGCTTTGCTGTTCCACGTTCGTTGACAACTTAATCAAGAAGTTCGTCAAAGCCCCGTTAGTAAAGTCTACAATCGCCTCGTTTTTCGCAATGCTTTCCGCATATTCCAAGCTACCCGTTTCCATTGTCACAAAAGCGTTTTGCACGTTCTCTTCCACAAGGTCAATCATATATTCGATTTCTTTTTTCACTTGCATCAACGCAACGGGCGGCATCTTCACCAAACGATCATCGACAAATTTAAGTGCCATACCTTCTTTATGCGCATGCTTTTCTTTGATGACAAGCGTGGACAATTTTACCAGCTGTTTCACGAAAGGCAACAACACCAACGTGGTCGTCACGTTGAAAATCACGTGGAATGCCGATACACGCATTTGCAAAGAAGTAGCGTCCTGCCCAGGGAACAAAGAAATTAACAAATCAACCGCCTGGTTCTTGAATATCCAAATCACCGTGCCGAACAATACTGTACCGATGACGTTAAAGGCGAAATGTACAAACGCAACACGTTTCGAGTTCTCATTCGCTCCCACCGAAGCCAACAATGCGGTAACGCAGGTACCGATATTCGAACCCAACACAATAAACAGCGCCAATTCCAAGGGCAATACTCCAGCCCCAACCATGGCAATAACAACGCCCGTTGCCGCCGACGAGCTTTGTATCAACGCCGTGAAAATAATACCTACAATTACCAACAATAAAGGGAAATCAATGGCCTCAAAAATCCCCGTAAACGCCTCTTCAACCAAGGCACTGCCAAACGCCTGCTCGCTGCTCATGATGTTCAAGCCGACAAAAATCAAACCCAAACCGCTACAAAGCGTACCTGCGATTTTTACCTTTTCCTGCTTAAAAAATCCCATCATCACGCCCGAAAACGCCAAAAGATACATTACCATATCAAAGATGTCGTTTTTCAAGGCCACCAAAACACCCGTAATTGTTGTACCAATGTTCGCGCCCATAATGATAGGAACGGCCTGCATCAAGGTCATAACCCCTGCATTTACCAAACCGATGACCATAACGGAGGTCGCGGACGAGCTTTGTATAATTGCCGTTACACTTGCGCCAACACCAACGCCCGAAAAACGGTTGTTGCTGATTTTACCGAGCAACTTTTTCATCCCGTTGCCTGCGCTCTTTTCCAAGGCATCACTCATAAAGCCCATGCCCACGATAAACACGCCTACCCCCGCAAGCAGCCAAATCAAACTTTGTACCAACTGCAACACTTCTTCTGCTGTAAACATTTTTTCTCCTTTTGCGTTTGCACTCAAACGCCGCTTTTTTAATTATTCACAAAAACCATACTCATTATAACATGTGAAAATTCATTCGTAAAGCATTTGATACGCTTGACACCCTATATTGAAAATGGTATAATTTAATAAAGTTTATAATTATTTTATATAGGTTATCTATGACAATACGCCATTTGAAAATTTTTATTGCGGTTTGCGAATACGGAAGCACCACCAAAGCAGCAGAAGCATTGTTTTTGGTACAACCCACCGTATCCCACGCTATTTCCGAGCTGGAAAAATATTACAAAGTCAACTTATTTGACCGCGTAAACCAACGACTGCTCTTAACCGACGCTGGAAAGGAGCTTTTGATAAAAGCCAAAGAAACGGTGACGAGCTTTGACGACTTTGAAGCCTTCGCCACCGCGCAAGGACAAAGCCCCAAGGTAAAAATAGGCGCCTCGCTGACGCTTGGGCAAACGCTCATCCCCCGTTTTTTACAAAGTATCAAGGAAAAAGGCTTGCTTCTTGAACCGCAAATCCTTATCCGTCAATCCACCCGTATCGAAAAGGAGTTAGAAGAAGGCAATCTGGATTTTGGGGTAATCAGCGGCAATATACTTTCCCCCTATTTAACGGCGACACCCCTTGCAAGCGAGCTTTTCACCTTGGTTTCCCATATCGATTTTCCCATTCCTGACAAAATCGCTGTGGAGGATTTGGCGAAATACCCCCTGCTAATCCGCGAACACGGCAGTTCTTCTCGCGGTCTTTTAGAACGTTTTGCCAACGCGCACGGGGTAAAATTAGCCCCTATCATGGACTCCTCCAACAATCAAGCGTTGATTACAGCACTGTATGCTGGTCTGGGTGTGGCCTTTTTACCCCAAAGCTATGTCACGGGACATCTTGAAAGGGATAAATTCAAAGAAATCGAAATCGAAGGCTTTGATGCCAACCAAACACATTATTTGATTATCCACAAAAACAAAAAACTCAACCCTTTACAACAGCAGGCATACGATTTTATCCAAACCTTATCCTTGTAAAAATTCCACAAAAACGGCCGCCCTATCCAGGACGGCCTTTCTCACGCATACGCGTATATATTATATTGTAGTTTCCGAGATTGTAGTTTCCGCGGGCATTTCCGCCTGCGCTCTTTCGCGCTTTTCCCGTAAAATCTTGCGCAGGAAAAACTGAATAATGGCAAACGCCGCAACGTTGGTCACAATCCACGTAATCGGATAGGACACGAAAATAATTTCCAAGGTTTGTTTCATGGGGAATACCGTCCAAAGCCATACAACACGCAATAGACACGCCCCGATCAAAGAGATCACGGTTGAGGTCAGCGATTTCCCTAACCCACGCAAAACACCCGTACAAACTTCCATTACCCCACACAAGAAATAGGGTGCGGAAAGCCATCTAAAACGTACCAACGCCGCTTCGTAGGCGAGCCGTTCTAAACTCCCCTCCTCCCCTGGCACAATGCCGTATAAAGACAGTAAAGGCTGCTGAAGGACGAGCAACAACGCCGACAAACCAATCCCGATGATGCTCGCAATCGCAAAGCAGGAATACATAATCCGCCTTACCCGATGCGGTTTATCCGCGCCGATGTTTTGGCTGGTAAAAGTGATTGCGCCTTGATATACGGCGTTCATTGCGGTATAGACAAAGGCATCCAAATTTGCCGCCGCCGCGTTCCCGTTGACAATGGGGGCATAATCCACCCCAGGCGGACAAACGTTGTTGTTTACCGTTACGATAGACGATTGAATGAGTATATTCGAAAGGGAGAACAACGCGCTTTGCACACCTGCAGGCAAACCGTTTACCACGATGTCCTGCAAGGATACTTTATCCACGCACAAGCGCTTAAAAGAGAATGCCGTATCGTCCTGCGATCTGCTTAAAATAATCAGTAGAATTGCCGCCGAGGCCGCATTTGCAATGGCGGTTGCCAACGCAACCCCCTCTACGGACATACCGCATACAAGCACAAAAAAGAGGTTTAACAACACGTTCAAAATACCCGTACAAGCCAACACGATGAGGGGTGTTTTCGCATCCCCTTTCGCGCGGAAAATTGCCATAAGGTAATTTGTCAATGCCAAAAACGGCACACCGATAAAGTAAAAATAGGTATATTTTACCGCCAAATCCAACAGATTGCCCGTATTGCCCATTGCCGTCAAAACGGGACGGGATATTGCCAAACCGATACAACTGCCAACAAGCCCCGATATCACCGCAAGGATGAGCGCGGTGTGTACAGCGCTTTGTACCCTATCCTTATCCTTTGCGCCGATTTCACGGGCAACGACAACGTTCGCCCCCACCGCAAAGCCGATAAAGAAATTGACAATCAAGTGAATAAAGGAAAGGGTTGTCCCGATTGCCCCCACCGCATTTTGTTCGGAGGAAAGGCTGACCACCATCATATCCGCCGCATTGTACAGCATTTGCAAAAGGTTGCTCGCCACAATCGGCAAAACAAACCATATAATTTTTAGAAAGACTTTACCGTTTGTAAAGTCTATTTTTCTTTTTACCGCCTGCATATCACGCCTTCAATTTCGCAATCATATCCGCGCGGTTTTCCGCGTTGAACACCGCGCTGCCTGCGACGATTACGTCCGCGCCAGCGCCCTTAATCTCTTCCACGTTGCCTGCGTGTACACCGCCGTCAATTTCGAGCAGGATTTCCTTGCCAAGCCCGTCAATCAAACCGCGTAATTCACGCAATTTACCCAAACATTCGGGTATGAATTTTTGTCCGCCAAACCCGGGGAATACGCTCATCACAAGCACCATATCGCAAAGGGGCAAAACGTCCTTGATTGCGTCCACAGGGGTATCGGGGTTGATAACCGCGCCGCACTTTACCCCCGTCGATTTGATGAGGGCAAGCACCTCTTTGAGGTTGTCCTTGCACGCCTCGTAATGTACGGTGATATAATCCGCGCCTGCCTTTGCAAAGCGTTCTACGTACTTTTCGGGGTTGACAATCATAAGATGGCAATCAAGAGGAAGCGTTGTCAACTTACGGATATCCGCGATCATTTTGATGCCGAATGTGATGTTATTGACAAACACGCCGTCCATAACGTCACAATGGACGATATCCGCGCCTGCCTTTTCCAAGGAAAGAATTTCCTCCCCCATTTTACTGAAATCCGCCGACAAAATCGACGGCGCAATTTGCACTTTTTTCATATCTAAAAATCTCCCAATTATTTTATGTGAATGGATTGCCATAGGCAATCGTGAATCGCCGTCAAACGGCGTGAATCGAAAACAAAGTTTTCGTGAATTGCAAGCCTCTGGCTTGCGTTGTGGTAAAATTTTGCAATAACGCGTTGCCTTGCAACGCAATTCACGGCGCAGCCGATTCACTGAGCGCAGCGAAAATTCACTTTTCTTCCAAATAACTCGCCCTCAGCTGTCCGCACGCGCCCCCGATATCCACACCGATTTGACGGCGCAGGGTCGCGGACAATCCGCCCTTTTCAAGATACCCCAAAAAACGATACGCTTCCTTATCCCCAAGGG
>JAZKZY010000172.1:0-22576 GCA_045612895.1 Candidatus Scatosoma sp. | reverse complement strand
CTTTTGACAGCGTGGGGATTAACCAAACCAAGCACTCGATTTACTTAAACGTAATTGCGGATATTAGCATCGTAATGCCCTCACGCACGGAAAATTTCGCCGTCACGACGGAAATTTTAATCGGAGAATCCGTCCTCGTCGGCAGAGTCCCCGATGCTTACCTTCAATCGGACATCTTCGGCAACAAGCCGAATTTATCCCCGTAAAATTTTTCTCTCTCTGCAAACCATAAAGTGATATACCCCCAAAAGTTCAAAGAACTTTTGGGGGTATATAAATTCGTGAATTTTTTAATTTCTCTTACTTTTCGATTGAAAGACAACCGCCATTAAAAAGGAAAAGACAATGGCGGCGGATATCCCTGCGCTAGCGGTAGAAAGCGCGCCCGTCACCGCGCCGAAAAAGCCCTTCTCCGCCCCTTTCATCGCGCCTTTTGCGAGCAAATATCCAAACCCAGATATCGGTACGGTTGCCCCTGCGCCTGCAAAATCCACCAAATACTGGTACACCCCCAGGCCTTGCAATACCACCCCCGTCAGCATAAACAAAACAAGAATTTTCCCTGCCGTTAGGTCGGTAAAGTTGATTACGATTTGCGCAATCAAACAAATTCCGCCGCCCACCAAAAAGGCTTTCGCAAAGCCCCATAAAATCTCTATATATTCCTGATACATATTCCACCTACACGTTTTCAATCGCCACCGCATGGCAAATGCAAGGAATACTCTCCCCCTGCCCGCTCGATACGGTGGAAAGGAGCGCGCCCGTCGCACAAAGCAATACACGGTTTAATTCCCTGCGTTTTAACTTGTCAAAAATGTACGAGCCGAATACCACCGCGCTGCAACCAGCACCGCTTCCACCTTGAAATTCGTCCTCGATAACGTTGTACACAATTTCTCCGCAATCGACGTGGTTGGGTTGGATTTCTACACCCTTTTCCCAGGTCAAATCCTTCAAAATCCGACTGCCGAGCGCACCCAAGTCCCCGGTGATAATCAGGTCGTAATAATCCGCCTTTCTACCCGTATCCCGCAAATGTGTCAGGATTGTATCCGCCGCCGCAGGGGCCATTAGTCAAGTAGGACCATAGGGAAAACGCAAACTTTTTTCCGTTTTTTTGCATTTTTTTCCTATTATTTGCATACCTGCCTCCCTTTTAGCTTGTTTCAGCCAATAATTTTTATACATTCTTTAAATATTTTCTATCGCCACTGCGTGCGAAATGCAAGGAATACTCTCGCCTTGTCCGCTGGATATGGTCGATAAAAGCGCTCCCGTAGCAACGAAAAGCACCTTATTCAGTTCTTTCTTTATTATCTTATCCATGATATAGGAATTGAAAACTACGGCACTACAACCAGCACCACTTCCACCCTGAAATTCGTCTTCAATTACATTGTAAATAATCTCTCCGCAATCGACATGGTTCGGTTGTATTTCCACCCCCTTCTCCCACGTCAAATCTTTCAATATTCTGCTTCCCAAAGCCCCCAAATCACCCGTCACGATTAAGTCGTAATAATCAGCACTTCTGCCCGTATCTTTCAGGTGTTCAAGAATTGAAGAGCAACAACTGGGGCTCATCGCGCAACCGAGATTATTAACATCGGTAATCCCATAATCGACTACTTTCCCTATCGTCGCACAAGTGATTGCTGGATGTTGTTTTTTATCATTTGCCCTACCCATGTCCGAGATTAAACATCCCCCAGCCCCTGTTACTGTCCATTGTGATTGCGGCGGACGAGTGTTTCCCAGTTCCAAAGGATAGCGGTATTGCCGTTCCGCAGAAGAGAAGTGACTTCCTGTCGCTGCAACAATTTTTTTATAATATCCGGCATTGACAAACGCCGCCGCTACCGCCATGCTTTCAGCCATCGTAGAGCAAGCTCCATAAACGCCAAGAAATGGAAAGTCAAAATCCCTAGCCGTAAATGACGCGGAAATAATTTGATTCAGCAAATCCCCTGACACCAAGAGATCTATATCCTCTTCATTCATCCCTGCATTCTCTATCGCTTTTCGCACAGCAAAGGTTAACATTTTGCACTCTGCCTTTTCATAGGTACTTTCGCCAAACGTATCCTCTGCCAAAGCTTTGTCGACATATTTACCAACAACTCCGGCACATTCCTTGGGTCCTGCAATTGTTCCCGTAGAGATTATTCTCGGTTTATTCTCAAAAAAAATCGTGTGCATATCATACCTCTTAATCAAAAGTAGTATGACAATTGCACACGATTTTTATACCATCTTTACTGCATTATGAATATAGAAAATCATTAAACACGGTCTAACGGTTTTATTAAATTAATTACCCCTTAACGCCAACTTTTTCTCAAAAAAGCCTTTTATCTCATCCACATTTTCAATTTGTTTAGTCAATCCATTTATGTAAGCGATACAAACATAAAGAACAGTCGTAAAATAACGATAACGAACAGGTTGATCATCTAAAGAATAAAACTCTCTATCATTCAACTCATTTATTTTATCTAATACAAATGAAGGATGCTCCATAACATTTTTACTATTAGACTCTAAAGTATTTTTCTCTAAATAATAAAGTACACTTTCCTCAAAATGATCAATAATATATTGTTTTGCTGAACAATGACAAAGTTTCTCGAATTTTTTATTTAATTCTTTTTTATATTCTTTTAAATGAGCCACCTCTAAAACTTCCGTTCTACCTTCATCAGACAAAACCTCTATACAAGGTGAACTTAACAATAATAACCCACTTGAGGTTTCATCCGCATAGCGTTCAAACATATTGGACAATGGTTCTTTTAATGTATGATCCACATCATAAATTATAAAAGTACCAGCAAACAATCCGTCTAAATCACGAAAATAACGTTCAAAGTCATCTTGTTTGGTATCTATTAATCTCAACCAATCGTGTATTCGATTTCTCGGTCCCTGAACAATAAAAATATTATCCTCATTAGGAGTATTAAGTTTTTTTAAAACAAATTCTCTTAAATCATTAGAAAAATCTATTTGCCCGCAATCATGGGTTTCAAAACCATAACGCTCGAATACAGAAGAAAGAATATCTTTTTCAGTTACTTTTCCCTCTACGATTAATAAATAATTTTTAATCATCTTTCTTTATATCCTCTTCAAATAAATTGGATAAATACATTTTTTCTATATTATTTATTTCACGTATATTAGGATAGATTTCACTTAATCTTTTATAGGTTGAATAGCCGTTTTTCCAATTTGCAAAGAAAATCTGGTCTGGACGCAATTTTTGTAATATATAAGTGTTATGAGAAGAGAATATTAATTGCACCTTCCTTTCTCTTATCACATTAATAAAATCCAAAACAGTTAACGGGTGAAGCGCATCTTCTATCTCATCAACAATTAAAACACCATTTTCGGGCAAACTTAATAAAATCGATAAGACTACACTTTGATTTTTCATCCCCCCAGAAATCAATTCCCAAGGAAGTACCAAATGTCCAGTTTCATGTTTTATGCCAACGTAATATTCCTTTTTACCTAATTTATTCACTTGAGAAAAAACATCATACAATGGAAATTCTTTATATGTGGACAAAATATTATTAACTTCTTTAGAGTGCTCAACGATAATTTCTTTATAACTTTTTTGTTTAGAGCTTTTAAATTGATATCCTCCCTTAGATGCATCAACAAAAGCCATATTACTTAAAAATTGATAGCACTCTTTTATATCCGCATCATTTCTCTCTAAATCTAATTTTCTTAAAACGGGGAACATCTGTGATTCAACTTTAAATTTTTCCCCACGATAACTATATTGAATTATAGATCTATTAAATATCTGCTCATCTCCTTTAAATAGAATCTCCGAAACAATTTTTCCTTGCGTTGAAGTTTCAATTTTATAAGAATAATCTATATCTTTTAATCTAAACCATACTTTTACCGATGATCTCAACTCCGCAGCTTCTATTGAAATCGTTTTACCCGTAGTTACATTTGTATAATTAGGAATAAAGGGACTTAAACGATCTGGCTCATCTATCATTAAAGAAACTAATTGAGATATTGCTTTCAAAAATGAAGATTTACCACTCCCATTCGTCCCATAAAACGCAATAGGACTAACAAATTCATTATTTAATATCATTTCATTACGATATTGATACTTAGACTTTTTAAAATCAATTTCACATTTCCTAATAGCATTAACATTTTTAATTGCAATTTTAGTTAACATAACCCACCCCTTACTGTATTTTTTATACAGTTGTATTTATATTATATACTATTTTTTCACTTTTTGCAACTATAATACACATTTTTTATAGAATTTAAACAATTATTTTTAGATTAAATAATTTTATATACAACAAAAAGGTTCATAGATATTTTATGAACCAAGCTGAAAAAAATATATTAAATTAGTGCTGAAAAAACCATAAGTCATCTAAACTTTTAGTTTGTATAGACCATATTACATCCTGAGGGCGCCATCGCCGCGCCCATATTATTGACGTCCGTTATCCCAAAATCCACCACCTTGCCAAAGGTGGCGCATTCTACCGCTACGCTGGAATTTGTGGCACCCATGTCCGCGATGAACACGCCGCCTGCCCCCGTTACCGTCCATTGTGATTGCGGCGGACGGGTATTACCAAGCTCCAAGGGATAACGGTATTGCCGTTCCGCTGAGGAAAAGTGACTGCCCGTTGCCGCAACGATTTTTTTGTAATACCCCGCATTGATAAGGGCGGCGGCAAGGGCGATGCTTTCCGACAGGGTAGAGCACGCGCCGTACACCCCCAAAAAGGGAACGTCAAAATCTCGCGCGGCAAAGGATGCGGAGATGATTTGGTTGAGCAAATCCCCCGAAATCAGCATATCCACGTCCTCCTCACGCGCCCCTGCATTTTCTATCGCGCGCTGAATGGCATAGGTCAGCATTTTACACTCCGCCTTTTCATAGGTACTCTCTCCAAACATATCGTCCGTAAGAGTTTTATCCACGTGCTTTCCAACGACGCCTGCGCATTCTTTCGGCCCTGCAATCGTACCCGTTGCGACCAACCGAGGCTTTTTATCAAAGAAAATCGTTTGCATACAGGCAGTATGTTTCAAACGAGGGGTTTTATGCAAAAACGCCCGACGGTTTTCACCGCCGAGCGCTTCTTTTAACGAAACGTTTCGTCTATTTCTATCATCTTTTTATAAATCTTTTGCGCCATCAGGTAAAAGCCCAAATCGTTGGGATGACAACCGTCAACCATACAGTTTTCCCTATCCTTTTTGAAATAGGTTTTCCCAGCGATAAAGTACACGTTTTTATCCCCGTTCGCACGCGCCTTTCGATAGGTCGTGCGGATGATTTTTTCACGTTCAATATGATCTGCCGAGCCGTTAAAGTCGGGCTTCGTCAAGAATAAAATCGGGGTATCGGGGCGTTGCTTGCGGTACCGCTCGTAAAAAGCGTAGTGGGTGTTGCGCAAATGTTCCACACTCGGCGCATTGTGGTCGTAATCACAAACGAACAAACTGCAATCAAACCCTGCAAAGAAATCCGCCATTTGCGGTTCGCCAAGCGCGCTGCCCGAAAAACCGTAATTCCAAAAGTCAATGTTGTTCCACTTTGCAATCAACCCCTGATAGGCATTATCGGGGCGAGAACAGCACCCCCCTTGCGTAATGGAGGAGCCGTAATACAAAATGGGCTTTACGGAGCGATAAGCTCTACCCTGCCCTACCGTTGCGCTCTCATCCAAACCGATTTGCAACGAGGTCACGGCGTTGTACAACGGGAAATGCAATATGTAATTTCTCATTCCGCCAGGCAGGGGGCAGGTCAGCTCGTACCCCGTTTCGTTATGCGGCAAGGGCGGTAAAATTTTCAAAATTTTCACCCCCATTTCCGTTTCTTCCAGCAAGGAAAAACCGCCTTGCCCTGCGATAGCCATGTGCGACATCAAACGCAAAAACGGATAGGTCACGCGGATTGCCAGCGTGGTCGAATCGGTTGCAAAACGCAATCTTCCGCCTGCCGTGAAATTGTAAAGCGCTTCCACCCCAGGGTTAACCGAGTTCGCAAAAGCGCGATCCATACGGGCAAATTCCCGCGCCGTTTTATCATAATATATACCGTAAAGCGCAAACCCTTCGTGGGGAATGGTATAATACCGCATCCCGTCCTCAACGGTGGTGGTATTCAGGTTAAAATTCTTGTCAATCTTGGAAATATCCATACGCTTGCCCCTTTGATTTCCATTAAACATATTATACACCTGCGCAAGGGAAAAGTCAACGGAATAAAAAAATTTCCGCCCCATTTCACAAGAAAAGATAGACAATACCCACCGCCGTTCCAGCAAGCACTCCATACACAATGATCGGCCCTGCAACGATGAACATTTTTGCCGCCAAGCCATACACCCAGCCCTCCGTTTTGAACTCGATTGCAGGGGAGGCCATACTGTTGGCAAACCCCGTAATCGGCACGATAGAGCCAGCGCCTGCATACCGCCCGATACGGTCGTACACCCCAAGCCCCGTCAAAAGCGTACCAAGAAAAATCAACCCGATACTGACCGCCGAGGCAAGCTCGTCCCCGTATAATCCCATCGTCTCTTCAAAAAGCACGCGCAACGCCTGTCCGATACAACATACCAAGCCCCCGACCAAAAAAGCGCGGAAACAATTTTTGAAATGCTGTGTAGGTGGGTCAAACGAATGCACGTACGCAACGTAGTTTTTGTTGTAATTTTGTCTATTTTTACCCGTCATCTCAACCCTGCCCCCTTCTTTTCCTCCTCAAAGCGTGCCAAAGGGAAGCAGGTTTCCCTCTCTTCACGTGTTTTACCGTCCATATTTTCCAGTTTGATTTTTCGCATAATCCCCCCCGATAGTAATTTGCGCCAAAGCAAAACAATTTATTCAATTTCACCTCTTTTGTTCTACCCCTTGACAAAGCTTATGGAAGTTGTTATAATATTTTTAATAACTCTTTGGGAGATATCATTATGGACACGAGAAAAAAAGTTCTCTATTGCAATCTTGTAATTATCGTATTGTGCTTGGCGTCGATTATTTCTTACTTTTTGATGCCCTTTTGGAAAGCAAAAGTATCCTACACGCTGACCGCGGAAACCTTAGAATCGGTGTTCCCCGACGTTGGCGATGAATCGGAGGCAGGCGACCTACTCGCCAACCTCGATTTCGAAGAAATCGCAGGTGAGGACGGTATTACCTTATCTTTGGCGATTGCCTTGGAAACCTCGGACGTTTTAAGCGCGCTTTCCGCTGAACCTACCGAGTTGGTAGAAAACATTTTAGAAAGCAACATACATAACCTTGTCGATCAAATCAGCGAGCCTATCAGCGCCGTTGTAAAAACGACGGTCACCGTAGTAGTGCAAACAGCGCTGAAAGAAGGTATTAAAGAGGAAGTAAAAAAGAACCTCGCTGAAGGCACAACCGATGAAGAAGTTATGCAAGACCTTCGTGATGCCGGCTTGGACGAAGCATACATTGATGCAAAAGCAGGTCAGTTGGTAGATAGCATTTACGAGGACGGCGCTACCTCCGAAACGGTTGCAGACGCCACCATTGATATCGTAGAAGAAACCATCCAAATGATGAAAGAAAGCGACAACCCCGAATATGCCGACATCGAATTGACGGAAGAAGCAAAAGCCGATCTCAAAGAAAAGCTTGTGGAACAGTTCGCGACGTTTGAAAACGAAAACGGCTCGATTGACCCCGATTCGTTTACCTCCGATTTCCTCGTTAAATTGTTGAAAGGTGAAGAAGAAGAAGGCTCGGAAACGGCGGCGGTGCTTGCAACCCCCATGTCTGTAAAACCCGTAACCGCGGCGGCGGAAGAAACGGATCCGAATGCTGAGCTCCGTCAACTTTTGACCGAGAAATTGACAGAAGTCCTCGGTGAAGCAGCGGAAACGATTGCGTTGGTAATCAAAATCCTCGCATGCGTCATCCTCTTCTCGTTTGCAATGTGGTTGATCCCTATCTTAAAAATCGCTTTGCGCTGGAAAAAGAACAACAATGCGATTAAGGTTGGCTTGCCCATTTGGTTTGGCTCTATCCCCTTCGTATACCTTTGCTTACTTCCTACCATCGGCTTATCGGTGGCAAAAGATGCTTTGGCTTCGTCGGGAATGCTTGGCGATGCGGACCTCTTTAGTTCACTCTCACTTTCTTTCTCCTCCTGTGCAATCGTATCCTTCATCGCAGGCATTGCGTTGGCAATCTTCGTCATCGTTTACTATGGCAAGCAACGCAAGCTCTTGAAGAAAGGCCTTGGCTACGTAAAACCCAGCGCACCCGTAGTAGAACCTACAATGGAAAGTGAAATTGAGGTCGTTGACGAGGCACCTACTACCGAAGAAACTACGGAAGTAATTTTCGGCTCCACCGAAACAAAAGAATAAATAAAAAACAGCGTTCTATCCAACGGAACGCTGTTTTTTTCTCTATTGACAAACTCGTACGCATATGATATAGTATATATAGAAAAAGGCAAGGAGGGTCTTATGAAAGGTAAACTGAAAAAGAAATTATGCACAGCAACCGCGCTTGTTTTTGCTTGTGCCACCTGCTTTACTGCATGTAACCCGCTTGCGTTTTTAAGTTCCAGCACCCAAGAAAGCACACCGCCCACCCCCGATATCATCGATACGACTTTGGGGAAAAGCGGACTGATTAACAGCTTGAGCAAGTGGAATTACTACGCGGCGAAAAAGACGATTGCGGATTACGGTATCGCCCCAGCCGCCTACGGATTTTCAGCAAACCCCGCCTTGGCTATCCCTATGTCGGACGTGTATTACGATGACTCCGCGGATGCGGAATACCCTGAAGAAGAAACTTCCAAGGAAGAAACACAAAGCTCTCAAACCAACCGTCCCCAAGATGGAGATGGCGTGTATTACTATGATTTGTACGACTTTGGCGAAGGACTGACCATTGAACGTACCGTGTATTTCCAAATGGAATTGACGGACGAAAACGGTTTTTTGGCAAGACAGCTCGGCGTTGGCACCATAGAGGTTGCGGTTGCGCTTGGGGATTATCTTGCGGATTTGAGTATGATCACCTTCCGCAATGGGGATAAATTCTACTCCTGCATGTACCACGGCTATTACGGTTTTAATGAAACAACACACGCCGAAGTATACGCCTTTGCCGCTTACCGCTATATCGACGGTTTTTACTATGTAAAAAACTTGAAATACGAGCATTATGAATTTTATTTAGAGGTAAGCGCAACCGACGTGGATTTTTATTGCAAATACCAACAGACGGGCGAAGAAGACGAGCAGGTCAAAGTACTGAAAAACACAAGCTACTGCATCGACCAAAAAGTAACCTATACCATTGAAGAGTTAGAGGCATATTTCAATGGTGAAAGCGTTGACAAAGCCCCCGAAACGGAAAGCACCTTGGCATAACGATAATAAAATATTATGAACCCCAAACGCAAAATTGCGTTTGGGGTTCATTTTGTACATTTTTACATTTTATTTCTTTCCACAAAGGCTCTTGCCAGGGTTACGTCGTCGGTGTATTCAATTTCCGACCCGATAGGGATACCGTGCGCCAAGCGCGTTACCGTCACGTCAAACGGTTTAATCAATTTTGCAAGATACATCGCCGTTGCATCCCCCGAAACGTCGGGGTTGGTCGCTACGATAACCTCTTTCACCGTCCCCTCCTGCAAACGAGCAAGCAATTCTCGGATGCGGATATCATTCGGGCCTATCCCCGAAAGAGGGTCAATTACACCATGTAAAACGTGGTAAACGCCCTTGAATTCGTGCAGTTTTTCAATCGCCGCAACGTCCTTGGGTTCTTTTACAACGCAAATCAAGCTGTGGTCGCGGGTACGACAAACAGCGCAGGTTTCTTCCTCGGTAAAGTTACCGCACACCTTACAATATTTCACCTTTCTCTTCACGCCTAAAATAGCGTCCGCAAATGCGCGCGCCTCTGATTCTGGCATGTCAATAATTTTGTACGCGTAACGTTGCGCGGTCTTTTTACCAACGCCAGGGAGCTTGGAAAA
The DNA here is from genome assembly GCA_045612895.1 of Candidatus Scatosoma sp. GTDB lineage: Bacteria > Bacillota > Clostridia > Christensenellales > Borkfalkiaceae > Scatosoma. The sequence goes on along the minus strand of JAZKZY010000172.1, from coordinate 12,519 downwards.
TTCGTTGATCAATTTTCCGATCGGCTCGATAAAGATTTCCATACGATTAAATCATTCCCCCAAGCGCACCCATGTCGCCGTATTTACCCATTTTTTCTTCGTAAACCTTGTCCGCCTTTGCATAACCGTCGTTGATCGCCGCCATGATAAGGTCTTCCAACATTTCTACGTCCGTAGGATCTACGATGCTTTCGTCAAGCTCGATACCGTTGATGATTTTCTTTGCGTTCATATATACAACAACCGCTTCGCCTGCCGCCGTACCAACGACTTCCCAATCTTCCAAGAGTTCCGCCGTCTTTTCCATTTCTTCCTGCATCTTTTGTGCCTGACGCATCAAGTTTTGCATGTTGTTGTTTCCGCCTTTGAATCCTGCCATTTTTATTTCCTCCAAGTTTATCTTGTGATTTTTATTTAATTTCTACCTTGACACCTTCGAAGGTAGATTTGATTTCATTGAGTGATTTTTGAAAATCGTCCGACTGTTTCCCGCGCAAACGCACCGCAAACTGCCCTTCTTCCAAGCCCATTTCCGCAAACGCCTGTCCGATCGCCGCATAATGATCGGGCTTCGTCAAGGAGCGGTAAATGGTGTCGCTGGTCGTATAAAGCACAAACACGTCGCCGTCATATTCCCCGTCCAAATCCATGCAAAGGGTGAGCAAAATGCCGTTTCTTGCAATTTTACGAATGGTGCGAAGGAACGTGCCAAAGGTTGCCTTGCGTTCGCCCACCGCAACGGGTTTCACCGTCTTTACGGGAGCAGGCGTAGGTTCTTCCTTTTTCTTGGGCGCAGGCGCTGGTGCAAAGCCGTCAAAATACACGTTTCCGCCCGTTTGTTCTTCATCGGGTGGAATGTAGAAATCGTCCATAGGAGGCTCTTCTTCCACCACCTTTACAGGTTCTTTCTTCGGCTGTTCAACGGGCTTTTGCGCTTGCACAACAGGTGCAGGTTGTTCGTTCGTTACAGCCATGCCCCCTACGTTTTGTACAACTACCCCTTCTGCGAGCTGTTTTTCAAGCGCCGCAATACGGGCAATCAAGCTTTCGATATCATAATCCTCTTGAGGCATTGCCGCCTTCAAAACCGCCGTTTCAAACAAGATACGCTGCGAGGTGGAATATTTAAGCTCCGTTTCCACTTTCGCAAAGATTTCCATTACGCGGAGTAAACGATGCCCGTCCGTTTCTTTGGCAATTTTTGCCACCTCTTGGTACATCGAATCGGGGAATGCCAAAATTGCTTTTCCGTCACGGCAGGTCTTTGCCACCGTGCAAGCATTGAGGAAATTCATCACGTCCTTCAAGAGCATACCAACGCTCTTGCCAGCGGCAAGAAAAGTTTCCGTCTTTTCAAACGCCGCGCCCATATCCCCACGCAAAATCGCGCCGCACAAGGTAGAAATCGCCGAAAAGTCGGTATTACCAAGCACCGTCGTAACGTCGGCATAGGTCAACTTCCCACTGGTATAGGATACGCAGGTATCCGCCACCGACAGCATATCACGTACGCTACCTGCGCCTGCGCGCGCAATCGCGGCAATCGCTTCATCGTCGTACTTTTTACCGATTTTATCAAAGACGTAACGCAATCTTTCTTCCAAATCGCTTTGCGGGATCAACTTAAAGTCAAAACGCATACAACGGGAAAGAATGGTCGCTGGGATTTTTTGCGACTCCGTCGTCGCCAACACAAATACAGCGTGGGAAGGCGGTTCTTCCAAGGTCTTCAACAGGGCGTTGAATGCCCCAGGCGAAAGCATGTGGACTTCGTCGATGATGAAAACTTTATATTTTCCCGAAACGGGAGGATATTGCACCTTTTCGCGCAAATCACGCATTTCATCTACACCGTTGTTGGAAGCGGCGTCGATTTCCGTAATGTCTAAATTCGACGGATCTTTTAATGCCAAGCAACGTTCACACTTGCCGCAGGGAGAGCCGTTTACAGGCGTGTCACAGTTGATTGCCGCCGCAAAAATCTTCGCGATACTCGTTTTACCTGTACCGCGAGGTCCACAAAACAGGTATGCGTGACCCACTCTACCCGTGTCGATTTGGTTTTTCAACACGGTAACAATATGCTCTTGGCGCACAACGTCGTCAAGCGTCGTCGGTCGGAACATACGATACAATGCTAAATATGCCATACTTTCTCCTTCGTTTATCTTAAAACTTCTTGCAATTTCTTCTTACTTCTTTGCAGGGCGTTGTCCACGCTCTTTGCCGTTTTGCCCGTCGCTTCACAAATTTCCGCGCAGGTCAAACCGTCCATATACATCGTCGTTACCTTAAACTCAAAATCGGACAACACGCCGCTGATTTTTTGACGGAATTCCCGTCTGTCATCACGCAAAATCAATAGGTCCTCGGGGTTAAAGCAAGCGGACGTTTCTTTCTCCGCGCACACAAACCCGATCGGCGTTGCATCGTTTAACGGCGAGTTCTTCTTTCGCGCGGACTTCTTGACCGCGTCAATGATGCGCCGTGAAATGCAAAGGGAGGCAAAGTTCTTAAAGCTGCTTGCCGTTTCCCCGGGTCGGTAATCCCCGATTGCGCCATACAAACCGATCATTCCCTCTTGGATGAGGTCCTCCGTTTCACCGCCGATGAGGAAAAAACCGCGCGCGCAACCGCGGACAAGCCCTGCATGGCGAAGGAGCAATTCCTCCATTGCCTGCTTGTCCCCACTTTGCGAAAGAGTTACCAGCTCTTCATCCGATTTTTTACCGTTCATCTCGTACATGGCACGTCCTTTTTATGTTTTTCCTTAACCCAAACGATTTCTTACAACCTCATACGCCGCAATGCCCAACGCCACGGACGCATTTAAGGAGTTTACCCTACCCTGCAAAGGAATGGACAAAATTTTGTCGCATTTTTCCTTCGTCAAACGTTTTACACCACTGTCCTCGCCGCCTACGATCAAGGCAACGTTGCCTGCGAAATTTTCCTTATAAATATCCTCCCCGCCTGCTTCCAAAGCATATACCCAGTAGCCCTCTTTTTGGAGTTTTTCCACCACTTGGTTAAGGTTTGCAACCTTGGCAACCTTCATATGCTCCGCCGCGCCTGCGGAGATACGGATAACACTTTCCGTTACGGACGCGCTGCCCGATTTCGGGATGATCACACCGTCCGCGCCTGCACACTCCGCCACACGGATAATACTACCCAAATTATGCACGTCCTCAATGCCGTCGCAAAGGACGATAAAGCCACCCTTTTCACTACGTTTTTCTGCGATGATTTCATCCACGTCATAGTATTCGTAATCGGTGGTAAACGCGATTACACCCTGATGGCGCTTGGTTTCACTTTCCTTTTCAAGGACCTGCTTGTCCACGAATTGCACGCGGATATTCTTCTTGCGCGCCTGCGCGAAAATCAACCCAAGCGTACCCTGCGCCCCCTTTTCAAGTAAAATTTTATCAATGTTCTTATCCGTTTTCAGCAGTTCGATAACCGCGTTTCTTCCTTCCGTTTTCATCTTCAATCCTCGTCTTAAAATCTACCCGGCTTAAAGGGTGTCGTTTGTTGCTGAATGGTAAATGCCTCCACGTCGCTCACCGCAAGCAATTCCTTTATCCTTGCCTCTTGCCCCGTCAAATACAAAAAGCCAAGCACCGCTTCCAAACCCGTGGAACGGTTATATTCCAACGAAGTCGCGCTCTTACTTTTCGTACCCTTTTTCGCATTTTTACCGCGGCGGAAAATGTCCGCTTCCTCTTCGTTGAAGAGGGGGATTAACTTGTCCAAAAATACGCTTTGCCCCTTTGCGGAAACTACCTGCGCCGCCACCTTTTGCAGCTGTGCAACTTTACCGCAGCCCGACAACGCTAAACGCTCGCGCACGTACAACGAATACACCGTATCCCCCACAAACGCCAACGCAACGGGGTTTAATTGCATCGCTTCCGTTTTTGACAAAATTTCTCTTTCCGTCAGCATACCCTTCTTCCTTTCGTGTTTAATATTATCTAATAATATTAACATTATAACACATCGAACGGGAAATTTCAAGTAAATATAAAAACCTTTTTCATTTTACACCGCGCGAAAAATAGATTTCTATGCGGTAAAATCGGAAAAATAACTCATCACGCTCGCCGCAATCGTCTGCCCCAACGTTTTTTGCCAACCCTCGCTGGTCAACAACCGTTCGTCCTCGCGGTTGGAAAGAAAACCGCACTCCACCAAAACGGACGGACAATCGCTACATTCCAACATGTAAAATTGCCCCGAAGCGGCATTGCGAGCGCGCGCCCCCTCCTTTGCGTAAAGACCGTTTAACTCCTTTTGCATCAAGAAGGCAAGCCGTTGTCCTGCCACGTTGTTTTTGTCGTAAAACACTTGCGCGCCACGCGTGTTGCGTGTAGGGTAAAAGTTTTGATGCAAGGAAATCACCATGGCAGGGTCCGCCTCCTCAATGATTTCACGGCGCTTTTGCATATCCCGTTTCTTAAACCCTTTCGTTGCCGCGCCGTACAACCCCGACTCCGTTTTTCTTGTCAAAACCACCTCAAAGCCAAGCGCCTCTAACTCCGCTTTCACCTGATAAGTAATGGCAAGATTGATATCGCTTTCCTTGATCTTCGTTTCCTTTCCCGTCACGCCCCCGTCAACGCCGCCGTGCCCTGCATCCAAAACAATGCACAGTGTATCCTCCACCGCCGCCACCATAGGTGGAGCAGACAAAACGCGCACGCACAGCCCCACCGCCATTGCAAAAATCAACGCCACCGATATACATATCCCATAAAACAATCTTTTCATGCCTTATCCTATGCGCAAAATCAAGTGAATATGCCTGCAAAATACATATTCAACCCGTACATGGGTGCTTGTAATGTAAAAGCCACGCTTTTCAGCGCGGCCATTTTTACACAAATTTTAGGGTGGAAACCCCTATTTCTTTCTTTTCTTCCTCTTTTTGAGGGGGATTTTCCGTTTCTTCCGCCTCTTTCATCCACTCCCTATACATATCAAAGCCATAGGAAGTAACAATTCGTCCCACACCTGCCCCTATCATTTTCTTAAAATCCGCCAAAGTGCCCACACCTACGACCTCTAAACGGCAGCCGCCGAATAAATCATAGCGCAACCGTTCGCAACCGTTAAAATACGGCACGCTGAAATACTTTGCCCCTAACTCCGAGGCAATCCGTCCCATGCGTGAAATCGTGGCGTAAGGATACTCGTTCCCCACCCACACCTTCACGTCAACGTTTTTTGCAATGCGCATCAAGTGACGCAATTCTTTCTTGATTTCCGCATATCGGCAACAGCTTAACCAAGAGGGCGTCACCGCCACCGTCCATTCTTTCGCGCCCAGCCTCTTCATCAAACGCGCCTCGTACATTTTTACCTTTGTCACCGTTTCCCCGTTGCCGCCGATTAGACAATCCACGTGAACGTTCGACCGCAATAAATGTTCCCTTGCCAAGGCAAAATAGGTCGGTGTGACCCGTATTGCCGCCTGATGAATACGCGCCGCCCGTTCCACAACCCGTTGCGGCTCCTCCCTGCCGTCCAGCACCCCTTCCGAGCGCGAAAGCGCCTCCAAGATTTGCGCGACCTTTTTTTGCTTTTTATAGGCGTAATATTCCGCGGCGTCCTTTTCCGAAAGAATCAAACGCCCCTCTTCCTTGGTGGGTAATTCGCTTGTTTTGGTTTTATTTTCCATATCGTCCATACGCTAAGTATGCGACAAACTACCCCCTTTTATTCCCTTCTTTTTCAAATTGTGACAAACCCTTTTTCTTATAATAAAGGCATGAATATTTTAACCGTATTCCCTTGGAAGGGATTTTTATTAGTCGCTTTACTTTTCACCATTTGCTTCGTGGGTGTACACCTGCTTATTTTTGCGCGTATCGGGTGGGAATTTCAACGTCAAAAACCCGAAGAAAAACCCGAAGAAAAACCCAAAGAGGAAGAAAAACAGCCCCCTCAAGAAAGGGAGCCGATTTACTATATTGTAGAGCGAAAAACAAAGCGCGCGAAAAAGAGCTACGGCGAGCCAAAGCAAATCAACTTCAAGCCGTAAACCGTATTCAACGCATACCTGCCCCTATCAAATGGGGCTTTTATTAGTTAGGAGAAACCAAATCTTCCGCTTCTTCGTCAAATTTTTGCAGGTTGCCGCCGTCCGTCCAAAGACGTTCGAGATGATAGAAAAGACGGGTTTCGTCATTGAAAATATGCACGATAACGTCGCCGTAATCAATAACCGCCCAACGTCCGTCACGCACACCTTCCGTGCGAGAAGGCACCAAGCCGTGTTCTCTTTCAATCAATTCTTCCACTCTTTCCCCCATCGCGCGGATTTGAGGGGCATTGCTACCGCTTGCGACGATGAAATAATCGCAAAGGTCCGTCTTTTCGCGCACGTACAACGCCACGATATCCTTGCCGCGTTTATCCGCCAACGCTTTACATACTGCTACTGCCAATTCTTTACTGGTAATTTGTGCCATATTTACTCCTTCTTCTTGTAAAAATTATACGCATTTTGCGTAAGGGGATAAATTTCCGCCTGCTTCTCTTGTAAAAATAACAAGGTTTCATACAACGCCCGTTCTAAACAAGCGTCCAACCCGTCCTCGCACCAAAACAATTCCCGTAAAATATCCACGCCTTTGTAATTGCGCTCCTCTTCCAACATATCCGCCAGGAAGATGAGTTTTTCCAGCTCGCTCATATTTGGCCGCGCGCTGGTGTGATAACGGATCGCATTCAACACGTCCCCATCTTGAACGTCAAACGCCTTTTCCGCCACGTATGCGCCTGCAAATTGATGCCATACCGTTTTCGGCACTTCCCCCCATTCGGTTGGTGAGGTAAAGCCCTTCAAGTATTCGCTGTCCGCCGTCAAATTTTTCGCGCAATCGTGGAAAAGCGCCGCCGCAATCGCCTGCCGTTCAGGAATTTTTAACTTCAACGCGCGCGCCGCCGCAAGGTTGGCTACTCGCACGCTATGCGCCTGTCTATCGGGTTTTTCTAACGCCAACGCCTTGTCGGCGTTTTTTATTTTGTAAAGTGCATTTTCTTGGATATACGCCGCCACTTTCTCCTCTAAAAAGTCGGTTAAACGCATACCTGCCCCTGCCAAAACGCGGATTTTCGTTGAAGATATGTCTTCACCATTATAATCCACGCGCGCGAAAGGCACACCGAATTTTTCCACAAAAAGCAGCTGTTCTTTTTCCCACCAGCCATCCTCGTCACATCTTCCGCAAACGGCAATCGTCACGTCGTTTACAATCGATTGCGGCTGACGCCAGGTCGGAAAATCACGCAACATATCCGTACCGACCAAAAAGAAAATTTCCGCATCAGGAAATTCCTCACGGAAGTGTCGGCAGGTGAGATAGGTATAACTTGTACCCCCTTGGGTGATTTCATAATCACTGACAACCACCTCGGGTAAATCGGAAAAAGCCAACCGACACATCTCCAAACGGTCTGCATCCGAGGAAAGGATGCGATAGGGCTTATGCGGAGGGGTATGTGCAGGCATCACAAGCACTTTGTCCAAGCGCAAGCAATGAATTGCCGCGCGAACAAACTGCTCGTGTTCTTTATGCACAGGGTCAAACGACCCGCCGAAAATACCTATCCTCATACGCTATCCCTTGTTAATTTTCGTCTATTATACTATATTTCTTTGCTTTTTTCAAGTATAACAAAGAAAAAATCCGTCAAAAATTGAAATATGAAACGTTCCGCTTTTATTTCCGATATTATTTTTGCCTTTTTCGTTGGATTTTTATGTACCCTTTTCTTTTTCCGCTACGAGGGAATCGGGTTAATTCCTGCCCTGCTTCTTTCCGCATTGTGCGGCGTTTTGAGTGCCTGCGCCATTTTTACCCTATTGCAAAGCAAGCGCAAGACGCTCTTTTTGAAACGTTCGGACGAGGCGCAAAAATCCAAGTTACTGTTTCATCTTGCCTGTTTAAGTGATGAGGAAAAAACAAATTTTTTCCTGCAACGACTGCCTACTGACGATCCCGTCAAAAGGTTTAGCCGTTTGCGCCTAATAAGCGAGGAAAATTTTTACCTTTTGCATTTTTCTTTCGCGCCCGTGACCGCCGATGAAGTAGCCGCATTTTCACGATTAAAAACGAGCCGTGAAAAGGTATTGCTTTGCTCCACCATCGAGGACAACGCCTATGCCTTGGCGGAAAAATTACACGTCCGTACCCTAACGGGCAACGAGGTTTACGCGATGCTCAAGGACAACGACGGTTTACCCGAACGTTACCTCGGCGAAGAATCGCACGATGCAAAACGAAAACGACGTTTCGAGTTATGGTTTTCCCGTAAAAATGCAAAGGGCTTTCTCACCGCCGCCGCATTGACACTCCTTACCGCGCTCGTCAGCCCATTCCCCTATTACTACGTCGTTTTCGGTGGAATTTTGCTGACAATTTCTATCCTAATCCGCATTTTTGGGCGCCGTTAATCGTTGGTGATATGTAAAAATGCCCCACCCAGGTACGAGATGACGTCACTTGCCGTCAAGGAATATTCCCCGATCTTTTCCGAGGCAAACTCCGCCGCCTTTCCCGTTAAATAGGAGGCGAGCAATCCGCCCTTATAGGTAGAAACGCCCATCGCGCACAAGCCGGCAATTAACCCTGAAAGGACGTCACCGCTGCCTGCCTTTGCTTGCCCAGAGCAACCTGCAACGTTGATCGCAACACGCTCCCCGTCCGACAATACGGACGCCGCGTTCTTCAATAAAATATTCACCCCATAAGTAGCGGCAAGCTCTTTCGTGATTGACAAACCAGAGGAAATTTCCTCAGCCGTCACGTCAAACAATCTTGCAAATTCTTTCCCATGCGGTGTCAAAAGCACGTCGCATTTTTTTGCGTGGAACAGCGCAAGCAATCCCTCTTTTCCGTAGCGAGCAATACTGTTCAAGCCGTCCGCATCCAGGATAAGTCGCCCCTCATAATTCGTAAGCAACCAAGCGACACCTTTTGCGACCTCTTCACTCTCACCCATGCCCATACCGTACGCCACCGCGTCATACGTGAGCAGTTGACGCATTTTTTCCACGTTAAACGCGTACCTGCCCCCTTCGTTTGTGCTTTTCAGTAACACTTCAGGCAAACGAAGATAGTATTGCGGCAACAAGTTTTCCGGTAAAAATAAAGCGGTATAACCACACCCCGAGCGCAAACAAGCCGCCGCGGCAAGATATGCCGCGCCCGTATAATCCACACTGCCAGCCACAATCGCGGCTTTACCATAAGTGCCCTTATGCGAATGGCGTTTACGCTTCGGCAAGCAATTCAACGCCAAGGCTTTATCCACCAAAACCGCATACGCATCCTTTTCGGGCAGTTCAATACCGATATCCGCACGCACGACTTCCCCGGCATGGTCAATACCGTCGCCAAAGAAAACGCCCGTTTTTATCTCGCCTATGCAAAGGGTTTTATCGGCAAAAACCGCCACCCCCTCCACGCAACCGCTGTCACCGTTTACGCCCGACGGAATATCCGCGGATAAAATTTTACAACCCTGTTTTCTCAACAAAACCGCCTGTGAAACCAAGCGTTCGTCCTCGCCGCGCAAAGCACCGTGAAAACCCGTCCCGTACAAGCAATCGACAATCAAAGCGCAATCCTCGGGAAAGTCCGCAAGCAATTCACCGCCCGCCGCCGTCCATTTTTCCATATTGACACGGCAATCGTTGGAAAAATTCTCCACAACGCAAACCACCGCCACCTCTCGGCCGCTACCTTTCAAAACGCGCGCGCAAACAAACCCGTCGCCGCCGTTGTTTCCGCCGCCGCAAAGACAAACGATTTTACCTTCGGGTACAAGTTCTTTCGCCGCATCCGCCAACGCCGCGCCCGCCCTTTCCATTAAGAGTAAGGAGGGTACTCCTTTTTCCGTAATTGTATAAGCGTCCGCCGCCCGCATTTGCGCATTCGTCAATAAATACATAATTCTCTCCCCTTTCAAACTTTATATCCTTACAGACACCTCTGCCGCAGTAAAACGACGGGGTTTTCCGTCTATTTCCACCTGCAAGCCGCCCTCATCATCTACGGAAATCAACCTACCATGTACGCGTTCATCCCCCGAAAGCAGGATTGCCTCACGCCCCATATAGCCAAGGTACGCGCGATAATCGTCCATCGTCCGTATCTTCTCTAATTCCTCAATTAAACGCGCGGTGACCTCTTCCGCAGTCGGCGTTGCCCCCATTTCAAGGCGCATCGTCGTTGCAATTTCCGTCAATTCTTCAGGCAGGTCGTTCAAAACGTTCAACCCGATCCCCACGACGGAGGAGCGCACTTTATCCCCTGACAACACGTTTTCAATCAAAATACCGCAAATCTTTTTATCATTCACCCAAATATCGTTGGGCCACTTAATCAAAGGCTTTAAGCCGTAAAAGCGCAGGGTTTCGCACACAGCCACCGCCGCCCCGATCATGATTTGAAAGGCATTTTTCACCGTCAAATTTTCGTAGAAGGTCAGCTTGGATAAATACACACCGCCCGTTTGCGAGGAAAAGCTGCGCCCTTTCGTTCCCTTTCCGCCCGTTTGTTCCGCTGCCGTTACAACCAAATTCACCCCGCCAGCGCGTTGCTCCTTTGCGTAATCTTGGGTAGACGGCAGGGTGTTAAAATGCAGGCATTTCGCCTTATTTCCACAATTCATCTCGTACCTGCCCCCTCTCAATCCTCATCACTCTCACCAAATGCGGACAAGACCGATTTAATCACTTCATAATCGTACCCCTTGCCCAGCAGGTAGCGGTACGCCTTTTGCAGGGTGGTTTTATCGCAAACCTTACCGCGCATATACTTTTCCAACAATACTTTCGCCGTCTCCTCCTCGCGCTCTGCAGGTAAGGTATCCAAAGCGGCGTCAATTTCCACCTCCGAAATCCCCTTTCCACGCAATTCCATACGAAGGAGCTTACTCCCTTTGCGCTTACTCAAGCTCTCTACGTACGCCTCCGCGTACTGCCCGTCATTCAAGAAATTATAGGAGTGCAATTTCTCCACCACATACTCTACCACCGCAGGCAAATACCCCTTACCCTGCAAGAACTCTCGCATTTGCTTTTCCGTTTTTTGTGTCGCGGAAATATGGGTCAACGCCTTATCAAAGGCGGTGTTTTTCTCACTTTCCAGTTGAATTTCCGCCAGCCGTTCTGGGGAAATGATTTGCCCGACTTTTAGACGGTTTTTCACCGTTGCCTCCAACGTTAAACCGCAACAAAACCTGCCGTCCACGTAAATATTGCAACGGCGTTTATCCTTTATTTGCGGTGTAATTGCGGTAATCTCGTTCATAAATGCAACCTCTTTCCCACATTCTACCATAACGCAAGAAAAAAGTCAACCAACCCCTTGAAATCCGTTTGCATTTTCTTGAAAATATGTTATAATAAATGAGTCAAACGACACAAAGGAGCAAAAAAATGAAAGTTTACCCCGTTGATATTGCCGGCTTCAAGGCCGAATTGCCTATTTTAACCCTGCCCAGCGGTATCGGTATCGCCTTTTTCAACTTGCACGGCGACAACGAATTGACCGAACACAGCGCAAAAAGTCTTGCGCCCTTATTAACCGATTGCGAAGTAATCATCACCGCAGAATCGAAGGGCTTACAGCTTGCGCATTGCGTTTCCCGTGAGTTGGGTCAAAGATATTATGCCGTAGCAAGAAAGAGCAAAAAACTCTATATGCAGGACGGCATCGAAATCACGATTGAGTCCTCTATCACGACGGGTCAACCCCAAAAGCTCTACCTTTCCAAGCATGACGTAGACCTTATCAAAGGTAAAAAGGTGGGCATCGTGGACGACGTTGTTTCTACGGGCGCATCCTTGAAAGGTCTTGAAGATTTGGTAGAAAAAGCAGGCGGTATCGTACACAAAAAGGCATTCGTCCTCGCAGAAGCGGACGCAGCGGACCGTACGGACGTTATTTTCTTGGCGACTATCCCCCTCTTCAAGTAATTTACACCCAATTTTGGGATAATTTTTCAAAATAATTACTTAAAAAGTAAAATTCGGCGGAAACTTTTCACGTTTCCGCCTTTATTTTTTGCAAAAACACTTGCTTTTTGAGACGTAATCGTTTATAATGAATATATCTATTATCTTATAGTGGCGCATTGTGTATGCGCGCACGCGAATTATTCCTCCTCTTTTCGAGCAGGAAAAACAAAGAAAGGAGCATGAAATATGTCTGATCTTTACGAAGAATACGGCTTAGAAGTTGAAGAAGACCTTTCCATTGCGGAATCCCCTTCCACGGCAAAGAAACCTGCCCCCGTTAAGAAAAGCGGCGGTTGGCTTCGCACCATCATCGCGCTCGGCTTGGGTGTGGTTGTAGGTGCCGGCGGTGTAATCGGCGGCGGCTTTTTAGCGCTTAGCACCCCCGTACGCCCTGCCCTTGAATTTCTCGGCGGTTTTGCGGATATTGATTACGAAAAAGAAATTCAAAATAAATTGCTTTCCGAAGAATACGAAGATAA
>JAZKZY010000171.1:0-5324 GCA_045612895.1 Candidatus Scatosoma sp. | reverse complement strand
ACCCGTCATACTGAGCATAGGGATACCACCTCTTTTGTTATAGCAAACATTATAGCAAACTTTTTTGAAAATTTCAAGTACCCACTGCCATCTTTTTTCAATTTTTTTCGTATTTTTTATAATAAATTATAAAAGGAGCGTTCAACAACGCCCCTTACAAGTAAAATTTCTACCATCCGCAAAGCGCCAGCTTTGCAATTCACGACGGTATGCCGTCGATTCACGAAAACAAAGTTTTCGATTCACGCAAGCCAATGACTTGCAATTCACTCCTCAAGCATGGCCTTGAATTCCGTTTCATCGATAATTTTTATCCCCAGTTTTTGCGCCTTGGCAAGCTTACTGCCTGCCTCCTCGCCAGCCAAAACCAAGGTCGTTTTCGCCGTTACGGACGATTGACAAACGCCGCCACGCTCCTCAATCAATTTTTGCGCCTCGCTACGCTTGAAGGAGGACAACGTACCCGTCAAAACCACCGACTGCCCCGAGAAGATACCTTCCTTCTTCTCATCCGACCAAACGGGGGCAACGCCCACCTCGGTGAGGGCGGTCAATTCCGCCAGGTTGTCTTCGTCTTGGAAGTATTCCAAAATCGCCTTTGCGGTGATTTCCCCCACGTTTTCAAGCGCGAGCAAATCATCCAAGGTCGCCCCTTTCAAATTTTCCATATTTTTGAAGCGCGCCGCAAGATCTTTTGCCGCTACTTTCCCTACCCCACCGATACCGATTGCGTAAATGAACGCGTCCATGGTAGGGGTCTTGCTCTTTTCAATGGCGGTCAAGAGGTTACTGATTTTCTTATCCTTAAACCCGTCCAGTTCCGCCAAATCTTCCGCCGTCAAACGGTACAAATCGGAAAATTTCGTCACGTTTTTACGCTCAATTAACACCTGCGCCGTGCTTTCGGAGAAGCCGTCGATGTTCATCGCATTCTTGCTGGCATAATGGTCCAACATTGCCACGATACGAGGGGTACAAAGTCGGTTCGGGCAGAACAAATGCGCCCCGTTTTCCACTATCGCGCTACCGCAAGCAGGGCAAATCGTAGGCTTTTCCACCTCTACGCTGTGGTTAAAATGCTCGGTTGCGCCAAGGATTTCGGGGATAACCTCGTTGGAACGGCGCACAAGCACGCGCGAGCCGATTTTTACGTCCTTACGCAGGATATCACCGTAGTTGTTGAGGGTTGCCCTCGACACCGTCGCGCCGCCAAGCTCCACAGGGTCTAAAAGCGCCAACGGCGTCAATTTCCCCGTTCTGCCCACCTGCCAAATGACCTCTTTTAAGAGGGTGGTTACTTCCTCCGCCTCAAACTTGTAGGCAAGCGCCCAACGAGGGAATTTATCGGTAAAGCCAAGCTCCTCACGCAAAGCGGCATCGTTCAACTTGATCACCGCGCCGTCCGTCAAAACGTCGAGGTTTTTGCGTTCCACTTCCACCTCGGCAATCGCCGCGGACACCTCTTCTGCAGAGTGGCAAACACGAAAATACGGGAACACCTTAAAACCCTCTTGGATAAGGAAGTGGTGCGCGTTCGTTTGAGACATGGGTGCCCCGTCCGAGGTATAATTGACGTCATAGAAGTAGATATCGGGCTTTCGGGATTCGGTCACCTTGGGGTCAAGGTTACGGATTGCGCCTGCCACTGCGTTACGCGCGTTTTTCAACGGCTCCGCCGCCGTTTGGTTGTACGCATCCAGCACCGACAAACGAATCACCGCTTCCCCTCTCACCTCAAGGGTGCCTTGGTAAGCGATTTTCAAGGGGAAGGAACGAATGGTCAAAACCTGCGCCGTCACGTCCTCGCCCACCGTACCGTTGCCACGCGTGGTCGCGCGGACGAATTGCCCCTTGTCATAGGTCAAGCATACGGTCAAGCCGTCGAATTTATACTCCACAGTATAATCGCAGGGCGCGCCCCCCGAAAGCTTTTGCACGCGGGTTAAAAAGGCGTTCAATTCTTCCGACGACACCGCCTTGTCAAGGCTGAATAAGCGCGCGATATGGGTGTGCTTTTCAAAGCCTTTGATCGGCTCGCCACCCACTCGGCGTGTCGGACTGTCGGGATAAACCACCCCCGTTTCCTCTTCGATACGGCGGAGCTCATCGTAGAGCGCGTCGTATTCCTTATCGGATACGGTGGGGTTGTCGAGCACGTAATATTCGTGCGCCCATTTATTGAGTATGTCAACCAGTTCTCTTTGTCTGTTCATAGTTGTTCCCTTTACATGTGAATTGATTGCCGTGGGCAATCGTGAATCGCCGTCAAACGGCGTGAATCGAAAACAAAGTTTTCGTAAATTGCAAGCCAACGGCTTGCGTTGTGGTAAAATTTTGCAATAACGCGTTGCACTGCAACGCAATTCACGGCGCAACCGATTCACTGAGCGCAGCGAGGATTCACGCGCCGCAGGTGCAATTCACGGCGAAGCCGATTCATGCCCGTAGGGCAATTCACCCTCTTTATACCACCGTCAACGGTGCAAGGCTTGCGGACAGCTGCTTGATACCAAAGCCCTCAAACGCAATGTCTAAGGTCATATTGCCACCCACACCGCGCGCCGCCACAATCGTACCCACGCCGAATTTCGGGTGCTTTACCTTTACACCGACCTGGAATACGGACAAATCCTTGCCTGCCCCCGTCGGTTTCACCGCTTTGCCTACGCCTCCGTACACAAAACCGCTGCTTTGTTTTGCCTTACTTTGACTGCCGTACGAGGTCGAGCCATACGAAGTCGTACCACCGTAACTGCCTCCATACGAGCCACCGCCGCCATAGTTGGTAGTGCCGTAGCTATTCCCATTCCAAGGCGTGCGGGTGATGTTTTGGCTTTGCTTTTGACCGCCGCCGTAACCACCGCCGTAGCTACCATATCCGCCGCCAAAGTTGTTGCGTTTTCCACCGTAATCGTCATTCGACGCGTACCTGCCCCCACCGTACGCCGCATTGCCGTAGCTTTCGGGGTCATCCCAGTCGCTGTACCCACGGGGCGCAGGACGGGTTTCCTTGGGCAATTCTACCTCGGATGCAAGCTCCTTTAAGAAACGGGAACGCATCGTCGGCTCACGCTTGCCGTAGAGGTATCTACTCTTGGATCGGGTTAAGTACAACCGCTCTTTCGCACGAGTAATCGCAACGTACATCAAACGGCGTTCTTCTTCCATATCCTCATCGTTGTTCACCGCACGGGATACGGGCAGGATATTTTCTTCCAAACCGCAAATGAACACACACTTGAACTCTAACCCCTTCACCGCGTGCACGGTGGCAAGGGTGACGTAGTTGCCGTCGTCCATTTCGTCCGTGTCCGAGGAAAGGGTGACCTGATTGAGGTAATCGGTCAAGGTAGCCTCGGGGTTCAAACGGCTGTATTCTTCTACGGAGTTGATAAATTCCTCAATATTCGCGCGTTTGTTGATACTTTCGTCCGAATCGTCCGCATACGCCTCACGCATTTTTGTGTCGTCAACAATCTTTTTTACAAGCTCGTTGACGGGCATGCCTTGGCTGTCAATAATCCACGTCTTCACCAAATCGCGGAATTCCACAAGCTTTTGTTTCGTACCGGCGGTAAAGCCGATTTCGTCAATATCAATCAGCGCGTCATACACCGAGGATTCCGTTTCAAAGGCGTAATTTTGCAGGGTTTCCACCGTTTTCGCACCGATACCGCGCTTCGGGAAGTTGATGATTCGCACCGCCGCTTCGCTGTCAAACGGGTTGTTGATCAGGCGCAGGTATGCGAGCAAATCCTTGATTTCCTTACGCTCGAAGAACTTGAAACCGCCAAATACCTTGTAGGTAATGCCGTCCCCTGTGAACTCTTGTTCGAATGCACGCGTCAGGGCGTTAAGTCGCATCAAAATAGCAAAATCGGAGAAGGAATACCCTTGACGGACAAGCCCTGCGATGGTGTGCGCAATGAAACGCGCCTCGCCGCTTTCCTCTTCCGCCTCGTATACTTTCGCCTCGGCGCCTTCCTCGTTTTCCGTCCACAATACCTTGTTTTTGCGCCTACCGTTGTTGCGGATAACGGTGTTTGCAAGCTTCAAAATGTTCTTCGTGGAACGGTAGTTGCGCTCCAACTTGAACACTCTCGCGTCCTTAAAATCCTTTTCAAAGTGTAAAATGTTTTCAATCTTCGCGCCACGCCAGCCGTAGATGGACTGGTCGTCGTCCCCTACCACGAACAGGTTGCCATGGACGGAGGCAAGTAATTTCACAATTTCATATTGCACCTCGTTGGTGTCCTGGAACTCGTCCACGAGGATGTAACGGAAACGGCCGCTTAAATACTCGCGCACCTCTTTGTCCTTGCGCAAAAGGTTGCGCGTTTCGTTCAAGAGGTCGTCAAAATCGAGCGCGTTGTTTTCGCGCAAGTGCTTTTGGTAACGGGCATACACCTTGACGATGTCGTCGATTTCACGCTCCCCTGCGTATTCCTCGGCATAACGTTCGGGATCAAAACCCAGCATTTTCGCGTTCGCGATGTGCCATTTTACCGTTTTGAGCAGCTTTTCATCATCGTAATCACATTCCTGAAAGGATTTTTTCACGATGTTGTTGCGTTCCACCTCGCTGTAAATGGAGAAGTTGGGCTGAATGCCCACTTCCTCGGGGTACATACGCAAAATGCGCACGCACATGCTGTGGATGGTGCAAACCCAAGACCTCGAAACGTCCACAATACGGCCAAGACGTTCTTTCATCTCGTTCGCCGCCTTGTTGGTGAAGGTGATGGACAAAATAGCGTCCGCAGGAACGCCTAATTCTTCCACAAGGTACGCAATACGCGAGGTTAAAACGCGCGTTTTACCACTCCCTGCGCCTGCCAAAACAAGCACGGGACCTTCCGTTTGCAATACCGGTTTGATTTGTTCATCGTTCAGTTGTTCTAAAATATCGTCAATGTGTGCCATAACGCTTTTATTATAACATACTTGCAGGCTTTTTGCAAGCCCTCTTGTATATTTTCCACGTGAAAAAAGACCGAACTTTTAGTTCGGTCTTTATGATTTACCCCTATCGTTTAACCGAGGGCGTCAAACTTGTATTCCGCGCGGAAGCGCTCGAGGGCACGGAGGTATTTTTCGCTTAAAGTGAGGGTATAGCGTTGCTTTTCCTCATAGCTCAAGGTGTCGTAATATTCCTTGTCCGTCAAACGCCCGATGGCGTCGCTGACCTCTCCCTCGGAAAGGAGCATTTCCTTGACGCGCAGGTAAAATTCGTCCTCCTTTTTCCCTTCGATTTTTGCCTCCACCTGCGTCTTGAAAAAACGCCCTGCTTTGCTTTCGTTAAGACCATGCTCCCTTGCTTTTTC
>JAZKZY010000170.1:0-3483 GCA_045612895.1 Candidatus Scatosoma sp. | reverse complement strand
TTGCTACCGTCTTCACTTGAACAACGGGGCAAGGACCTGCTTCTACTACCGTGACGGGGATCATCTTCCCGTCTGCTGCAAAGATTTGGGTCATACCAACTTTGCGACCGATGATTGCTTTATTCATTGATAAAGTTCACTCCTTTGAAAAATTTTTTATTCTCGAATACCTTTGAAAGTATTTCTCGGCAATTTGGTGATTAGAGCTTGATTTTGATGTCAACGCCTGCAGGGAGGTGGATCGAGTCAAGCAACTTCGCGTTGGGCGAATAGATATCGATGATTCTCTTGTAAGTTCTCATTTCGAACTGTTCGCGGGAATCCTTGTATTTGTGAGGGGAACGAAGGATCGTTACGATTTCCTTTTCCGTGGGAAGGGGAATAGGACCGGAGATCTTTGCACCGCTCTTCTTCATCGTTTCAACGATACGGCTTGCCGCTTCGTCAACGAGTTCGTGGCTATATGCTGCCAACTTAATTCTGATTTTCTGTACTGCCATTTTGTTACTCCTTTTTAGTTTATACTAACTGTTTATTTCGCTGTATCAACCTACCCGTGTGTATCGAACGTTTTGCAAAATAAAAACACCCATTTTTAACCGAGCGTTTCCGCAAAGCCTTCGGTTAGTCGCAGGAGTCTAGCCCCCACTTTTGTCAGCGGAAATTATCTGCCAAAGCGGCTTTTGCCTTGGATTTTCAGTAACTTCCCGCGTCAACCCTATACAACGCGCTATTACACAGCTTGTATATAATATCAAATTCGTCAATACCTTGTCAAGCGTTTGAACGCACTTTTTTTAATTTTTTTAGAAAAAATGGAATATTTTGTTTTTTGCCCTTTTTTAGATATTTATACCTGCAAAATACAATTTCACTTCCATATTTATATATACGTGTACGCGCGCGCAAAACATAAACAGAACCCGAAAAGAAACTTTCAGGTTCTGTTTCATATACTTTAAGACTTATAAATAATAGAAAACTTTCGCTGTTAACCCACTTCTACCTCAGTTTTAACCGACACGGTGGAACGAAGCGTCTCTTCCATGTTCGCCCAGCTCTTTTCCACTGCTTTTGCCGCTACGCCATAATTCTTTTCGAAGCTTTCAAAGAAAGTCTTTTGCGCATCTTGACGCTTTTGTGCAATTTTGGGCAAGTTTTCTTCCGCCTTAATCTTTTCTTGTGCAAGGATATCCAATGCCTTTGTATGCTGCGTTGAAGCAATATTCAACTGCTCATCCAAAACCTTGTTTACCTGTTCAGCCGCCTTATGAATTGCTGCCTCCGCCTCGGCAACTCTTGCCTGAATACCTTCAAGGTTGAGTTTCGCCTCTGCGGTAAAGCCACCGACTTTAATTTCACTACGAGCCTTTATGTAGTCGATTTTAATCTGCTGTAAAGCCTTCAAAGCAAGATTATACGCGCTGTTTTCACCTACAATGAAGACGTATCTTTGCGCTTCAATCACTTTTACCGCCGCCTCATACGCACCGTTGCACACATCAAACGCCGCCTTTTGGAACAAGCTAAGCTTATCGCGCATTACCTCCAAAGAAGCCTGCTCCATCGCAAATGCCTTCGCTTCGTAGTAAACTTCTTTCAATTCCTGCGAGTAGAATTCTGAGGTTTCCTTTCTCGATTCAATCAAGGTATTCACCAACTCCGCATACTGCATTTCCGCCGTTTCTAAATAAGGCGCACATTCCTCTACCAAAACCTTCAATTTCTCTTCCGTAATAGCCTCCTGCTGTTGTACGGTTGCCTGAATATCCACCGTCTCAAGATAGCTCTTTACCTGTGTCTCTATGCTATTATAAAGAGTCGTAGCCAGCTCCGCATCACCCGAGAAGGAGATTTTCAGTTCATTTTCACCAACCTGCACCTCACTCTCTACAAGATAACCGGTATCCTTTGACACCTCTACAAACAGTTTCGCCGCTTCTTCCGCTGTTTTGCCTTGAATGTTGTCAAACACCTCCGAACTGATAATTAGGTTTCCCTCTTCATTAATTGCATTTACGCTGATAACCTTATTATCGCCGTCAAGTACAAATTCCACCTCAGGATTCAAACAAACATTCATCACTGTTTTTTGCTTTTCTTCCGCAGCTTTACGGAACCACTTACAAGAGGAGAACGTACTCACCCCCGTCGTCAGCATCAATGCCGCAGTTGCAAATGCGATTATTTTCTTCTTCATCTAAATTTCCTCCAAATTGTTTTTGACTTAACATTTTATATGGATATTATAACACATAAAAATATATTTTTCCATACTTTTTTGAAAAAACATTTGAGGTTTTTGTCATAAATTTTACTACATTTCCACATTGAATTCAAATTTGTGGAATATCTGCGAGTTGTATTAAAAAAAGAAAATCGGCAAATATACCGATTTTCCTATCATTGATATTTCCTTATAATATATCCGCAAAGTCGATTACATATTGATTCGCAACAGCGCACATTTCTTCCATTACGTCTTTAGATGACTCATCATACACGCCGATGGTTGCCATACCGACCTTTTTCGCCGTTTGCAAAACCTTCAAATTGTCATCCACCATGGTGCAATCCTGCACCGCCACACCGATACGCTTTGCCGCCTCTACGTAAATCGCCTCGTCCGCCTTTGTTAAACCGAACGCATCAATCGACCACACATTGTCAAACAAATCATAAATACCCAGGCGTTTCATGCATATATCCGTAAGAAGCTGGGGGCTTGCCGTCAAAACATTTAAGGAACAGCCTTGCGCTTTCAGCTTTTCCAACGTTTCTTTCACATTCGCCTTTAAGGGAATTGTTTCCCCATACGCGCGCAAGGTTTCCGCCTTGAAATATTCGTAAATTTGTTCCACCTGATAAGCACCGGTAAGATGATCCGCAATATACTTTGCCGAACCTTTATAACCGAGCGGCGTCAACCTCGTTACGATATCATCGGGATAAGAAATCCCTTTTTCATCCAAGAACCCAAGCACGATCCCTATCCCCACGGGCATAGAATCCACCAAGGTTCCATCCAAATCGAAAATGTAAACTTTTTGCATACTTTTACCTTGTTTTACTCAATTCAACGCGTACATGCCCCTTTCATTTCGCTTTTTAAGGGGTTTTTACGCCTTGCCCGCCTTTTCCTTTGCACGCGCCTTTGCGCGCAATTCTGCGTCCAAAATACGCTTTCTGATACGCAAGGATTTGGGGGTTACTTCCAACAATTCATCGTCGGCAATAAATTCCAAGCATTCTTCCAAACTCATCTTGCTAACGGGTACAAGCGTCAACGCGTCATCACTACCCGAGGAACGCGTGTTGGTCAAATGCTTCGTCTTACAAACGTTTACGTTGATGTCATCCGCAAGATTGGTATAACCAACAACCATACCTTGATATACGGGAGTACCGGGCGTTACGAACAAGTTGCCTCTGCCCTGTGCATTGAACAAACCGTAGGTAACCGCTTCACCCGTTTCAAAAGCA
>JAZKZY010000169.1:0-6996 GCA_045612895.1 Candidatus Scatosoma sp. | reverse complement strand
CGAAGGCGAAGGTGAAGGCGAAGGCGGCGGCGAAGGCCAAGCGGGCGAAGGTGACGAGCCTGGTAAATCCGACAAACCTTCCGAGGAGGAAGGCGAGCCCAACAACGGTGCAAACGGTGCCTACGAAGAAAACAACATGATTAAGGACGGCAACACCTACTACCGTGACTTGTTAGAATCCGGCGGGTATTACGAAGAGGCAATGAAATGGCTCGAATCCGCTGAAAACATCCCCGATGAATTACGAGAATTCATTCAAACCTACTTTGAAGTTATCGTATAATTCATAACCCCCACGCAAAAAACAAAAAAGAAAAAAAATTTTAAGAGAGGAAATATATTATGATTACCGAACAAAACATTGAAAAATTCAGCGAACAGTGCAAAAATATTTTTACCCAGATTGAACGTGACGTTATCGGTCAGAAAGAAATCGTTGAAGGTACGATTATCGCAATGATCGCTGGTGGTAACGTATTGCTTGAAGGTGTACCTGGCGTAGGTAAGACCCGTTTGGTTCGTACGCTTGGCCGCGTATTCAACCTTCCCTTCTCCCGTATTCAGTTCACGCCCGACTTGATGCCTGCGGACGTTACGGGTACGAACATCATCGTAAAGGACGAAAACGGCAACTCTTCCTTCCAGTTCCAACCCGGTCCTATTTTCAGCAACATTATCCTTGCGGACGAAATCAACCGTGCAACGCCTAAAACCCAGTCGGCTTTGTTGGAAGCCATGCAGGAACATACGGTAACGGTTATGGGTACGTCGAGAAAGTTGGAAGAACCCTTCTTCGTACTTGCAACGCAGAACCCTATCGAACAAGATGGTACCTATCCCTTGCCTGAAGCACAGATGGACCGTTTCATGTTCAAGCTTATCGTTCCTAACCCTTCGCTTGATGAATTGATGCAAATCGTTAGCATGACGCAAAAGACGATGGCGGAAGTTGCAGAAAGCGTATGTAACGGCGAACAGCTCCTTCGCATGCGTGCAACGGCAAACCAAATCCCCGTAGCGGAAGAAGTTTTGCGTTATGCAATGATTATGACGAGCGCAACCCACCCCGACAGCGAATGCGCATCGGAAGCTGCGAAGAAGTACATCCGTAACGGCGCCAGCCCTCGTGCAGGTCAGGCATTGATCTCTGCAGCTAAGGTAAAGGCATTGATTAAGGGTAGATTCAACGTTGCATTCTCGGATATCGAAGAACTTGCATATCTTGTACTTCGCCACCGTATCAAGCTCAACTTTGAAGCGATTGCAGAACGTATCACGACGGATGACGTTATCAAGATGATCGTTGAAGAAGTTAGCAGCAATCCTAAATACAAGAAGGTAAAATAATCCATAAAGGATTTCACATAAAAACAGTACCAGGGAGCGTACAATGAAAGAATCATATTTGAACGACCAGTTTTTCAGTCGTTTGGAAACGTTAGCATTAAATTTAAGAAAAAGCCTTGCAGGATATTTCGGCGGTAAACACCTTGTTAGCACGTATGGGCAAACGGTAGAATTTTCCGACTTTAGAGAATATCAGTTAGGGGATGACATTCGTAGAATCGACTGGAACCTTTACAGCCGTTTTGAAAAATACTTCCTCAAATTGTTCACCGACGAAAGACAAATGCAGGTGCAAATTTTCTTAGATTGTTCCGCATCGATGGGTAAGGATAATCCTAAAAAATCCTCCTATGCAGTTGCTGCTGCGGCAGCCCTCGGTTTCTTGGCCGTACATAACATGGACAAGGTATCCTTCCATTTCATGAAAGGGGAAACCGCGGAAAACCCGTTTGGGACGATGATCGGTAAACAAGCATTTTTCCGTGCGATGGGTACGTTTGATTCTTTGGTGTTTGAAGAAGAAGCTGACATTGAAAAATGTGTAACGAGCACCCCTGATATGAGTACGAACAATGGTTTGACGGTAATCATTTCCGACTTCTTTACCGATAGTAACTGGAAAAAAGCCGTAGATTATTTGTGTTATAAGAAGAGACAAGTGCTTTTGATTCAAGTGATGACGCCTGATGAAATTGATCCTGCCTATGACGGTCGTGTAAATCTTATCGACTCGGAATCGCTGGATGTGGCGGACTTCAAAAACTTGAAGATACGTATCACGCGCAGCATGCAGCAGGCATACAGCGAAGCGTTGGCGGATTTCAAGGAAGACATCAAAACATTTTGTTCTAAACGCGGTGTGGATTTCATCACCGTTTCTACCGATACCCCGATTGAGAGGGTGTTGTTTGGTGAATTGTTAAAAGTAGGTATTATGGCATGACATTATTAGCACCTTTAGGGTTAGTTGGTTTGCTCGGTATAATCGCACTGATTATCATCTACCTTATCAAACCTAACTACCAACAAAAATTAATTTCCAGTACATACGTATGGAAGTTGAGTTTGAAATATAGAAAGAAGAAAGTTCCTATCAGCAAATTGCGGAACATTCTCATCATCATTTGCCAAATCTTGATCTTGACGGGGGCTGCGTTGATTTTAGCAAAGCCGGCGCAGGTAATTGGCCACCAAGTAGAACGCAGAGAGGTTGTTGCAATCATTGATTCTTCTGCAAGTATGCGTAGCTTGGCTGATGGGCAAACTCGTTTTGAAAGAGCTTTGGGCAGCGTACAAAAGCTTTCCGAAGAAGTATTCGAAGAGGACGGTATCATTTCTGTAATTATCGCGGACAACACGCCTGCGTTCCTTTTGGAAAAATGCAACAGCACCAACCAAATCGAGTTGACGGAAGTGTTGGATAACTTGTGGGACAACGACCTTTGTTCTTATGGCGCGTCCAACGTGGAAGGGGCGTTTGGTCTTTGCGAAGCGGTTCTCGAAGCCAACCCTGATACGGAAATCTTCTTGTATACGGATACGAAATATGCGTACACGCCCAACACGGACAAGTTGAAGGTTGTGGACGTAACCTATGAAGGAGAATGGAACGTTGCAGTATTAGACGCATACACGGTGTTGGAAGATAACTTCTACACGTTATACGTAGACGTAGCTTGCTATGGTAGAGATCGCGACGTTACGTTAAACGTTTTGATTGACGGCGCAAACTTTGAAGGCGAAGATTCGACCGGTACTCCCGTTGATTTATCCATTACGGTACCTTGTGCACGTGAAGCAACGACGAGGGTAATCTTCGTAAAAGAAGACCTTTACCAAGACGTGGACAGTGAAAATCAAAGCACGATCTACTATCCTTTGACGGCAGAAGAAAAATTCTTCTCGTATAAAGATATTTATATCTACATTCAAGAAGACGATTCGTTTAATGGGGATAACAGCTTCTCGATTTTCGGCGGCGAAAAACAAATCCTCAAGGTATTGTATCGCAGCTCCGCACCCAACCCTTTCTTCCCTGCAGTTATGCAGAACTTGAGAGCAATCTACAAGGATAAATGGGATTTCTGGATGACGGAAGTGAAAACGACGGACAAAATTCCCGAGGGCGGTTTCAGCGGTTACGATTTCTACTTCTTCGAACACGAAATGCCTGAAAAGTTACCCACGGACGGCGTTGTATTCCTTAGCAACCCGGATATCGCTCCGAAGGGCTCGGACTTGCGTGTAGGTGCTGAAAAGCACTGGGGCGGCAAGACCATGTATATGGAAGCGGAAAACGAAAACCATCCGATCTTGAATTATTTGGATGCGAGCCGTTTGGGTATTACGTTGTGCAGTACGATTGCATTTGGTTTGGATTACGAAACGTTGTTGACTTGCGATGGCGTTCCTACCCTTGCGGTATGTAACCAAGAGGATAAGAAAATCGTCGTAACCAACTTCAGCGTACATTATTCCACCATGGCAATTTCTGAACATATTTCCATCTTAATGTACAATATTTTTGAATATTTCATCCCTTCGACGGTAAGCTCGAATGCATTTGAAGTACAAGAAAAAATTACTGTGAATGCTCGTGGCGATGCGCTTTCCGTAGTGCGTGACGGTTCGATTGACGAACCTATGGCGATTACCCAATTCCCTGCGACGATAACGCTGGAAGTTCCTGGCGCATATCTCCTTCGGCAAACTACGTTTGCAGATAAGAGCATTACCGAAAAAATTTACGTAAGAATCCCTAAGGGAGAAAGCAATATTTGGGCGATCGAAGATGCCTTGGAAAATCCTTATAAGACGATAGATGATTCTGCTGATTATAACGATTTGTTGGTATATTTGGCGGGCGCAATCGTTGCAATCCTCTTCTTAGAATGGTGGCTGCAGAGCCGCGCAAGTGTGTAAGGAGGGAGGAGTAAGATTATGAAAAATTTCCATCTTTATTTTTCCTATCCCTGGTTCTTATTACTGATTATACTTGCGTTTGCGGTGACGTTGATTCCTCACTTCTGCTTGTCAAAGCGTTATAGAAGAACGCGTAACCGTATCGTGTCCCTTGTTTTACACTTGGTTGTAATGGTTTTGGCGATTTTAACGTTTGCCGGTTTAGAATTCCGTTATCAGCTCCCCAACGAAAAGAATGAAATCATTCTTCTTGTGGACGTATCGGATACGGAAGAATGGGCAAAAGCAAAGCGTGAAGAATTCATTCAACGCGTGTTGGACGACTGCAAGGATGACGGCTTTAACGTAGGTATCGTAACGTTTGGTTTTGACCAAGAATACGCGGTGCCTTTAACGAATGAAGTTGAAACCATATATGACAACTATCTCAACGCAGGGTTGCCTGATACCAGCGCAACGAACATCGCAGGGGCGTTGGAATATACGAAAACTTTATTTAATTATCCCGAAACCTCGAAAATCGTTTTGATTACGGACGGTAAAGAAACGGATAAGCAAATGACCTCTGTGGTTCGTACCATTGCGGCGCAGGGTACCAAAATTGACGTTGCATACATCGGTACAAACTATCAGCAAAGCGACGTTCAAATCCTTGGTGTAGAATATCCCAACTATCACGTAAATCAAAATGAAGAATGTATGATCACGTTGAAAGTGCAAAGCTCGGTTGAAACAAATGCAACCATTGAATTGCATGACAACGGACAATTAGACGAAGACAACGGCATCGTAAACGTAACGTTGAAGCCGGAGGCACAGGCGGTTACCTTCAAGCATAAGTTCATCGGCGAAGGCTTGCATGAAATTAAATTCAGCATTGAAGAAACGACGAAAGACACCTTGGCGGAAAACAGTGAATATACTTCCTTTATGTATATTGACACGTTTAACAACATTTTGATCATTGAAAAGGAAGAAGGCACCTCGAATGCACTCGTCCAAATGTTAAATGAACAAAATGAAGTGCCTTATCAGGTTACGATTCAACCGATCAATAGTCAAGATTTGCCTTCCGAGGTAGATGAGCTTCGTAAATACGATCAGGTTATCATGAACAACGTTCCCAACAAGTTGCTTCCTGAAGGCTTTGTGAAAAACCTTCAATCGTACGTAGCAAATTACGGCGGCGGCTTGTTCACGGTAGGCGGTGACGAATCGTACGTACCCAAGGATATGTATGGTACGGCGTACCAAGAAATGTTACCCGTACAGGCAATCAATTATACCCCTCCCGTAGCAGTTGTTGTTATTATCGACCGTTCCGGCTCCATGGACGAAGAAGATAACTATGGTAACAACATGCTCGACTGGGCAAAAGCAGGTGCGTTTGCGTGCGTAGACCTTCTTACGGAACGTGACTACATCGGTATCATGACGTTGGATACTACGGAAGCAACGATTTTGGACTTGACGCCTCAAACCCAGCGTTCGAGAATTGCCTCCGCAATCAACTCGATTAAGGATGCCACGGGCGGTACGGTCTTGACGAGCTCCGTTGACCGCGCAGGGAAAGCGCTTCGTACGGTAGACGTTGCAAGACGTCACATCATCGTTATTACGGACGGTGGCGTATCCGATCAACCTGAAGAATACGAAAGTGTTATCAAAGGTTACAGAGAAGAAAACGGCACGACGCTTTCGATTGTCGGTGTAAATATGTCGACGTCGGCAAGCGATCCAATCTATCAAAAAATGAAACAAGCTGCTGAATGGGGCGGCGGTCAGTTATACGTAACGACGGCGGAACAGTTGATCCACAGAATCGGCGACGACTTGACGGCACCCGCAATCAAGCAGGTAAACCATGAAACGTTTAGCCCGATTGCAACCAACTTGAGCTCTCCTCTTTGGAATGGCGTAACCTTTGGTTCGGAGTTGGATAGAAACAGAATGGACACGACGTTGAATGGTTTCTACGGCGTAAAAGTTCGTTCGGATGCGGAACTTGTCATGAAAGGTGACTACAACGTTCCTATCTATGCGCAATGGGAATACGGCGAAGGTATGGTCGGCAGCTTCATGTGTGACTTGCAATCTTCCGATTGGTCGGCTGCGTTTATGGCTAGCACGTCTGGACGTGCCTTTATCCGTAACGTTGTCAACAATTTGATGCCTAATGAAAGCATTAAGCCTAGTCAGATTTCGCATAGCATGACGGAAGATAACTATACGAATCAGCTGAGTGTATTTACCGACCTGAAAGACGGTCAATATATCAAAGGTGAGTTAATCGAATATGCTGACGGGCAAGAGATTTCACATTCCTTGAATGCGGTTACGCAGGCGGATACGGCAACTCTTCGTCAAAGCGCTTGCTACGTAACGGCAGCGTTGTCGGCGGCAAACGATTACAGCCGTTGTGACTTTGTTGTGAAAAAGAGCGGTGTGTATAAGATTCGTCTTTCCTTGTGTGATAAGGACGGCAACGTGTTGAAGAACATCAACGGCGAGCCGATTGTAGAAGAATTCTACAAATCCTTCGCATACTCGGAAGAATACGATATCTTCACCACGCAGGAAGGGTTATCCATACATGAAAAGCTGAACATCGTCGCAGAGCGCGGCAATGGCTCGGTAATCAAGGATAACACGGCTCCCGTGGAAGTTTTGGACGGTTTTGTTACTAGAATCGACAAATCTTTCGACCCGAGAATCTTGTTTATGATC
>JAZKZY010000168.1:0-2743 GCA_045612895.1 Candidatus Scatosoma sp. | reverse complement strand
CGAAACCATGACGCCTGATTTGGAAGGAGTAAAGGACTTCTTTGCTTTGGAAGAAAGCGGATTGAAATTCGTATTCGATTTGAATATCACCAGCGCATTTTTGGTAACGCAGGTATTCGCGCAGGATATGATTAAAACGGGCGGGAATATTATCAATATTTCGTCGATGAATGCATACAGACCGCTCACCAAAATTCCTGCATACAGCGCAGCAAAAGCAGGTATTTCCAACTTTACGCAATGGCTTGCGGTGCATTTTGCGCCCTGCAATATTCGTTGTAACGCGATTGCCCCTGGGTTCTTTGTAACCAATCAAAATAGAAGCCTTTTGTTCAACGAAGACGGCACGCCTACGGCAAGAACGGGTAAAATCCTTGCGGCGACGCCGATGAAGAAGTTTGGCGAAATTTCCGACCTTATTGGCACGCTTATGTGGCTTGCGGACGATAATGCAAGTGGCTTCGTAACGGGTACGGTGATTCCTGTTGACGGTGGTTTCTCGGCGTATAGTGGCGTATAAATTATGGAATATATTATAGGAATCGACCTTGGCGGAATGAGCGCCAAAGGGGGATTATTCTCTGAAAATGGAGAATTGCTTACGGAAGAAAAAGTTGCTACTTGCAGTGAAGACGGTTTTGAGGGAACGCTTGAAAAACTTGCAAATCTTTCAAGAGCGCTTGTCGAAAAAATCGGTGTGGACTACGCAGATGTTTTGGCTATCGGAGTTGGCTCGCCTGGGGTAGTAGATGGCAAGGAAGGAATTGTTTTACGTTGGAGTAATTATGATTGGAATAACGTTCCGTTTGCGATAACGCTGTCGCAATTAACAGGCAAAAAAGTGTACGTTGCAAACGATGCGAACGTAGCGGCATTGGGTGAGGCAAAATTTGGCGCAACGTCGCAGTATCAAAGCAGTAT
The DNA here is from genome assembly GCA_045612895.1 of Candidatus Scatosoma sp. Taxonomy (GTDB): domain Bacteria; phylum Bacillota; class Clostridia; order Christensenellales; family Borkfalkiaceae; genus Scatosoma. Next base: position 1,822 of record JAZKZY010000168.1, on the reverse strand, counting down.
TTTGCTTACGATAGGCACGGGCATTGGCGGTGGCATCGTCTTTGATGGAAAACTTATTGAAGGTTATCGCTGTGCAGGGGCGGAGCTAGGGCATGTCACGATTAGAGAAGGCGGCTTACTATGTGCGTGTGGTCGGCGTGGGTGTTATGAAAAATATGCGTCCACAACGGCGCTTATTAAGCAAACTCGACATGCAATGGTGGAAAATCTCGACAGTAAAATGTGGGAAGTCGCAGATGGTAAAATCGAAAACGTGAGTGGAAGAACGGCGTTTATGGCAGCTCGTAAGGGAGATGAAAGCGCAAAAAAGGTGATTGAACAATTCGTTGGTTACTTATCGGAAGGAATAGCCGATTTTGTAAACATTCTCCGCCCAGAGGCGATTGTTATCGGCGGCGGTATTTCAAATGAGGGAGAGTTGTTATTTGAACCGCTTCGTAGGGCAGTTGACGCAAGGACGTATATCGCCATGGATATCGTACCATTAAAAATTGTTGGGGCAATGCTTGGAAATCGTGCGGGTATTTATGGGGCATACTGCATCGCAAAAAATAATCGTTAAGAACCATTAAAACAAAAGTGGGCAAGAAAAAATACTTGGCAGACTTGACAACTACGGGGCGTATCTGCGTATTGGCAGGTATGATTACTCACAATGAAGACAAATTACTCATTTGTCGTTATACTCGTTCAAAATGTTTGTTGCTGTAACGTAATTCAATATTTAGGAGACTAAAAGAAATGGATAGAAAAATACCCGTTGTGGTAATTAAAGAATTAAATGAAACGGATAAAATTTTAACGGCGCTTCAAAATTACGGTATCAACTGCGCAGAAATCACGTTTAGAACGGCTTGCGCGGCAGAGGCGATTGCGTATGCGTGTGAAAAATATCCCGAAATGAATATCGGCGCAGGTACGGTTATCAATGCGGAGCAATGCGAAAAGGCGTTGGAAGCAGGCGCGAAATTTATCGTTTCGCCTGGGCTTTCCCCTGCGGTTGCAAAAATTTGTAAATTACGCGGCGTGCCTTATTATCCTGGTTGCGTAACGCCTACGGAAATTATGGCGGCGCTCGATTTGGGTATTACGACGGTAAAATTCTTCCCTGCGCATATCTACGGCGGTTTGAAAGCCATGAAAGCGTTGGCTGCACCCTTCCCTCAAATCAAATTTATTCCTACGGGCGGCGTGGATAAGGATAATATTGACGAATTTTTGGCATGGGATAAGATTTTCGCGGTAGGCGGAAGCTCGTTTGTAAAAGAAGCTTTGGAAGCTATGGAGAATAAATAAAATGAAAAAAATTGTTACTTTTGGTGAATTGATGTTAAGACTTGCACCTGAAAACTATCTTCGTTTTGTGCAAAGTGAAAAATACGAAGCAACCTTCGGCGGCGCGGAAGCAAACGTAGCGGTGTCCCTTGCAAACTACGGCATGGACGTTGCGTTCGTGTCCAAACTCCCCACCCACGAAATCGGTCAATCGGCGGTAAATTCCTTGCGTAAATTCGGCGTGGACACGAGCAAAATCGTTCGCGGCGGCGAAAGAGTGGGTATCTACTACTGTGAAAAGGGCGCGAGCCAAAGACCTTCCAAGGTTATCTATGACAGAGCGTATTCTTCCATCGCAATGGCGAAGAAAGGGGACTTTGACTGGGATAAAATTTTTGACGGCGTGGAATGGTTCCACTTTACGGGTATCACCCCTGCGTTGAGCGATGAAGTAGCGGCGATTTGTGTGGAAGCTTGTCAAGCGGCGAAAGCGAAGAATATCACCATTTCCTGCGACTTGAACTTCCGTAAAAAATTGTGGAGCAAG
>JAZKZY010000167.1:0-12533 GCA_045612895.1 Candidatus Scatosoma sp. | reverse complement strand
AATGTCCCAAATCGTCCCGAAAAAGTCTGGACTTTCAAACGAAAATGTGCTATCGTGTGATTGCCGATGGCGATACGACCAAATTAGAAAAAATAAATTAACAAGGAGGAAAACCAAATTATGAAAAGAATCACAGGTCGTCTGACCGAAAAAAATGGAAAATGGTACGCCGTCATCAATCTTTATGATATGAGCGGAAAGAGAAAGGAAAAATGGCAAAACCTGCATCTTGACGTAAAACGCGGCAACAAAACGGAAGCGAATCACCGTTTGATGGAAGTCGTTGCACAGTACAACAGCGAAGATATGTATCTATATGCGAATATGACGCACGCCGAACGGGAAAAACGCCGACTCGCCGAATGCACCGTCGATAAATACGTCGCCGAATGGCTGGACGGCTACAAAGGCAATTTATCCGTCCTAACCTATAACAACTATAAGTTAATGGCGGATACACGCATTGCAAAGTATTTTCAAAAGCTGGGCGTTCCCTTGAAAGAAATCACAGGCGACGAGCTGAACGATTTTTATGCCTATCTTCGCAACGACGGCTTGTCGGGTGCATCAGCGCAAAGGTATCATTCCCTTCTGCATATTGCATTTAAGCATGCCGTCAAGCGCGGAATTATCCTTGCAAATCCGTGCGACCAAGCGGATAGACCGAAAGCCAAGCAGTACATTGCAAGCTACTACAATCAAGAAGAAATTAAACAGCTGTTGGAGTGCTTGGACAACGAACCGATGCGGATAGCGGTTATACTCACTGCCTACTACGGCTTACGCCGAAGCGAAGTGCTGGGGATCAAGTGGTCGGCAATCGATTGGACGGAAAACAAAATCACGATACGCCATAAGGTTATCGAAAACAAACTCGAAGGCGGTCGCATCGAAGGACACGACGTTATGAAAACGAAATCGTCCTATCGCTCGCTCCCCTTGATACCGCAAGTGAAAGAAATCTTATTGGAAGAGAAAGCGAAGCAAGAAAGCATGCGAAAGCTGTTGCGGAGTGCGTATAATAAAAAATATCTCGACTACGTCTGTGTGGACGCCATCGGGGATATTCTTACACCGAAGTATATCAGCTCGCATTTCAAAGTCATTCTTGCTAAAAACGGATTGAAGAAAATTCGATTCCACGATTTGCGACATTCCTGCGCGTCCTTACTCCTTGCCAACAAAGTACCGATGAAGATGATTCAAGACTGGCTTGGACACTCGGATATGAGTACGACGGCAAATATTTACAGCCACGTTGACCATACGAGCAAGCTGGAAAGCGCGAAAGTAATAGGCAATATTTTAGGCACTTAAATGCAATAAAAAAGCCTTGGAATTTGCTCAAAATTCCAAGGCTGTGATGGCGCAGAGAGAGGGATTCGAACCCCCGGAAACTCTCGTTTCAACGGTTTTCAAGACCGCCGCAATCGACCACTCTACCATCTCTGCATATATTTATGAAATTATTTTTTTATGTTTTCAAGACCGCCGCTATACTCGCAGGCTCGTGGCTTTCGCTCTATCGAGCTCAGCTCCGCCCATTTCTACCATCTCTGCATATATTTATGAAATTATTTTTTATGTTTTCAAGACCGCCGCTATACTCGCAAGCTCGTGGCTTTCGCTCTATCGAGCTCAGCTCCGCCCATTTCTACCATCTCTGCGTATATTTATGAAATTGTTTTTTATGTTTTCAAGACTGCCGCTATACTCGCAGGCTCGTGGCTTTCGCTCTATCGAGCTCAGCTCCGCCCATTTCTACCATCTTTGCATATATTGAACTCTACGGACAAAATTATCCCACAGCCATTCTATTATACTTTTCCAACAACAAAATGTCAAATGTTTTCGCAACGCATAAAAAGAAAGTTTTCAAAAAGCCGTCAACTACCCTCGCCATTTCTTCGGCAACGATTGACAAAACTCCTGAAAATATGATAAAATATACAAAAGGAGATTTTTATGGCGACTTCTATTCAATCCCCGCTTTCCTACTATCTTCACGTAGGCGAGCCGTTACATAAACAAAACACCGCTGAATGCTTGCAGGAAATTGCCGCCAGCGTCACCATTGACCGCAGTGCAAACGCAAAAACGGTTGCACAGTACAATCAATATTGCGCCAGCGCAAACGACCTCACCAAACGCATTCGTTCCAAAAAAACAGCACGCAACTGGGGTATAGCAGGTATTATCACAGCGGCGCTGATCCTCATCATCGTCTTTGGCTGTATGGATATGATGGCGGCAATCAAAGCCATGCTTATCGCATTTCCTATCATTGCGGCGATTGTTTTTATCTGTATGCTTTGTAAAAAGGTGAAACAAAAGGTAAAGCTCCTGCAAGAGGAATTGACGGAGCAACAAAAACTCGCTGACAAGTCCTACAAAGAAGCCCTTTCGCAAATGCAGGCGTACAACGACGCTATCCCCGAGGACGTGGGGTTGCGCTTGGTGGAAAAAACGATGCCCTGCATCGCATTCGATCGGTATTTCACCGCGCAACGTTTACAGCAAATGCAATTGTACGGTTTTTCGAGTCATATCCCCAACAACGAGTCCGTTTTGCAAACCCTCTCGGGCGAGCTGTACGGTCAGCCGTTTTTATACGATAGACGTCTTACCCAAAAAATGGAACTCCAAACCTATTACGGCAGTTTGATCATTCACTGGACAACGCAATCAAGGGATTCCAAGGGCAACTTGGTCACCCACCACCATTCGCAAACCCTGCACGCAAGCGTTGACAAACCCTGCCCCAGATATTACGACAACACGTGGCTGTATTACGGCAGTAACGCCCTCCCCGACCTCCATTTCTCCCGCGCACCGAAGTTTTCCGACGATAAGAGCGAACGAGAATTAGAGCGTACTATCCGCAAAGGCGAAAAGAAATTGCGCCGGTTGGAACAAAAAGAACTTCGCAACGGCGGTGACTTCTCCCAGTTGGAGAATACCGAGTTTGAAGTATTATTCGACGCAACCGATCGTTCGGACGAGTTGGAATTCCGTGAAATGTACACCATGCAGGCGCAAAAGAACACCTTGGATTTGTTGCTGTCCGATGCGACCTACGGCGATGATTTCCACTACGTAAAGCGCGGCAAATTACATCAATTAAAGAGCGTACACCGTCAAGGCAATGCCTTGTACGAGCCGGCATCCAGCTTCCGCTCCCACGATGTGGTTATGGCTGAAAAAACGTTTACACAGTTAAACGAACGTTTTTACAAGGACGTTTTCTTTGATTTTGCGCCGATCTTGGCAATTCCTGCCCTGCAAAGCGCACAAGAAAGCGCCTCTATCCCCTCGGGTGAAAAAACGCAGTTCAACTACGAAGAATACGTCAACGATTTAGCGCCTTTGTTAAGACCCGACCATTGCGACACAAGCTGTATTTTCAAAATCATCAACGTGCAGCAAAAGAACAACGCAGCCCTTTTGGACGTAATCGCGTATGGGTACCAGGGTGCGCCTCGCGTGGATTTTATCCCCAAACTTGGCGGAGACGGGCGTTGGCACAACGTACCTGTGGACTGGGTAGAATACATCCCTATCTCCAAAGAAAGCGGAGTAAAAATCACGACAGAGAACACGGACGGCAAGAAAACGTGCGTTGCCCCGAACGTTTACGCAAGCGTTTTATAAAGGTAAAATACAAAAAAAGGAGTGGTTTGTACCACTCCTTTTTTGTAAGAGGCGGTGGGCATTTCTGCCCACCGCCCGTAGTTTGCCGAGTTATCATTTTTTTGTGTTTAGAAAACGCAAATATAGAATTCGGTATCAGCTTTCAAGGTGACCATAATATAGAAGTTAGTACCAACAATAGATTTATTCTCGTCTGCAGGATCATAAATATCGCTACCATCGTAAATAAAGTCCGTAATCTCGTTAAAGTTTGTATCGTACAGCTTAACCTCATATTTTGCAGCCTCAAGAACGTTTTCATCGCCATCCTTGAGGAGCAAAGAAGCACCCCAATTTGTATCCTTGTTGACCTTGAAATAATAGTAAGCACCGTTTACACCGTCCAAATTGTTGGATTCATAGAAACCACTTTGATTCGAGCTTACGTCAAAAATTCGCTCTGCATAGCGGAAGGTAATCGCATCACCAGAAGCGGTGTCAGACTTCTTTGTAATATGAACGTAGTAGGTGCCTGCCATTGTGGCTTCAAACTCAAAACCTTTCATCGTTACCTTGGCACCATAGGGACTATATACCGTAACCGTACAATAATTTTCGTTTGGCTGAATGTTCCAATATCCAGGCTCCGTTGTATTCAGCGCGTAAATGCCGCCTTCCCAAGAAGCGTCACCAACGGGAACGGTAGCGATAACGTCCGTAGATTTGAAGGTGCTAATCGTATGGTTCGCACCACAGTTACAGTAGCCGTAAACATCGGGTTTGCATTTTTCCGAATATTCCATCGTGCCGTACTTGTTGTTCGTAAGCGCGAGTTCATAATTACGCACAGCAGCGCCCGCAAGGGTAACTTGAGCCTCCCCTTGTATTGCCATTCCCGTATGAGGAGCAACGAGGGTGCTTCCACGCTCTTTCCAGGCTGCTGTATTGTTGTGACCACTCTGAGTCCACTCAATATAGACCTCATCACCATGGGCTATACCATTATTCGCAGTGAGATATGCTTTACCGTTTTCAAAAGTTACTTCGGTAATTTGAAGCTTAAGGTTGGTCAATTGCGCAGGAAGAATTTCCGCCTCGCACTTAGATACGTTTATCTTGTAATTGTTTATAAAGCTTTCTTCAAGGCCACTAAGCGTTACGTTTATCAAATTTGAGCCAGCATCCTTATTATCAAACGTAAACACAAAGAAACCGCCCATATAGTATTCGTCTTCTGTCGATGCGGCGTTATGGATAGTTATGCCGTTTACGGCTATGTCATCCATCATGGTAGTGTAGCCGTCGTAATAGAACTGTGCGCCGGTAACCCAAATTTCGCGCGGAATAATTGAAAACTCATAAGTAGTTCCAAGTACGTAGTTCGTTTCATTAAAGCCAGGCTCAAATCCGGTTTCATCGGACGTGTCAAGCGCCGCGCCTACGTTAGGAGACTCAAAGCAAACCTCAAGGAATAATGAATCATCAGCGACAATTCCCGGGATATCGTCGTCTTCAAAGGTTACGGATTGATATTCTACACCATTATATTCAAATTCGTAGGTCAGATTGTCAATTACTCTTGGAATAATGCTTGCCGAGCACTTGGAGAAGTCAATCGTATAGTTGGGGTTGTATTCCTCGCTAAGATTAACTTTGACAAGAGTAGCGTCAACGTTCTTGCTATCGAAGTACCAAGTGATATCGTAAAGCTCTACGGTATCGCCTGCAACCACGTTTTGAAGTATCGCTACGGGGTATTCGTCGCCGCAGAAGTTTTCACAACCGTCATAAACGAATTCCGTATTTTCTGCCCAAATGGGACGCTTGGTAACGGTAACCGTTGCGGTCGCGCGATCCACTTCATAATTTTCGTAGTCAGCGCCATCGAGCGTGATATCTTCCCAACAAACAGACGTTTCCTTACCCGCAGCATAGCAAGTGTAAGTACCTGCGTTTTTGTTATAAAGGTCGATATCAACAAGGACTTCGTCATCTGCTACAACACCGTTGGGAATAGCAACGCCTGCGTGATAGGTGCTGCCGTTATACACAACGGAAAAAGTAAGGTTGAAAAGCACCTTGGGGGTTACGGTGATCGTTGCTACGGCACCGTTGGCCTGATAGTTAAACGCGTAGTTGGCTGCATCTGCGCCTTCCAAATAAATGCAGTCGTCAAGCTCCCACCTGCCGCTGGTGTCGGTAAGCGCGTAAGTGCCTACGTTGTACTCGGCATCGTCGTTGGTTTCAATGGAAACCACGTCGCCTGCTACCAAGCCGTGCGTGGTATCAAGGAAGAATACGCTGTCATTATAACCTGCCTTGCCATCATAAACCTTAGTGAGGTTGAGATAATTCAAGGTCTTGGGTACGATGTTTGCGGTGCAGGTGGTAAGGTCAAGCTCATAGTTGGTGTAATTGTCGCCGTCCTCGGCATCCAAACCTGCGCCTGTTACTGCTGCGCCCACGTTTTTGTTTGCAAAGGTGATGCAAACCTTAATACCGTCTGCCACATCGCCTGCCAAAATACCGTTTGCTGCACCCAAAGGAACTTCAAAGGAATTGGTGCCGGCATATGTCAGATCCACGCTAAGGTTGGAAAGAACCTTCTTTGCAATGGTAAATTCCTTTTCTGCGCTGATACCGGTATAGGTTGCACTCTCTGCGATAATTACCTTTACCTTATAAGTTCCTGCATTGACGGGCTTTGCGTCAAGCTTTGTGTTGCCCTGATACCACTCGATAGTAACCGCACCGTCAGAGTTGGTTTCATACGTGGGATTTGCAAGCTCTACCTTGTCGTAGGTCTTGGAAAGATCTTGGATATTCGCAAGGGTCGCCACGGTTTTATCCGTTTCAAAGGTAAATTCGTCCGTCGTTGCGATTGCTCCGCATACGCAGGATTTGTAATATACCGCTTTCGTCGTAGCCGTTGCCGCCGTCTTTAAGGTGTCGGCGTTTGCCGTTTCCAAGGTATAAGCGTGCGCCGTTTCGTCTTTCTTGTCACCGCAAACCGAGCAAGCGTACCAGTGCGTGGTTTCGCCAGCCGTTAAGGTGTCAGCATGGTCATGCGTAATTGTGCGCGTTGCACCGCATTCATTACAGTCAGTATCGCAAGCGTTGTCATAAACGTGCTCACCTACCGTTCTTTCCGCGTTACATACGTTACAAGTGGTGTCGCAGTCGTTGTCGTAAACATGCGCGCCTACCATTCTTTCCGCGTTACATACGTTACACGTGGTATCGCAGTCGTTATCGTAAACGTGCGCGCCTACCGTTCTTTCGTAACCGCAAACGTTACAAGTGGTATCGCAGTCGTTATCATACGCATGCGCCTCAAGTCCTTTAATTTCTTCCTCATGCTGACAGGTTGCAACGTGCCAATGGTTGGTTGCATCCTTCGTCCATTCTTCCGAATAAGAATGTTCATGCAAAGCAATCGGCAAAACAATCGCGCAGGTTGCGCCTGCTACCACAACAGCCGCCGTGGTGATTGCAATCGCTTTATGCGCGACTGACCATGTCCAAGCTTTGGTCGCAGTGGACTTTATCCAAGCCCAAATTTTTCCAAAAAATGCTTTCATATTCTGTTTTCTCCTTTTCCTTATTCTCAAAGATAATATCTTTGAGCTTTTACATTATATCACGCGCAAGCGCGCGCCCGCTACACCCCTTAGGGGTGAAAAAGCGGTATTTAGGGGTGAAAAAAGGGTGAAAATGGGTTTTTAGACAAAAAAAGACGACGGTCATTTGCCGTCGTCTACCTTATATATCTTTAATTTTGTATCAGCAATGCATTCAATTCCTCACGGCTGCCAACCCCGATTTTTGCATACAACGTTCGGGTGTAAGTCTTTACCGTATTCTCGGAAAGGCGCATTTCCTCCGCAATATCCTTGCGTTTTTTGTTTTGTAAAATCAGCTCTAAAATCTCTCTTTCGCGCGCAGTCAGTGGTTCGTCCGATTTAACGCGGAAAAGAATTTTACCGATTTTCGTTTCCATAGGCATCGTGGCGATATCCACCCCAAGCTGTTCCGTTTTGCCATATCCTAAATACTCGTACATCATCAAATACACAAAGAAGAACACTACTTCGCTCATTAAATAGGAAACGGAAAGCATTTCAAAGTGCCAAGAAATAATTTTTTCTACAATCCACATACCGATATTGCCAAGCACCACCGCAAGCATCAAGCCTGCAACCGCCTGCAATTTCCCCGTATTGCGTTTTAACGAAATCGCAATTATGACAATCATCGCCACAAAGTAACCCACCACGTAAATGAGATTTGTAGGGTGCAAAACACCGTATTCTTTTACAAGATATGCGCCGCCGTTTTCAAATTCAAGCGTTGCGCTTACGTAGTACCAATCCAACCAACCCGTGGTAAATACGATAGCAAACATCAAAGCAGCCAAACCGATCAGCACGCCGATGAACCATTTCTTATAGGTGAATCCACACAGCTTTGAAATCAGCATAAACATGCACGTTGGCACAAACACCTGACCCATGTACGCGATCTTGTTCGCCCACAAGGCAAATTCCACCGTTTTGGAAAGGGAAGTCAAAAGGTACCCAAGGTTAACCACCGCAATCCAAACGAACAACACAAACAACCACGGCTCGCTCTTCTTTTTATGCATGAATATAAAATATAAAGGCGGCATAAAAAGGGCCAACGCAAAAATAAGACCGTATGCAATTGCCATTGTTACACCTCCTTTCTTTGTGGTTGCTTTATTGTATCACAAAAGCGGATAAAAAGCAAGGGTTTTGACGGCGAGATAAGAAAAATCCCCCCTCACCGTCAATCCATTTGACATTTAATACCGTTTTTCTTATAATACCTATATAGGTGATATTATGCAAACGAAATTAAAAAAACTCGCTTTGGATTTAGGCGCGGATTTGGTGGGGTTTTGTCAACTCCCTACGGCGCCCGTGAAAGAACTTCCCGACAACGTGTTCGCCCTCTCTATCGGGGTAAAATTGTCCGACGCCGTCTTAAAAACCATTGACGGCGCGCCTTCCTTTGTCTATTTCCAGCATTACCGCACGGCAAATGCCCTGCTCGACCAAATCGCTTTCCGCCTTGCGCGTGAAATTGAAAAGGCAGGCTTTTCCGCCCTGCCCGTTGCCGCCAGCCAAAGCCAAGGGAAAAACAACCCCTATTGCGGTGTCGTTCCCCATAAAACCGCGGCGGTCTTATCCGGGCTTGGTTTTGTTGGAAAAAGCGGACTTTTTCTCTCCGAAAAATACGGCAGTAAACTGCGCCTTGCCACCGTCATCACGGACATGCCCCTCACAAATGAACTTCCCGTCATTGAAAACGGGTGTGGGGATTGTCATATTTGTCAAACGGCTTGCCCTGCAGGTGCAATCTTCGGCGCCCTGCCCACCACGGACGGCGAGCGGAATTTTGACCCCGAAAAATGCTCTCGTTATATGAAGGAGAATTTTCAAGATATTGGCCGCGGCAGCGTATGCGGTATCTGTATTAAGGTTTGCCCGAAAAATAAACTTCGTTGATATTGTACAATCAAAAAACCGCTTGGCGATTGCGCCAAGCGGTTTTCTTTTTTACATTTTATAACGTTTCTTTCAAACGCAATTTCGTTGCCATATCTACGGGTAAGCCGTCAATCGCCTGCGCGTATTCCGCCTCCGTCGTTGCCTGCAACAAGGTTTGATAAGCAAGCTCTTTGTTTCCGTTTACACCCTGCGCCTCGGCCAACACCTTTGTCGCGCGTTGTAACCATTTTTGCAAACGGGTCGCATTCGGATAGGTCAACTCAATACGGTAATTATTCATACCGTCGAAAGGCAAAATCACCTCTACGCAATCGGTCAAACGCTTTGCGCATTCCACCTCTTCCTCATTGATAAACAAGCGCACCGCACCCTGTTTCACCGACTTGAAGCAAAGCTTTAACTGACGGTTTTGAGGAATAATCGCCGTATCACCTCTGGTGGAAATATACAATACCTGCGTACATGCCCCCTCCGTTTCGGTATATTCCGTCTTAAAATCGGTAAATAACACGTTCGTGTTTTCCTCTTTCAAGCCGTCCTCGTACAAGGAATATTCCCCCGTACCCTCATACACCCAAACCGCCATTTTTTCGGGGTTTTGCACCGCATTGTCATTATCCAAAGACAAGGGCAAGATACCGCCTTCTTTCGCCAAAACGGGGATACTCTCTATCCCGCGCAACAAGGAAACCTCTTTACCGCCCTCGCCAACTTCGTAAACGTCACCCGTAAAGATGTCCGTCCATTTCCCTTGAGGGATCCACGCGCGAACACGCGCATAACCGTCGGGATACGACTTTTGTGTAACGGGCGCAACAAGCAACTGCGTACCGAAACGGTATTCTTCCTTGTAATTGTAGGCGCTGTACTCATTCCACTCGTAATACAACGGCTCGATGAGCGCCGTACCCTCCACACAGTTCAAATAGTTCGCTGTGTACAAATAAGGCACAAGCTTATTTCTAAAACGTAAAAATTCTTCTACGATGCCCCCCGTTGCGCCATACGCCCAAGGCTCTTTCGTCAAGATTTCACTGTTGGTGCAATGCAAACGAGTAATCGGGCTGAACACACCGTACTGCACGTGACGAGCAAACAGCTCGTTGGATTTTTCACCGAAATTATGTCCGCCGATGTCATGGCTCCACCAAGTATAACCTACGTTGGTCGAGGTTGCCGTAAAGTAAGGCAGGTACGCCAAGGTACGCCAAGAAATTTCCGTATCCCCCGAGAAACCAACGGGATAACGGTGAGAGCCGACCCCTGCATAGCGGGACAAAATCAAAGGCACCGTATTCTTGGTAGCGTTGTCGTAGTAGTGGTAGTGATTCAACGCCCACAAGGGATCGTATTTATCCGTCAACGGCTCCAACTGTTTTTGCCAGTAAGGACGAGGGTCATGCCATTCAATATCCGCCTGTTGCCAGTCAATCCACCAAAAATCCACGCCCATATTTTCGTGAGGGGTAAGCGCGAGATCAAAATACGCATTGATGAAACGATCGTACGAGAAATCAAACGGCACCTGCAAATTCGCATTCGGGTCCATACCCATTGCGCTTGCCATATTCTTATACGCGTCCTCCCACCAACGGAACCCGTCAGCAGGGTGCAAATTCAAGGTTACCTTCATACCGCGGTTGTGTAATTCGTCCAAGAAGCCCTGCGGATCAGGGAACAAGTTTTTATTCCACGTATACCCCGTCCAACCCAAGTTCGTTGCGTTTTCCCCTACGTATTCGGGGCCACTCTTTCCGCTTGCGCTGATACCAAGCTCCGCATCCGCATTCACAGAATAATGCCAATCCATGTCCACCGTTGCAACGCTGATAGGAACGTTTCTTACCTCAAAACGGTTCAAAACACGCAAATACTCCTCGTCGCTGTACGCATAGTAACGGCTCCACCAGTTACCGAGCGCGTAACGAGGCAACAAAGGTGTTCTGCCCGTCAAAGTGTACAACGCGCGCACCGCGCCGCGATAATCGCTGCCATACACGAACACGTATTCGTCCGTGCCCTGCGCCTTTTCGTTGACTACCTCACCCATTTCGTTCAAGTTCAGCGAGTTCGTATCATCCAAAATCGCCACACCCGTCTTGGAGCAAACCCCTTTTTCGAGCTGGATTTGATACGCCTTATCTCCTTGTACCCAAGGACGGAAATGAGTATCGCCGTTGCAATTATCCAAGGTACGATAAGTCCCCAAAAGGTTGCCGTGGTTGTTCAAACTGCGATGAATATCACCGATTTCCACGTAACATTGACCGCGGTCCTTAAACAATACCAAACGGCATACGGGCGTTTCAATCACCGCATGGCCTGCATCCCCTGTAAATTCAAATTGCTGAGCAGGGGTATTTCTATACCAAATCGCTTGGGTTGCCGTATCACGGAACTTTAAGTTTGCGCTCTTTTCCAAACGGAAAAGTCGGTCGGTCAATACCGTTACACGGTAATCCAACCAATATACCATATTTTCCTGCAACGCCATAGGCGCCGTTTGTGCAATCAGTTTCGGTTTTAACATTCCTCACCTCCGATATAGGTAAAGCGTTTATACACCTTACCATCCCTTTCCACGCTTTCGTCCCACATACTTACGGGTCGCACCCATACACCGCCGTCGCCGTACAGCGCGCGATATACCACCATGCTCTCCCCCGTTTCCGAATGGGTCGCCAACGCAATCACTTCGTATTCATTCCCCTTAAAATGTCGATATCGACCAAGTTTTATCGTGTTCATAGTAATTAGTTTACCACATTTACAAGGAAAAAGCAACTTTTCTTGAAAAAAATATCAAAATGTGTTACAAAATCAATAGCTTTTCGCGTAAAAAAGTATTATAATAATCCACGGCTTACGTAGTAAGAACACGAAAAAAGGAGGTTACGGCATGCAAATCGCGAAAAAATATTTTCACCCTATTCCTTGGGCAAAAATCGGTCACATCTTGAAAAAGAACGCCGTTTTATGCGTTGCCGTTGTAGCAGCGTTGGTAACGTCTATCATCATTCCTCCCGACGCGGCATATCTTGATTATTTCGACTGGAAAACGCTGACCTGCCTCTTTTGTGTGTTGGCTGTGGTTTGCGCATTGAAAAATATTTCCTTTTTCACCGTGTTGGCGGAAAAAATCGTCGCGCTGTTCAAAACCACGCGCGCGAGTATTTTGGCGCTTGTCTACATCACCTTTTTAGGGTCAATGCTCATCGCCAACGATATGGCGCTTTTGACCTTCCTCCCCCTTGGCTATTTCGTACTTTCCTCAACGGGCAAAACGAAATACATGGCGTTCACCTTTATCATGCAAAACATTGCGGCAAACCTCGGCGGTATGCTTACCCCCTTTGGAAACCCGCAAAA
>JAZKZY010000166.1:0-4590 GCA_045612895.1 Candidatus Scatosoma sp. | reverse complement strand
CCGCCGACAGGCATTGCCGTTTCACCTGCAACCGATTTCTTTTCTGCATCTTGTACCGAATGTTCTTCTACGTTATCCAAGCTGTTGATATACTTGCCGTCAGAGCCGATAAGGATAGATTTCAACGTGTCGATTGCCACTTGAATACCAGTCATCTTCCATACTTCTTCGGAAGCGAAATTCCAGAAATCGTAATACGAGCCTTCATTTGCGATTGCTTCCGCATTCAACGCATTTACTTCGTGAACGCCTTGATACTGAGCAAACCATGTATACAAGAAGAATTTTAACCAGTGCGATGCGTTACCAGGCCACGAAATAGGAGCAAAATTCTTTCCTAAATCCGTACGCGCATTCAAGTCTGCGCAATAGTCAAGCAATTCTGCGATGGTTTCGGGAGTCTTCGTCCACTTTTCGCCCGCGGAATACTTACCTTCTCTCGTCGTCGTGTGCGTCGTAGAAGTCAAATATTCTTCGTTATAAACAAGGGAAATAGAAATAGACGCTTCGGGCATTACCCAAGGATAATATTCGCCTTGGCCGTCCGTTCTTTGCATATAGTAACGATTCACAAGGTCTTGGTCCATATAATCCTTAATCTTGCGCTTACCTTTCGACGTTTCTACTTCCGCTTCATATACGTCTTGCAAGTTTGCCAAATAGCCCATCGATACCCATTCAGCCCAATAACCGGTTTGGATAACGTAGATATCGGAAAGGTTTTTACCCGATTCTAAATACGTCGTAATCTGCGTAGTAACAGTCGAATCGGGAATCAATTCATATTTAAAGCCTTCGTTCTTCGCTTTATACGTTTCTACTGCATGATTCAACCAATCGCTGCCGTAACCGCCTTCAAAGTAACGAATGGTAAGCGTGCCTTCTTCTGCTTGACCGTTGCCACCGCCACCACAAGCTGTTGCGCCTAATAAGCAACCTGCACTCATCATAGCCGCCAATAAAATACTAACTGTCTTTTTCATAATTTTACCTCTTATATTTTTATTTTTTATCCTTTAATACCGCCACCGAAACTGTAATTCATAATCTTTTCTTGGAACGCGATAAAGATAATAATTACGGGAACAATCGTAATCATCATTGCCGCATACAATTTGGGATAATCCCCACCGTAGACGGGATGACTACTCTTAATCTGACTGTTCAAGTACGCAATACCCGTTGACAACGTTTTATACGAAGGCAGGTATAATTGCGGGCTCAAATATTCATTCCAAACACCGATAAAAGCAAGAATCCACATTGCCGTAATAATGCCCGACGCTTGCGGAACGTATATCCCTAAAAAGATTTTCCATTGCCCCGCGCCGTCTATTTCCGCCGCCTCACGATAGGTCGTGGATATATTTTGGAATACGCTGGCAAACAATAAGAAGTTCATACCAAAACCGCCAGTACCCGTCAATATCCAAAGATACATATTGTCGTAAATACCTAAATCATTGATGAGCTGATAACTGGTAGGAAGCGTACCTGCAACGGACACCACCATCGGGGTAATACCCAAAATATACAGCATCTTTTTCAACTTAAATTCGTGTTTTGCATATGCATATGCGGTACACATGTGACAAAAGATACTTACAGTCGGCGAGGCTATAGACAAGAATAAGGAATTATAGAACATCGTCCCCATTTCAAATTCCTTAAACATAATGGCATAGTTGGAAATATGTTTCCATATATCCTTTGGAAGCGCCAACGGATATTTTTGGAACTCCAAGCTCCCCTTCACTGAATTTGATATCAGCCACAAAAACGGAAATGCCAACGTTACTGCATAGAGAAGAAATACCACGCAGATGATATTCAGCGAAATCCGCTCATCTAATCTTTTAATACTTTTTTTCATACTTGTTTTCCTTTTATTCGCCCTTTCGGGCAGGCGTTTCTTATTTTAGAAACGCCTTGCTTTTTTCTTGTCTAAAATCAGCTTACAACGACGCTTATCTCTTCAATACCGATTTTATACGTACCGCCGCTATACACCACCAATTGTATATGGTAAATATCACTAAGCGTGACGCCGCTTGAAAACGTGTTTGTAAGTTCTATCTCCGTCACGCCCGTACCAATCGTAAGGGACTTCACCCAATTATCGCCGCATAAACTTACCCCTGATTTCGAGAAAACTCTTATAATTGCTTGCGATATGTTCTTAGACGTCACAACGGAAAGTTTCAATTTAACCGTAACGGTAGTGTTGCCTGCGCCACATTCGACGGGGTTATCTAATGCGAACACGACACTCGTATTATTCGTCCAACCATTACCGTCAATAAATGCGTCAAAGTTTTCCGACACCAAGCTTTCCGACATTAAGGAAATGCTGTTAAAGTTGACACCGCTCTTCTGCGCGTATTTTACCTGCAACGTAATAGAGTGAATTTCAAGCGCACTATCAATCGTAGCCGTAGCCTTATACGTCGAACCTTCCACTACAATATTCGTCAATTCCAACCAACCGGAGTTCGCAACCGCCGTACCCGCTGCATTGTTGATGTGGAAGTAAATATCCGTACTAGTACCATTCAACGTACCAGAGAAATTGGTCATCGTAAACACAATTTCAAGCTTATCACCAGCAATAGCCTTTTTCGGTGTTTCAAACGTATAAATTGCAGTTTGGTGCTCCTTATTGGTCAACATCTTTAAATCATACTCTACTGGTACGATTTCTACCGATTTCACGTTGAAGCCGACTACGTGCGCGCTGTCGCCAACCGTGAAGATAATCTTCGTAACGTCCCAATTACCATTTCCCCAAGGGAAGGTCATTGCAAATGCATAAGTATTTTCTTCGCCCGTTGCACAGTCTGCAAGCGTGAAGTACTTATTGCTGTTGTTGGAAACAACCGTCTTTCCGTCATTATTTACAATTTGCAAATGAAGCTTGGTAAGGTCGCCTACAAGCTCGGTAAGCTCTACCGTAATCACCGCCGTATCATAACGAACTGCACCCGTTACCGCCTCAGGAAGAACATAGGTATAATCGTTCGTCTTATTGATAACGAAATCGTAATCCTTTGCCGTTGCCGTAATGCCTACGTAGTAGCCGCCTACCACGTACGTATTTCCATCCACCGTCAAGCGAATTGCCGCGATCTCGTAATCGGTAAGTTCTGCAAACGAAATCATCGAGAAGGTGTATTCATTTGCATTTGCCGTTGCGCAGTCCGCAAGCGTGTAATATTCGCCGCCGTTGTCTGCAATTACTTCACCGTTTGCATTGAGAAGCTCTACTTGTACTTGCTTCAGGTCGCCAGTCAATTCGACAAGCTGTAATGTAACGTCTACCACGCCGTATTGCGCCATACCGCTTACCGTTTCAGAAAGCGTATACGTTACCTCGGTTTCATTATCCAACTTAAAGTCGTAATCCACCGTATCAAGCGTAATGCTGTCAAAGGTCAAGCCGCTCATCTGCGCGTATCTTACCTGCGTCTTAATCGAATAAATTTCCACCGCAGCATTAACGTTTGCAACTACCTTATACTGATTTGTCGTACCTTCCACCAAGAGGTCGGACAATTCCAACCAACCAGGCGTTACCGCAACGTTACCCAACGCATCGTTCAGATAGAAGTAAATATCCGTGCTTGCGCCGTTGGTCGTGCCATAGAAGTTCGTCATCGTGAACACGATTTCTATCTTGTCACCCTTCGTTGCCTTAATCGGGCTTGCCAAGGTATAACTTTGCGCTTCGTGCGCTGTATTCGCCGTGAACTTCACGTCATATTCTACGGGTACAAGTTCAATCGACTTCACGTTAATACCAACCACGTAGTTCGTTGCATCTACCGTAAACTTAATTGCCGTTACATCCCAGTCACCGCCCTTCCAAGGGAAGGTCATCGAGAACTTGTAAACATTCTCTTCTTCCGTCACGCAGTCTGCAAGTGTGAAATATGCATTGCCGTTATGCGCGATCGTATCACCGTTCTTATTCAATACAGTAAGATGAATTTTGGTAAGGTCGGTTGCGCGTTCGGTAAGCTTCGCTGTAATTTCTACCGTATCACCGTAAACGCCACCTTTTACAGGAGTTGCAAGGTTGTAAGTAACGGTTTGCGTTTTATTGATGGTAACATCGTAATCGGAAAGTACCTTCACCGATTTTATGTCAACGCCCAACTGATATTCACCATCTTCAAGCTGCAAGAATACCTTGCCAATATCCCAGCTTGCGCTGTTCCACTTGAAGTACGTTTTGAATTTGTACGTCCCCGACGTTTCATCGTAATAATCTGCAACATTAATCCAACCATTGACCGCAGGGTCTGTAATTTGAGCATCACTAGCCGTCAAGAAGTAGAATTTGATACGAGGCATCGTACCAGAAAGCAAGTCGAGCGACAATTCAAGTTCCGCTTCATCGTTCATGATACCGCCCGACACAATCTCGTCAAGCGCAAGCGTATTGGTTGCCGCCGCCGTCGTGCCAACTTGATACCAGTCATAGACGGTTGCAGGATCTTGATTGTAATACAAATCCAACACGGTTTTGTTGTTTGCATACGCTACGCCTGAAACTGTGGATTTTGTTTCGTCATAAATCCAACCTTCTTC
>JAZKZY010000165.1:0-10016 GCA_045612895.1 Candidatus Scatosoma sp. | reverse complement strand
TATTCCGCGCGCCAGTCCGGCTTGACCTGCGACGGCAATGCAGAATGTGTGTATAATTTTTAACGCGCATTAAAAAATACTTCTGAAGAAAAAAGCGACGGGGAAAACCGTCGCTTTTGAGTTTTTACGGTTAAGAAGGGGGTAAAACGGCTATACTGTATAAATGGGAAAATTGCGCGCGGTTTATCGGTATTTGCGAGGGAAATACGACCTCTTATCGTTAAAAAAATATAGTACGATTGCAGGGACTTTGGTGTTCTTTTTGATTATGTCCATTGTCCCTTTATCCTTTTGGTTGAGCTTGCTGATAGGGCGTCTGCCCATTCAAACGGAAAAAGTATTATCCCTGCCCGTATTCGACTCGGTAAAGGATATTTTATCTTACGTGCAAAACGAGGCGGCGAATGCAACAACGGGCGCGTCCATAATCTTGATTTTCACCACGTTATACTCGTCCACCAACCTCTTTTATCAAATGCGGAGAAGTGGAGAACTGATTTACGATCATCACCCCGAAGGGCATGGCTTGAAAATTCGTTTAAGCGCATTGATTTTGTTGATTGTGGTCATGGGCATGGTGATAGGTTTCCTGCTCGTGTATGCGTTGGGCAGTTTTCTCTTTTCCCGTCTTTTGTCAAAAACGTGGGAACGAGTGGCGGATTATCTCTTGCTCGCTGGGGTGGCCTTTTTGCTGGTTTTACTCCTCAATATATACGTTTGCCCGTTTAAGATGAAAGCGGGGGCGTTTCTGCCAGGAACGATGGTGACGGTAGGGGCGTGGGCGGTGGCAATCGTTGGTTTTTCCCTCTATTTAAAGGTCAGCAACGTCCGTCGTTTGTACGGCGCGCTCAGTACCATTATCGTCTTTTTGTTATGGCTTTATATCCTGATGATCGGCTTTATCGTAGGGGTGATATTGAACAGCGAGAAGATTTTGAAGAAGAATAAAAAGAAGAAACTACGCAATAAAACTTTATAAACGGCACATACTCCTTTTATGAAAAAGTTAAAATCATCGTTGGCAGCAGGTGTTGTCGCATTGTTATTGTCGTGCTCCACCGTCGTAAAGGGGGAACTAAAAGATATCGCAAAACCGCATTTGGGGGTGTACGAATGTACGGAGGCGCGAATGGGGGACAAGGAATATCTTGAACGGTTTTCCTATGTCCATTTGGAGTTAAAAGCGGACGAAACCTTCCTCTTATATTATTGTGAAAAAGAGGGTGAAAAACATATTCAAAAAGGGCGGTATCACTACGACAAGGAAAAGGGAGTTATTACTTTGTCGGGTGGGGGGATGAAACGTGAATTTCCACTGTCGGAGGGTGTTTTGACAATCGTGATTCCGCTTGGCGGTCAAACGATACACTTAAAATTTGAGCAAAAGTGAGAAAAATCGGGCGAAAATGCCCGATTTTTGCCGTTTTTACCCTTTTTCAAAAAAATTATAAAAAATATGAACAAATGTTCGTAAAACGATTGACGAATGGAAAAATATGTGTTATAATACGTTTACCTATGAAAATTAAGTTGACGGACGACCAAGAGAGGGCGAAAAATTTAATAGCCGAATGGTACGTCAACACGAACGACCAAGTATTCGTTTTGTCGGGATATGCAGGCACGGGAAAAACCTTCTTAATAGATTACGTGGTGCGCCAAGTGCTGAAACTAAAGATCGGTACGGAGGCAGTGTTTGTTTCCCCGACGGGAAAGGCAGCGGTAAACCTTGTCAAAAACGGTACGATGGCGGGGACGGTGCACGGCTTGATATACATACGCAACGAGGATGATTTTGACGTTGATGAAAACGGCGAGATTATCGAGGCGGAGGAATTGACCTTTTATAAAAAGCCGAAAATTGATGAAAAAATCAAACTGATTATCATTGACGAATCTTCGATGATCAATGAAACGGTGCTGACCGACTTATTAAGCTTTAACGTCAAATGTTTGTTTTGCGGCGACGGCGCACAATTACCACCCGTCAACGGTACTTGTCCGCTTTTGCGAAATCCCCATTTCACGATGAAAGAAATTGTTCGTCAGGCGGCTGACAACCCGATTATTCAAGTCGCAACAATGGCGAGAGAGGGGAAACCGATTCCTTATGGAAATTACGGCGATACGGTTTCCGTTGTGAGAAAGAGTGCATTGAGAGGAGAGTTGCGGAAACGCTTGTTTTTAACGGCTGACCAAATTATTTGCGGCAGAAATGTTACGCGGAACAACCTCAATTCGGAGGTGCGTAAATATAAAGGGATTGCGGAAACGGAGCTATTGCCCACAGCGGGCGAAAAATTGATTTGTACCCTCAACGACTGGGGGAAACCGTTGGACAAAGCAAATCAATTTTTCCTTGTCAACGGGATCATCGGCACTGCGACGGATATCAAGGAGCAGATAGATGATTTGGCAACGATGGAATTCACCGCGGATTTCTTGGATTATGGCGTAAAGGTGCCTTTTGATACAGGGATTTTTCAATATGGAAAATACAAGCACTCCTACGGGCGGCTTGCGGTATGGCTGGCGGACGGTACGGTGGTGCATGAATATAATTACGAGGTGTTAAGGCGGTTGAAAGCGGTTTCGGAAGAGCCGATTTGCCGTTTTGAATATGCCTATGCAATCACCTGTCATAAAGCCCAGGCCTCCGAGTTTGATTTTGTGATTATTTTTGACGAGTCGTGGGCGTTCGGGGAAGAGCGAAACCGTTGGTTATACACCGCCATTACCCGCGCGAAAGAAAAGCTGCTCATCGTTCGATAATGCTTGACGAAAACGCTTTAATTTGTTATAATAGCAAAAAAATCGGAAGGTTAAAAATGCCGAAAGCGTTGGAAAAATATCAAGAAATCGAAAGATCTATTATAACAACCTATCGAAAAACGTTGTGGTCACCCTTCGTTTTGGCGGTGAAAAAATACCGCTTGATTGAAGAAGGGGATAAGATTGCGGTTTGCATTTCGGGGGGCAAAGACAGTATGTTACTTGCCAAGCTGATGCAGGAACTCCACCGCCACAGCGAAGTGCCTTTCGAACTTGTTTTTTTGATGATGGATCCTGGGTACAACGAGGCAAATCGTCAAAGAATAGAGGAAAACGCGCACATCTTAAACGTACCGATTACGGCGTTTGAAAGCGACGTTTTCGAGGCGGCTGAAAATGCGAATGCGGAAGCCCCTTGTTACCTTTGTGCGCGTATGCGCCGCGGTCATTTGTACGCGAAAGCAAAGGAGTTGGGTTGCAATAAAATTGCCTTAGGTCATCATAAGAGCGACGTGATAGAAACAACCCTTATGGGTATGTTGTACGGCGGTCAAATTCAAGGGATGCTGCCCCGTATTAGGAGTGCGAACTTTGAGGGAATGGAGCTCATTCGCCCGATGTATTGCATCTTGGAAAACGACATTGTGCGTTGGAAAGAATATAACAATTTACAATTTATCGCTTGCGCTTGTAAGTTTACGCAAAACTTGACGGGCGGCGACGAAGATACTTTCTCTGCAAGACGGCGAGTAAAAGAGCTGATTGCGGAGCTGAAAAAAGAAAATCCTAACGTGGAAAACAACATTTTCCAAAGTATTCACAACGTACAGTTGGATACTTTGGCGGAATACAAGCAGGACGGAACAAAACGTTCTTTCTTGGATAAATTTGATTGATTTGTCATAAAACGAATTGTGTCGCATAGGATAAACTATGCAAGAAAATAAACATTCGGTAGTGCTTGAACAAAGGAAGAGTTTATCCATTAACGGTATCGAGAGCGTGGCATCCTTTTCGGAAGTGAAAATCGTGCTGGTTTTGCTTGGCGGCGAGCGTATGAACGTGATCGGCTCGGGGTTGAAAATTACAGGCTTTTCCAAAATAAACGGCACGTTTACGGCGGAAGGGGAAGTAATGGGGATATCCTACGGCGGTAAAAGTTTGGCTGCAAGGATTTTCAAATAATGGATACGAAAAATCAATTTACCTTCTTCCTGTTATCGGTGGCGATAGGGTTGGTCGGTGGATTGCTTTACGAGCTTTTTGCTGTTGTCCGATTTTTGTTTCGGTGCAACCGTGGGAAACGGAAAATGATAGGGATAGGGTTGGATATCACATATTGCTTGGCGTTTTCGGTTTTGTGTATTGTACTCATGTATTGCCTGCATTTTCCCGATTTTCGGGCCTATATGTGGATAGGTTGGCTGACGGGTGGAGCAATATATTTAAGAATTTTACGCAAAATGGTTGCATTCTGTGAAAAAGTATGTTATAATGTACTTGTCAAAATGTTGGCAAAAGCGAAAAGTAAGGAAAAAACTCTTCAAAAAAGAGAGGATTGAAATATGACACAAGAAAAAATGAGAAAAGTCATAGCGGCGTGCGTTTCTGCAGCGACCGTCTTACTTGTTACGCTTTTGAGCGTTTTGGTATATCAATGGGTAACGATTGCCGTTTTAGATGATCGAATTGTATCGGCTGAAGCGGAGGTTAAATACTGGACCGAGTTACGAGACAATGCTTTGGACGAAGAAGAATACGTAAAGTCCGATTTCTATTTAAGACAGGCATCTTTAGAGTTGCAGTTGTTGTTGCAGGAGAAAAATAAATGAGAAAATTTGCCGTAATTGACATCGGCTCGAATTCCGTTCGCCTCATGTTCGTGGCGGACGGAAAAGTTTTATATAAGGCATTACAAACCACACGATTAGGGGAAGGTCTTGCGGAAAAGCCCCTCTTGAAAGCGGAGGCAATCGAACGTTCTGCCTTGGCTGTGGCGAACTTCTATCAAAAAGCGGTGGAAGAGGGCGCGGAAAAAGTGCTTTGTTTTGCGACGGCGGCTGTGCGTACTGCGGAAAATAGACAGCTTTTCTTGGATAGGGTGTACGCGTTGTGCGGTTTAACCATTGACGTTATTTCCGGGGAAGAAGAGGCGGAGATCGGTATTTTGGGCGCGCTTGGCAACCGTGACGGCGGTCTGATTGACATCGGCGGCGCTAGTACGGAAATCGTCGTGAAAAAGGACGGCGCGCTAGTTTATAAAAAGAGTGTGAATATCGGCGTTGTACGCTTAAAAGATCTGTGCGGACGGGATAGGTTGGCATTAGAAAAGGTGTCTGACGATGCCAGCAAGCAATACGGAGAAATCCCCTTGGGGGATACCATTTACGCAATCGGCGGCACGGCAACGACCTTGGCATCGCAGGTGCTTGGCTTGGAGAGTTATTCCTCCGAAAAAATCACGGGCGCTGTGGTAACGCTTGCGGATATGCAAGCCTTGACGGACAAGCTTTTGTCTATGTCCGTGGAAGAGATTGCGGTGCTTCCTTGTATGCCCAAAGGCAGGGCGGACGTATTGACGGGGGGCGCGGTGCTGTTTACGACGTTAATGAAAAACCTTGGTTTTAGCCGCTTGATTACAAGCGATAGCGACAACTTAGAGGGATATGCAATCAAAAAGGGGTTTATGGAATAAGCTATGAGAAGAAGAGCTTCGACAATATACGCAATCGTTTGCACGCTGTTGCTGTTGGCTGGCTTTACGGCGGTGTTTTTCTTTGCTTGGCAAGCAGGGATTCCCGATACGATAAAAGTTTTGGTTGGGTTCTTGTTGGGCTTTATTTTTACCCCGATTTATCACGAGTTGGGTCACGTCATTTTTGCAAAAGCGGCGAAAATGGAATGTGTTTACGTAAAATGCTTTTGTGTCAAATTTTACATAAAGGACGGCAAAAAGAAACTGGGCTTTGCCTCGCCTTTTGCGCCCGATGAAACACAGGTGATGCCTGTTTGCGGCGGGGATATGAAACGCCGCGCATCGGCTTATACAATCGGCGGTTTGGTGTTCAGTCTTATCCTGATTCTCGTTGCGCTTGTTGGCGCGATTTGCGTGCATATTTTCGTTGCGCCGAACTATTTATTGTGGGCGTTATTGCCGTACATGGGGTATTCCTTCCTGTTGAATGTTGCCCCTGCCGAATATCCTGGCGGTAAAACGGACACGGCGGTATATATCGGCTTAAAAAAGGGCTATGACGCGGAAAAGAATATGCTTGCAGCGATGGAAATTCAAGGTCAGCTCCACGAAGGGAAATCCTTTACGGAGATAGACGAAACCCTTTATTTTGACCAACCGCAGCTTTGCGAGGACGAGCCGTTGTTTGCGGTGACGTTGGATTTGCGCTATCGTTATTACCTTGAAAAAGGGGATATGGAGCGCGCGGCGGATTGCTTAAACCGTTTGGTGGAAATTATGGAGTATCTGCCCTATACGGAGGCGGAAAAGGTTGCCGCGGAGTTGGTGTATATGGCATCCTTGCGCGGTGAAATGGAAGTCGCGGAAGAGAATGCGAAACTTTGTCAAAATTTCTTAAAAGGGAATGAGGTAACGGCAAAGCGTATCTTGGCGGCTTGGTCGCAAATGAGCGGACAAACGGATTTCGTAAACGCTTTGTTAAAACAAGCAGAAGAATGTTTGCAAAAAGAGAGAATTGCAGGCGTGAAAAAGTTTGAACAAATTTTACTTTCGCGTATGGAAAGATAAGAAAACGGATACAATACGAAAGATGAAGAATATGAAAAAAGTGCAAAGAAGAGCAGGTATTTTGATGCCCATTTCCTCGTTACCCTCCTCGCAAGGGATCGGTACGATGGGTAAGGGTGCGTATGCGTTTGTGGACTGGTTGGAAAGCGCGGGTATGCAGGTATGGCAGGTGTTGCCGTTGTTGCCCACCGGCTTTGGCGACAGCCCTTATCAATCGTGCGCATCCGATGCGTTGAACCATTATTTTATTGATTGCGAGCTGTTGAAAGAGGACGGCTTGTTGGAAGAATCGGATTATGCGGAAATCGCTTGGTGCGATGAGGCGCGCCGCGTGGATTATGGCAAGCAGTTTGCCTATAAAATCGCGGTTTTAAGAAAGGCGTTTGCTCGTTTTGATTGTGATAATGCCGAATGGAAGGCATTTTTACAAGACGGAAAATACGCTGACTACGCTTTGTTTATGACCTTAAAAACGCAATTTTCCTATATGGCTTGGACGGACTGGCCGGAGCCGTATAAGAGCAGCGAGGGAAAGGGGTTAGAGGACTATATTGCCGAAAACAAAGAGCATATCGAGTTTTGGCAGTTCACCCAGTATATCTTCTTGCAACAATGGAACGCCTTGCGTGATTATGCGCATAGCAAGGGGATTTCCATTATGGGGGATATGCCCATTTACGTGGCGGCTGACAGCGTGGAAACGTGGAAGTATCGCCGTGATTTGTTCCTTTTGGATGGGGAGAGCAACCTTGCGTTGAAAGCAGGTGTACCGCCCGATGCCTTTTCCGAGGACGGTCAATTATGGGGCAACCCCATTTATGACTGGGAAAAGATGAAGTCGAACGATTACGCTTGGTGGAAAGAACGTATCGAGTATAATTTTAAGCTGTACGATATCGTGCGCATCGACCATTTCCGTGCGTTTGACCGTTATTTTGCAATTCCTGCGGATGCGGAAACGGCAAAAGAGGGGGAATGGATGGACGGCCCGAAGGGAGAACTGTTCAAAGAATGGGGTGACCTTGAAATCGTTGCCGAGGATTTGGGTGTCATCGACGACGGGGTTAGGGATCTCTTGAAAGAAACGGGCTATCCTGGTATGAAGGTGTTTGTATTTGCCTTTGACGGTGATCCCGACAACGATTATTTACCCTCGAATATCACGGATGCGAATTGCGTGGCGTACACGGGTACGCATGACAACGACACTTTGTGTTCCTTTATAGAAGGTATGGGCGATGCGGAGCGCAAAGCCTTTGAAAAGGAGCTGGAAAACCAGTGCTTGTTAGCGGACGTTCCATATATTACCGAAACGATTGAGGACGAATGTAAGACGGTTGTCGCTCTTTTGATGGCCACAAAGGCGAATACGGTCATCGTGCCGATGCACGACGTTTTGTGTATGGGGGAAGAGGCTCGTTTGAACGCTCCTTCTACGGTGTCGGGGAAGAACTGGACCTTCCGTTTTATGGAAAATGATTTCGGGCGAAGAAAGGCCGCTTGGTTAAAATCCTTGGTAGAAGAATATAATAGAAAATAATAAAACCAACACTCTTCCGAGTTTTCTCGGAGGAGTTTTTCTTTTTCCGTATAAAAACTGCTGAAAAAAGAAACACTAAAGGAAAAGAATGCCTTGACAGGCAAGGGAGGACGAATATGAAAAAAGGAATAAAAGCGGCGTGTGGTGTTATGGCGTTGGCGTCGGCGTTTGGCGTGACGGGATGTAAGGGGAATGATATGGGTGCGATAAAACTGACGATTTGGGTATCGGAGGCGGATAAGCCGTTTGCGACCTCGGTTGCGGATGCGTTTAAGGCAATGCACCCGGAGAAAAATTACAATATCGTGATTGATATTCAAGGTGAAAACGACGTGGCTACGCGTGTATTGAACGACGTGGAAAATGCCGCTGACGTGTATTCTTGTTCGAATGACCAACTTTCCAAGTTAATCAACGGGGATGCGTTGACTCGTATTGCAGGGGATCGCCTTTCGAGAATAGCGCAGGCGAACTTTGAAGGGGCGATGGAGGCGGCTACGGTAACAGTGAAAGGGGAAGAGGGCGTTTATGGTATGCCCTACACTGATAATACCTTTTTCTTGTATTACAATAAATCCGTCTTAACGGAGGCGGACGTAAAAAGCTTTGACGGAATCTTGAAAAAGTGTACGGCGAACAAGCAATTTGCTTTCCCCATGGCGGACGGTTGGTACACGACTTCGTTTTATTTTGGCAAAGATTTAGGGTATGAAGTCACCTATGACGACAATCTTGCGGAAACCACCATTGCATGTGATTTTGACAATGAAACGGGTACGGCGGTAACGGCGGCCATGTGGAATTATGTAAAAACAACGGGCTTTAAGGCGGACGTAAACGATTCGAAAATCACCGCTGGGTTTAACGACGGGTCGATTGTTGCGGCGGTGTCGGGGATTTGGAATAAAGCAACCATTCAAGGCTACCTTGGTGAGAACTTTGCAGCGGCAAAATTGCCCACTTACACCTTGAACAAAGGTGCGGTAAATGAGGAGCAGGTGCAATTAAAGGCGTTTGCCGGCTATAAATTGATGGGGGTAAATAATTACTCTAAAAACAAGACGGACGCCTTGGATTTTGCGGAGTTCTACACTAACCGAGAAAATCAAATCAAGCACTTTGAGGAAAGAGGCTACGTGCCTACGGATAAAGAGGCGCGTTTGAATGAAAAGGTGCAAAAGGATATTTGCGCAAAGGCAATTACCGAACAGCTCAATTACAGTAAAACGCAAAAGGGCGTGCCTTCTACCTTGTGGATTCCTATGGAGGGGCTTGGTTCGGCAATGATTACGGGGAAGCAAAGCGGCAACTTTGATATTGCGGCGCAGTTAAAGGCGTGTATCGACGCGATTGAAAAAACGACGAAATGATTGGTAGGAAAGGGGGAGGCTCGTGACAGTTAGCACGGTGGGAAAAACCAAAAAGACGAACACGATTAAAAATTTGTATTACGCCGTCAAGGACGGATCGTATAAAACACGGCTTTCCCTTTTGGTGATGGGTTTTGGGCAAATAGCGGAAGGGCAAATTCTAAAAGGAATATTATATCTACTGGTGCAGGGCTTGTTCTTGCTGTTTATGATATTCTTTGGCGGTCGGTATATCTTCCACTTGTTCTCGGGCGATTTGGGAACGAGGTTGGCGGGGGAACGCTGGAATGAGGAACTTCAGCTGTTTGAAAAAATCCAAGGGGATAACAGCTTTTTGATATTGCTTTACGGCGTTGTCAGTATTATATTTTTGCTCCTCTTTTTGATTATATGGGGTATGAACGTAAAGGGGAATTACGCCAACGATTTGCGGTTGAGAGCGGGGAAACGTTTGCCGACCTTTCGTGAGGATATGCAATCGCTGATTAACGAACGTTTTTACGTGCCGTTATTATCCGTTCCTTTTGTCGGTTTGTTGGTATTCACAGTGATGCCGCTTGTCTTTATGGTG
>JAZKZY010000164.1:0-1746 GCA_045612895.1 Candidatus Scatosoma sp. | reverse complement strand
ATTTTCCGTTGAGCTTTATGTTTGCCAAAACACCAATCTGTCCGCTAGATGCAACAACGCCATCATGCGCAAACGCTTTTTGATCAAACGTAAACCACAAATTGTGGTCTGCTGCGGATGCACATAATTTCAAATCCAAAGTCGTTAAATTCGCCGTGATACGATTTGCGTTTGCAAGTTCGGAATCCATATAAACAGATTTTGCGACCACCGACCAAGCGCCATCCGTTTTAGTCGGCGTCATCTCATACTTGAAGCCTTTAAATACGCCTAAATCATTCGTAACATTTTCCGTCAACTGAATCACGAACACCCCGTCTAACGCAGTCGATTTCACCGTATTATGCATCAATCCTTCGTTAAAAATTAAACGCAAGCGGTTGCCCCATTTTTGTACGGTAAAATTATTTTGCGACGCCGAAAAAAGCGTCCACCAATCAGACAAACTCTTATCTCCAACCATCAATTTATCTGCCAAATCTGCGTACAGTGTCGGAGCCGCATTACCATCCCCGCAAGTAGCGAAAGCAGACGAAAAGGTGATGTTGATTTCATAATTAGAAGTATATATTCCATTTTCATCAAAGGTCGATTGCGCTTTCACTTCGGTTGGAGAAACCATTACACTTTCCGCGTTTGCAATCTCCCGATGAAAAGGCTGAATAACACTCAAAATACCCGTCAGCAACATGCAAACACATATGCAAAACAACGTTAAAATTTTGAGTTTTTTGTTTTTAATACTCATACTTTCTCCTCTGCGATTTTTATCAAATTGCGTAAAGTTTGAAAGGGATATTAAACGGAATGTTCACATTTTATATCCCTTTCTCCTTTCTTGTATCATTCATTTATTAGCCGATAGGCACAAGGGGCATTTCGTTCTCCCCATCGATGATGGGTGGCGTAGCTGACGAACTATCGCCCGACGAATCATCAGAGCTGTCGTCCGAAGAATCACGCGACGAAGCATCAGAACTGTTGTCCGACGAATCATCCGAGGAATCCCCCGAATTATCTACACTTTCCAAACTTTCCGGTTGGCTATTAGAACTCGTACCGCTCTCCGATAAGCCGCAAGCGCCAACTGCAAAGGTAATACCCAAGCATAAAATTAGCATTAATAATTTTTTCATAGTATTTCTCCTTTTTTATTCTTCAAAAGGAACGAGAG
Source organism: Candidatus Scatosoma sp. (assembly GCA_045612895.1). Taxonomy (GTDB): domain Bacteria; phylum Bacillota; class Clostridia; order Christensenellales; family Borkfalkiaceae; genus Scatosoma. The sequence continues at coordinate 572 of JAZKZY010000164.1, read as the reverse complement.
GTAATTCGTTATCATCATAATCGTAAAAGTCCGATGCTGACGTACAAATACAATCATAACCGTCTAAACGAATTATAGAGATATCTAACGGGCTATATATGTTTTTCATATTTCACCTCTTATTCTATCGCTGTAAAATACTGCTCCGCCTCTACGCTTAACGAATACATTGCTTTTACAAGATTTACAAGAGCGACATTATCTACCGTTCCCGAAAGCGTTTCTTCAACGTAACTCAACGCACAGTAAGTAATCGTGTATCCGCCTACCTTAATCGTATAAACCTTATCAAGATCTTTCGATACGATACCGCTAATACTGATTACATATTGACCGTCTTGTCCTTCTAATGCAACAGGCGTAACCGCTTCGCCGTCAACAGTACAAACAACGTCTTCAAGACTATCTGCCGTAACGTAAACATTAATCGTTGTCTTCGATTCAAGAACAAGCGTTGCGCCTGCAATCGTTACGTTTTCTTCTTCACCTTCAATCGTTGCTTCGTATTCACTCAAATCAGCCGTCAAATCTTCCGTTGCCGTAGCTTCTTCATTTGCGAAATATACTCTTGC
>JAZKZY010000163.1:0-9413 GCA_045612895.1 Candidatus Scatosoma sp. | reverse complement strand
ACAACACTGGCGACGACAATACCGGTGACGAGCCCCCTGAAGAAGAACTCCCTGAAGAAGAGGAAAAACTTCCTTATACAATTCTTACGCCATTCAACGATCCGACCTCCTCTAAAGTGCTTATCAAGACAAAATTCGGCGCAAGCCCCCTTGCCGCAGATGCAATCGCAACCGATTTCGGCGCAGATCCCAAAGGGATAATGGATAGCACATCCGCCATCCAAAACGCTCTTAACACGGTCTCCCAATTAGGTGGCGGTACGGTATTTTTACCGAGCGGGACCTATCGTATCTCCGGGCAAATCGTAATCCCCGATTATGTGTCCCTTGTTGGTGACTGGAACAAGCCCAACGCCGATAACGAGGATGAAAATTTTGATTACGGTACGGTAATTTTGGCGAGAATCTTACCCTGCTCCGCATCGGCGAGCCTGCATGACAACGCCCTCTTTATCATCGGCCATGGCGCAGGTGTAGTCGGCATCACCTTCTATTACGCCGAACAAAGCGCAACCAACGTTAAAAATTACGGTTACACCATTTATGCAAATGCGCCTGCAACCGCAAGTTTTAGAAATTTAACCTTTATCAACAGCGCTTATGGTATCGGCGTTTCGCTGAATAGCTACGCAAACGAGTTGGTAAATCTTGAAAACATCTACGGTACTTTCCTGTATAATGCAGTAGCGCACAACGCAACGACGGACGTTGGTTTCTATGACAACATTCACATCTCCACGAAGTATTGGAAAAATGCCGCAACCGCTTACAAATGCGACAACGCGGCGGCCTTAGATACGTTTGTAAATGATAATTTAACCGCGTTGATTTTGGGTGATTTGGACGACCAGCTCATCTCCAACGTCACCATTGACAGCGGTAAAATCGGTATCAAGTTCACAAGAGGTATCCGAGAAAACGCAGGTTTCTGGGGCCTTGTGTATAAAGCAAATATTACTTGTCAAACGGGTGTTTACGCGGATTTCTTAAACGCAGTCAGCGGAGTTGCTTTCACCGACTCCAACGTGGGTATCATAGAAAACAACTCCCCTGTCGGTTGTATTAAAATGTGCAATTCAAGCTATACCGCAAGCGGTACGGGTAAAACCATCAAAGAAGCGGGCAACGTTACCATTGAGCAAACCCGCACCCTCCCTGCCATTGAATCCTCCACCTCGGAAAGAGTTTTCCTTGCAAACAACTTGACCTCTGGCGGAACTATTGATAACGCATCCAAGCTCCAAGCTATATTGAACTCCGTTGGAACGGAAGGCGGTATCCTTTTGATCCCCAACGGCATCTATCGACTGAACAGCACGGTGGAAGTTCCTGCAAACGTTGAGCTCCGCTCCTCGCAGTCCATTTTCTCGAGAACAAACTCTGACCAAAACGGTAAAAACGGTGTTGTTTTCATCACCTACGTTTCTGGCGCAACCTTCCTCTTAAAGGACAATGCAGGTATCATCGGTGTGAGAATTTGGCACGCGAAAAATGATTTCATCACCGCGCATAACGCGTTGAAAGCAGGTACGTACCCCAACGATATTTCTATTAAAGCGGACGGCAACGGCGCGTATGCGTATAGAAACGAAAGCGTAGGCGCATACGTTGGGTTTGATTTTACCGCTTGCGATAACCATATCTTAAAGAGCAATTACGGTATTTCTTACGTAAACTTCATCAAGGCAGGCGGTAAGGACGGCGTTATTACGCAATGTCTCTCCAACCCCAACTTTATGACGAGAAGCAACCTTTACACATATTTTGACAGTACGTTGTCCAACGTCGCAAACTGGGAACGCATTAGAAATAGCAATGAATCTAACGAAGATTTTGCCCTTTTGCGTGATGATATCGGGAGAACCTACACCAAAATGGTTTACCTTGACAATGCTGAAAACGAGTTGGCGGTAAACGTATTTGCGTATGGCGAAACTGGGTTGTTCTATATGGTAAACTCGACCACGACCCTCATCAACACCTCGTTGGATTATATCCCCAGCAATATGTTCGTTTACGAGCTTTCGGGCGGTACGTGTGACGTTATCAGCTCGTTAAGAGTTTACGGCACGTCCGTAAAGGTAAACAGCGGTCGTTTGAGAGCGTATGGTAGAATTGCGCACGGCGAATCCAAGGAAAAGGCATACGATTCGGACGTTTCGCTGGAAGACGTGATTGAATACGTTTCCGAAAACGCGAAGAGAATGACCTTGTTTGATTGTGATTCAATCCCTACAATCTCATTCTTCCTCCCCGCCTTCAACGTTACACAGAATAAAGATGTGAATTACCTTAAAAAAGGGTATAGCTGGAAATGGAAGGATTCCACCCAGTTTTACGGCTCGTTTAGCGCGATTGACATTAGCGAATATAAGGATGGTTATTTACATTTCTACCTCTATTGCAGCGACATCACGAAAATAGGCACCCAGGGGCAGATTGAGATTACCTCCTCTGGTAAATGTGACGTCAATGAATACGGCTGGACCCTTGCACAACACGTTACAAAAACAGGCTGGAATGAAGTTTGGCTGTCTTTATCCGCCGCGGAAGTAACGGGCGGTGCAGCCGATTTATCCGCTATCAATTATATGAGAATTTATGCTAATGGCGCGACTGCAACCTTCTATATTGATTGTATTGAAGTCGTAACCGATTAACCCTATTCAGCGAGGAAAACCATGATTACCTTAAAAAAGGCGTCAGGAAAAGATTTTACCATCTTAAACATAACCGATCCGCAGCTTGGCAATCCCGAATGGGCGGACGGACACGTCAACCGTCAAATTTTAGAATACACCATTCGCACGTTGATTGAAAAGTGCAAGCCCGACCTCATCACGGTATCGGGTGACCTTGCGTGGGCTGGTTACAACCATGCCTATACGATGCTCGCCGATTTTTTGGAGCAATTCCAAATCCCCTGGGCGCCCATTTGGGGCAACCACGACAACCAAAACGGCGCGGCGTATATCGACGAAATCGCCAACAAATACCTCACCTACCCCCATTGTATTTACGAAAAGGGCATACCTGCCCTGGGCAACGGGAACTACGTCATCTGCATTGAAGAGAACGGAAAACCCGTCGAGGCCATCTTCATGATGGATAGCCACGACAAGGAAGATTACACCGATGAAAAGGGTGAAACGCGCAAAGAATGGGCAAAATTAACCCCCATGCAAATGGAATGGTATAAACAGCAAGCTGCCCTTCTCAAAGCGGAAGGATACAAGGATGCGACCTTGATTTTACACATTCCCCTTTACGCCTACCGCAGCGCATCTCTCGCGGCGTTTAAGCAAGGCATCCCCTTAAATACGGTCACCTTAGAACAATCGGCAAATGGCGAGTGTTGGAACGAAGGTTATGGAAACAGCGCAGGCGTACAGCACGAAAACATCTCCTCCTATCCTGCTGACGACGGAGTGTTTGAGGTGTTAAAGCAGGACGGTTTTGTCAAGCATATCCTCGCAGGACACGACCACGTAAACAATTGGATCATTCCATATGAGGGCATCACGTTGATTTTTGCCTTAAAGACGGGGGCAGGGTGTTACTGGGAGCCAGCCTTAAACGGCGGTACCGTGTTCAAGGTGAACCAAGACGGCGTTTATTCGGTTTCGCACGAATACGTGGATATTTCTCATATTATCAAATAAAAAAAAGGACGGCAATGCCGCCCGTAAATAGAAAAGCGACTGTTTAACCAGTCGCTTCTTTTTTTATTTTCTCGTAATTTTACCAAAAATCGCTTCCTTATCAAAGAAATGTCCTTTGGGGTGTTCATACAATTCGCATTGCCCTTCCGCACCTGCTTTTTTGTAGATTTTTTCAATCACCGAATACACTTCGCGCGTACCCTCAATATGGAAAATATGGTCAATTTGACCGTTAGAAAGCAAGAGCTTTCTAGGCGCAATCAACGCCGCCAGCTCGCCCATGTCAAAGTATTTTGCCGCGTTGGGCACGTAATTGCACGAACAATGCCAGGTGTAACCGATACTCTCGATATACGAACAAACGGCACAGCTGGGGATTGCCATTTTAATACGTTCGTCATAGCAAGCGGAATAGTAGGTTGCCGTACCGCCGCCCGAATTCCCTACACAGGTAATATCCTCTAAATCCAAATTGTCAAAGAAGGACAAGGTATCAATCGCGCGAGAAACGTCCCAAACTCTTTCGCCAAGCAACGTTCTACCCGTCAAAAGCGCCGTCATTGCGGTGTAATAACAAGGACAGCCTTTCCCCGCGATATGACCTCTATGCTGTATCGGAGTTTGCTGTTCACCCAAGCCGCGTTGTTCAATACAAAGGGCCGCATAACCGTTTTTCACGCCGTCCAAAGCAAACGTACTGGTTTCCATATCCTCATCGTCGCTAGCAAATTTGCGCTCGCCGATAGACACGTGGAAACCTGCCGTATGCCCCTGCAAGCAAATCAATACGGGGTATTTTTCCTTGCCCGTATCGGGTACAAGCAAGTAGCAAGGCACGTAACACCCCTTTTCACTCTCAAACACATAACGATAACGGGTGTAGCCGTCCTTTTTTACCGTTTCTTCAATCTCAATCTTGAGCTCGCAGGTATTTTTTGCAATTTCCTCAATCGCCAAAATTTCAAGGTATTTTTCCTTTACCTTTGCTTTCCATTCGTCATAGTCCGCATTTTCATCAAACGCCAACAAGGGCTTTCTTTTCATCAATGCCTCATGCAACAAGTCTGTATTCATTTCTCTCATAAATTTTCATCCTCCATGTTATATTCGGTAAATAATACTTCTTGCCAAGCTTCTCCCTTCAAGAAGAAGGTTTTCACTTCATAAGCGCCAAAATTCCCCGTTAAAACGGGCAAATCCCCTATGCGTATGCTTGCCGTAGTGGTTTTCCCCTCGCATTCATACGCGCGCACCACGTAACCCGTGCCGTCCTCCGATTTCTTCACAGCGGACACCACCAAGTTTTCCGCATCCACCTCAATCCCTTTATAGGTCAAGGGCAAGGCGCCGTTGTGGTGATTTTCCAACACCACCGTCAAGGGGGTGTTAATCTGCTGTGCATCCTTAAACAGCTTTGCCTTTTCCTTCGTGGTCGCAGGTGAAATCGCATACGTAAATTCATGCAAGCCCTGATCGGTGTAATTGCTTTCCTCCGTGCGCAAGCGACCATGGTCGCAATAAATGGGGCTGCGGATTGCCGTCAAGGACAGCACGTTATCCTTTGCGGAATAGCTGTATTTACAATCGTTTAACAGCGCAAGGCCGTTCGATTCATCCCCAACCATCGCCCACGTCAATGCCGGCTCTTCTTCGCCATTACAAGGGCGTTCTACCGTCCCAAACGGGATTTCGTAAATACTCGTCGGCGCATCGCAAGCCACGGGGAAAGCAAGCTTTAACATCTTATGCTTTTCATTCCAGTTCAAGCGCACGCGCACACGAACAAACCCCTCACCCTGATTCAAGGTGTAATATTGCATCAAGGTCGAATCCCCATAGATAGAGGTCACCTTGACAATTTCACGCACCTCGTTCGATTCAATCTTTTCAATCTTTTGTACGGTAAATTCCCCTGCCACTTTATCAAAGTAGTTCTTATTATGGCTCCACGTATCGTGTTCGGTTTCATCGATTACAATCGATTTCGTTTCTCCGCTTAAAAGCTCTTTACCCGTCTTTTTATCGCGTACCGATTTTAACGCGCCCTGCGCCGTAAAGGACACAGCCAGGCGCTCATTTTCCATACACAAAGGATCGGACACCCTACCCATGTACGCGTTGGAGCTCATTTGACGGTTAAAATTCACTGCGCTCACGTAATAGTAAACCGCATACCCCATCGCAGGTACTTTCGCCTTAAAAATGGCATTATCACGATCGAAAACCGGTTGCGGTTCGGAAGGAACGTTGACAAACGGAACGTCATTTCCGTACATATCCTTTACCGAAGCGGCGTTGGCGTTGATTTCCACCACCTCTTCCACATCAAAGGGATGAGCGTTGAACAACACAATCGGCAAACCGTAGGTTTTGTCCGTGGTGTCAATCTTCCACGAAAGGGATTGCGTTGCGCTGTTTTTCTGCTTTTCCGCCAAGGAAATGGCTTCATACCCCATGTACAAGCTGTTGTCGTATGCGCTCTTGATACAGCAACCGCCTAAAATGTCATGAAAAGTAAGGAAATTGAGGTTTTCCCAACCCTGCTGAATGGTTTTACGGTCATACAGCTTCCCGATCAACAAATCGGCAAGGACGGACAAACGCTCCGCCGCGCCAAGCTTGTTTTCCCCTTGACGAAGAAGGGTTTTTACCTCGGAAACAGCGCTGTAACAACCGCTTGCGTGGTGTTGAAGCTCCTCATCCACCACCATCAAATCGCATTCCTTTTCAATCTTTTCAAAATACGCAACGGGATCCGCCATGGTAAGCTGGAATTCCCCATCCGCCTTTTCATTGTATTCCTTAATCAGCTGAATATTTTTGATCGTCGGGCCGCCGCCGTGGTTACCCACCCCGTAATAGCCCATAAACGCCTTGCCCTTGTAGAACTTTTTACAGTCCGCCAAATAATCCTCTAATACGTCCATAGTATTGAATTGTTTGCAATATTCTTGGTTGATACGGAATGCCGTCACGCGTGATCCGTCGGGGGATTGCCAAGTGAAAACGTTTTCCTGCATGGACTTTTCCCATTCCATCGGGCGCATATACACATAGTATTTCATACCGCTTTTTCTCAAAATTTGCGGCATCATGGCGTTGTGGCCAAAGCTGTCTACGTTGTAGCCCACCTTGGACGTCTTGCCAAAGTTTTCAAAGAAATAGCGTTGAGAATATAAGCTATTTCTTGCAAAGTTTTCACCGCTTGGCAAGTTGCAATCGGGTTGCACTTTCCAACCGCCTACAATGATAAACCTACCCTCTTTGATACGCTTTTTCATTTCCTCGAACATATCGGGATCAAAGTCCTCTATCCATTGATATACGGACGAGGAGGAGCAAACGAACTTAAAGTCAGGGAATTCGTTCATTCTATCCAACGCAGAGCGAATGGTCGCCTTTGCCTCACAGCTTCCCTCCTGCCATGACCACACCCATGCAGGATCGAGATGCGCGTTACCGATCATAAAAATTTCTTGTTTTTTCATAAATATTCTCGCTATTAATTATTCACACGGAAGGTAACCGTTGCGCCGTCCTCGGTAATACGATTTACCGTCAAAACGTACGCAATCTTTTGCCCCTTGTCCGTTTTTTCAGTTGCAGGTAAATTATCATATTCCTCGTAGACGTAATCCCCGTCCGCGCTTTTTACAAGCTCGATCAAATTATACGTCGTACCGTATTCGTCAGAGGGGTCGGTATTGTTGTACGCCAGGTTGTAATAGGTTTCCCCGCCGTATACCTCGGTGGTGAGGGCTGCATTTACGTGGTACACCAAAATACCCTCATCGGCAAAGAAACCGCCCTCGCCCGCATTCAAGCCTGCGTTGGTGTAATATACCACCACGTAATATTCTTGATACGCGCCCAGTTTATCATCCCAGTTGTTGGCAATAATCACCGCATCGCCCGTTTTTGTAAAGCTTTCCAAGGTCAAGGTCACGCTTTCCTGCGCGGTAATCAAACGCGCCGTCGTCAACCAACCGTAATTGAATTTGGTAAACGGGTTATGATCGCCCATCATCGCGTCCATCATGTCATAACCGTCCAACGGACCATACTCTTCCGTCGTGCTGGTATCATAGTAGTCATCCGCGCCCAAAATATGCGCAAATTCATGTATATAGGTGTACGGATTCATGTTATTTTTGTTGTAGGAAACGTTGCCAAAATCGTCATACTCCTCCAGCATAAACTGATAGGAAGCCCACATATAATCGTTGGCGGACACGCCGTCGTATTCGTAGTAATAATCATTGTTGTCCGTGTAGAAATTCCAGTATCTATACGCCCAGTTAAAATCGTATTCGCTGTCGATTTCCAAGGTGTTAATCATCACCACCGCGTCAATGATATCATTCCCGTCCGAGTCAAACTGGGTCAAGTCCATACGGCTTTCAAGATATGCCAACGCCTCGTCCATAATTTTTTGGTCGCCGATGTCCATACTTTCTCCGTCATAATTCATCGTTAAGGTCTTATAATAGGAACTTTTTCCGCTCGGTCTAAACCAGTTATCCAACACGACAAATTCCAAATCGAGCTGACCATGGCTGGAAATATCATAATATTCCGCCACCGAATAGTAATCGGTTGTACCCGATGCGCCGTTAAAAATAGTGTTCAGCTTTGCCGTGGTATAACCCTTGCTTGCCGCCGTTACGTCGCTGAATTCTACGGGGATAACCAACACTTTTACCGCCCCTTTCGTAGGACAGCCGTCCACGTAATACCCTTGATCGGTAACGTCCTTTACCTTGGTTGCCTTGGTGAAATCCACCTCGCGCACGCCTGCGCCGTCCTCTACAACCTCATCATCATCCTCGGGGATATCTTCAACGCCGTCAGGGGTTTCACCGCCGATTTTCCCCGTTGCGCAAACGTAAACGACCAACTGATATTCGCCATCCTCGTAGTAGTGGCACATATCGACAATCAAGTCACCCTTTTCATAGGTGTACCAAGTGTCCCCAAACTCATCCTCATAGGTGTCCGTCAAGGTGTAATCGGAATAGTACGCGCGATAGAACTGAAAACCTATTTCCGTAACGCCGATGACGTAGAAACTCATACCGTTTTCGTAATCCTCATCTTCGTAATAGCCGCCAACGTAATATTCATCGTTGGAAATGAAAGGAATTACCTCGCCGACGTAGGTCTCAAACAAGCCCTTTTCCTCATCGGTAAAGTCGTGATATGTATACCCGTCCGTATCCTCGCCCTGGTCGGGAGCTTCAACGTCAGGGGTTTCGCCGCCGCTTTCTTCCACAGATGCGACGTAAACCACCAACCAGTTTTCGCCCTCGTCGTAATAATAGCACATATCAACAACCAAATCGCCCTTTTCATAGGTGTACCAGGTGTCGCCGTCCTCATCTTCCATGGTTTCCGTTAAGGTATAAGCGGAATACAGCGCGCGATAAGCGTCAAATTCACCCTGCGTATTGCCGATTGTGTAAAAACACATACCGTTTTCGTAGTCGGTTTCATCATTGTATCCTTCTACGTAATACTCGTTATTTGCCAAGAAAGGAATTACCTCGCCCACGTAAGTTTCAAACAAGCCCTTTTCCTTTGCCGTAAAGGCATTGTAAAGATAGGTCTTGATTTCCTCTTCATCCTCCGGCTGTTGGGGCTGTTCAGGCGTTTCACCGTTGTCGGGATCTTCGGGTTGTTCAGGCGTTTCATCATCAAGCTCTTCCGAGGTGTTGCCGCCGAGGAGATTGTCGCTGATAAGGCTATCCAACC
>JAZKZY010000162.1:0-6952 GCA_045612895.1 Candidatus Scatosoma sp. | reverse complement strand
TCGGTTATTTGCGCGCCAGCCGTATTCAATAAGTAGAACTTAATTCTCGGCATCGTACCTTTGATAAGGTCAAGCGAAAGTTTTACTTCTACCGTATCGTATGGAACACCGCCCGTTACCGCTTCTGCAAGTTCGTGGGTTTGTTCTACCGCCACCAAACTGCTTACAAAGCTCAAGTCGTAATTCTCTAACGCTGTGTCTTCCAAAATTTTAACAGAAACAACGTTTACACCCAACTTATACGCGCCGTCTTCCGCAACTACTTTAATCGCGCCAACGTTCCAATTGCCCGTCAACCACTTAAATTCGGTGGTAAACGTGTACGTTTCCGTTGCTTCTTCGTAATAATCCGCTACTGTGATCCAACCATTTTCCGCAGGATCGGTTATTTGCGCGCCAGCCGTATTCAATAAGTAGAACTTAATTCTCGGCATCGTACCTTTGATAAGGTCAAGCGAAAGTTTTACTTCTACCGTATCGTATTGAACACCGCCCATTACAACTTCTGCAAGTTGGTGGGTTTTCTCTATGGCTGTTTTTCTTCCTACGTACCATAAATCGTAATTTACCGCATTAGGATCTTCCAATACTTGAACAGAGACAACGTCTACGCCTAATTTGTATTCGCCGTCTTCTACAACCACTTTTATACTCCCAACGTCCCAGTTACCCGTTGCCCACTTGAACTCGGTGAGGAAGGTGTACGTTTCCGTGGTTTCATCGTAATAATCCGCTACTGTGATCCAACCGTTATCCGCAGGATCGGTGATTTGCTTGCCAGCCGTGTTTAATAAGTAGAACTTAATTCTCGGCATTATACCTTTCACAAGGTCAAGTGAAAGTTTTACTTCTACCGTATCGTATTGAACACCGCCCTTTACCGCTTCTGCAAGTTCGTGGGTTTGTTCTATTGCTTCCCGACTGCCCTCGTACCACAAATTATATACAGAGGGATCCACCGTCGGAATAACGGTAATATTAACCGCCTGTTCTGCGCCGTTTACATTCGTTGCCGTAATCGTAACTTCGCCTTCTTTCAACGCCGTTACAACACCTTTTTCGTCTACGGTCGCCACTGTTTCATCGGAAGAAGTATACGTCAGCTTAAACGGTTGATAATATACGACGTCTTCCACCGCAACCGGCTTCAGTTGATAGTTTTCCCCAACGGGAAGACGCTCTGTTGAAATAAGTTTATATTCATCTAAAACAGGCGCTTTTTCCACACAAATATAATCAAACAGAACCTCGTAGGTGTTATTACATACAAACGCAAACCCTACCGAGCTTTCCCCCGCGATAAATCCAAGCGTATATTCGTGGAAAGCATCCATACTGTCCGCATCGTCCGTCCAACGTACACCATCACGGTATAACGCTCCGCTGCCCGATTGATAAATCTTTGCCGTTTCCGTATCCAAGCTCGTGGTGTGCCAATTATAAACATTACCCACCAACGGGTCGTTTATCGCAACGGGCACGTCCTTATCGGAATACAAATTGATTTGATGATTGTACGTTCCTTCCTTGGAGAGCACTTTCATATTGTATTTCAATACGTATCTTGCGCCAGTTTCCAAACCGCCAAACGTATAAATCATATACTTATTGTTTCCGTCTGCCTTTGCGTGACTATATTTTAAATAATAATTATCTGCATTTTCATCATAAACGATTTCAGGCGAAAGAACGTTACTTGCGTCACGGCATTCAATTTCACCGACAACGTAATTTCCGATAACCACAGCGTTCGTGAAATCTTCACGGCTAGCCTTAGGCGTAACAACGTTCAGTTTACATACGCTGTAAACGCTGGTTTCTCCTTTTTTTCGCGCCAAAATTTCCACGCTACCAGGACTTAACAAGGTTACTTTACCCGTTTCGTCAACCGTTGCAACCGTTTCATTGTGAGAAATCCATACAACTTCGCTTCCATCCGAGCAAGTTGCTGAAAGTTGTACGCTACCGCTTGACAACTGTACTTCTCCATTTTGAGGAACGCCCGTAATGGTAATGGTTGCAGGCGCAGGAATACGTCCGTCTACAACGGTAAGAATAAAATCGCCCGTCTTCCCACCTTTCGTTACGCTGATAACGGTCGAACCAGCCGAATGCAAGGTAACCACACCGTTTTCCACCGTCGCAACCACCGTATCCGAAGATGCCCACGTTACGTCTGCCTCATCACAGCCAAGCGTAAGCGTATTCACCGTATCGGTAATGGTTGCAGTATCGTCAGCAGGTCTGCCCGTAATTTTTAAGGTTTCTATTTGAGATGAAGATGATGTTGAGCTATCGCCCTTATTGAAATTACATGCTGTTCCTACCCCTAACATCATCGTAAACGTACAAAATAACGCTAACATTGTTAATAGAGTTTTCTTCATATAATTCTCCTTTTATCCAGTAAATATCCTGCGTGCATATAATTATCTCGACAATATTATATCATGATATAATATATACCGTATACAATATTTTTCGCAAAAAATATTACATTTTTATCCAATCCTTTTTTTTATCATACTGACAAAAATAGGTATTTTTGCCTTAATTTTGAAAACAATCCACCTTAAATCCCTTGAAAATAAAGGATTTTCGCGAAAAGTAAGTATCTATTTTCATTAAAATATCCTAATCAGCCTAAAAAAATTTTATGAATTTTTAACATTGACCATAGTTTTTTGTTGACAATAATAAAAGCATTATTTATAATTCTATTAAAAGAAACAAGGAGATTTATTTCCATGATTAAGGGCTGGGATACACAAGAAAAATTCATCTACAACCTTAGCCACGCAACAAAACGAGGCAAATGGTCGTACTTTACTTGGCTGGTTATCAACACCCCCATTGAATATCACTCCCACGAATATTGGGAAATCACGTATATTTTAGAGGGGAATGCCAAGCATTATTTAAACGGAAATATTACGTCCTTGACCAGGGGCGACGCTTTTATATTGCGTCCGCACGATAAGCATTGTCTTAGTAGAACTACCCCGCAGGGTGAAAAATATCTGCATCGAGATTTATACGTAGCCTCAGACGTTATGCAAGCAATATGCGAATGTATCTCCCCTTCCGAACCGTTGTACCAACAGTTGTTAGAGGCGGAAAATCCTCCGCAATTTCATATATCCCATACCAAACGACAAACCATAGAACAAACGGCGACCCTTTTACATACGGAGCAGAATATTTCTCACGACGTTTTCTTCCGTTCTATCGTCATAGAACTTCTTTCCTACTTTTTATCGTTGGAATCTTTCAATCATTACCCCACCTGGATTGTCAACCTTATCAATCGAATTAAACGAGATACCTCTAATCAAAAAAGTATCGACGATTTCGTTGCGTCCACGGGATATTCCCACCCCCATGTTTGCAGAGAATTCAAAAAACACACGGGAGAACGCTTAAACGAATTTATAACGAAAAACAAACTGGAGTACTCCACCGCAATTTTGGTATCCACGCAAAACTCCATTGCCGATATTGCCTATCAGTTAGGTTTTTCAAGCGAAAGCAATTACATTGCTTGCTTTAAGCGATATTTTAACATCACGCCGCATCAATGGCGGCTTCAAAATTTGAAATAAAACACATTACGGCGTTTGCATCCTACTTGCAAGCGCCGCAATTTTTTCCTACACTATTTTTTTTGCGACATTTGCGTTTCATCAGCCAAAGTTATTTTCAGCTTTGCCTTCAAAGGAAGATCTCTTGAAGAGGGCCCTACAAAGATTTCAAACGCTCCGTTTTCCACATACCACTTCTTCAAAGCCGTGTTGTAATAAGCGAAAGCGCGCATATCTAAGGTATGAGAAATCCGTTTGGTTTCCCCTGCGCCTATTTTTGTTTTCGCAAAAGCCTTTAATTCTCTTTCAGGGCGCGAAAGCATAGCAAATACGTCTTTTACGTATACCTGTGAAACTTCCTTCCCGTCGTATTTTGAAGTGTTGGTAACATTGTAAGAAACCTCGTATTCCAACTCCCCTTTCTTTTCTATTTGCAAATCGGAATACTCAAATTGCGCATAAGACAAACCATACCCAAAGGGGAACAATACGTCTTTATTGTATTTATCATAATAACGGTAACCAACAAACACGCCGTCGCTGTAACGTTCGCAGAACCCATCACCCATTTCCGTACCCGTGTACGTATCTTCGATACATTTCGGGAAGGTTTCGGCAAGCTTTCCGCTAAATACACTTTCACCCGTAAGCAAGGACGCGAGCGCTTCGTTCGTTGCCTCACCTGCGTAACCGCAAAATACTACGCCCTTTACCTTGTCAATCCACGCGCTCATATCCATTGCGCTGCCTGCATATACTGCAACGACAACGTTTTCATTATATTTGCACATATTCAAGATAAAGTGTTCCTGTTCAGGTGAAAGTTTTATATCCGTACGGTCCATACCTTCTTTTTCAACGAGTTGGCCGTGCCCAATACAAATCAATACCGCATCGCTGTCATAAGCACGCATATAATCGTCCTTAACCTTCGGCGGCGTATATTCCACCGCCCAAGTCTCTTTCCCACCGCGAATAAAGGTTGCGTCCGTTTTACCGTTCATCAATTCGCAAAGGTCGGTTTGCACAAAATCCGTTTCTACGCACGAAGAACCGCCGCCGCCAAGAGGGGGCGTCGTTGCATATTTACCGCAAACCAAAACGTTGCCTTGCTTAAACGGCAATACCCCTTCGTTTTTCAAAAGCACCATACCTTCTTTGGCAATCTCCACCGCCGCATTGTGCTTTTCTTCTCGCGAATATTTTACCGTTTTTTCCGTTTCCGTCTTTTCAATCAAACGCAAAATATTTTCCACACGCTCATTGATTTCTTCTTCCGTAATCAAACCCTTATCGTATGCATTTTTTAATGAACCGTAGGAAGCTTCCACGTAGGGCATGGCCAAATCCAACGTTGCTTTTACCGCGCGATAAGGGCTATGCACCGCCCACCAGTCGGATACGATTACACCGTCAAACCCAAATTCATCACGCAAAATGTCCTTCAATAACCATTTATTTTCCGAAGCAAACACACCATTTACGGGGTTGTACGAACACATTGCCATCCAAGGATTTGCTTGCATCGTATATTCAAATGCAGGCCAATAAATTTCACGAAGCGTACGTTCGTCCACTTCACTCGTTTGACGATCTCTATCGTATTCACGGTTATTCGCACAAAAATGCTTTACGCACGTACCGATACCACGGGATTGCACACCTTCGATAAACGCTTTGCCAAGCATTCCCGACAAATACGGATCTTCGGATAAAAATTCAAAGTTTCTACCGTTTAAGGGCGTGCGTTTGATATTCACGCCGGGTGCTAAAAGGATATCCGTGCCTTTCATAATACAGTCGTCTGCAATCAATTCCCCTTCCCAACGAATAAGCTCTTCATTCCACGTATTGCCCATATTGCAGGAGCAAGGAAAGCTTACGCCTTTTTCCGTGCCGTCGGCGTATAACGTTCTTACACCGCAAGGTCCATCGCACATGAAAAGCTCTTTCAGCTTTCCGTTTGCACCGTACGTATGCCACATATCCTTACCTGTAAGTAAATTCAATTTTTCTTCTAACGTTAAGTCGTTTACCGTGATTTTCATACTTAATTTCTTTCCTTTAATAGAATTTTATCTACGCCGAAGGGCACAACGTTATAGGTGTGCGTGTATCTCGGCGACAAGCCGTCTTTCCAACTACCGCGCAAAGTGAAATGATAAGGTGCAACAGAGGTAAGCTCAGCGCACGGTTCAAAATGGTGAGGCCCCATTAAGTTTCTCAAACTGGACTTTACTTTTATAACGACCTTATTTTTTTCTTCTGTTAAGAAAGCCCCGATATCCTTCTTCGTTTCCGTCACGAAGTCGATTTGCTTTCCGTTGACGAATACGTTTGCCACCAAGAACCGACCTTGTAAATCCAAAATGGCTTCTTCCGTAGAAGGTTTTGAAATAACGCCCTCTAACGTGATTTCACCTTTGAAGAAAGGATACCCATTTTTATACAGCTGAGAATTCATACAAGGCAAATCTTGACGAGCCGACAAGGACATATCTTCGTTTACGATGAAATCCCCTTTGATATACGTATTTTCAATGGACGTATCAAAATACAAGCAATTACGCAAACTCTCCGTCGCCAAGGGATGGAATAACGAAAAGCTTACACCATCGTGCTGATAATATTCAATAGAATATGCCAACTCGTTTACGCCTACCTGCAAACAATCACTAATGTCAGCTTCTTGGAAATTGATATCGAAATCGCTTTGCGCGAAGGAAAGTTCCTTTCCGTTCAACGTCATTTCGATATATTTTGCTTTTTCCACCATCAAGCGAGCGTTAAAAAGAGATTGCACGTTAAAACGCTGTTTTACATACAGTTTTCCTTTGTAATCTTCGCGCAAAAGCGTTTCATTCGCCTGCGGTACGGGCATATATTCAGAGAAATGCTGTCCGCCTCGACTGATGGAAACGTAATCCAATAGGAGATAGTTTTCACCAATTTCCGTCAAGCTGAATTGTTCCGTAACATCTTTTTCCGCGTACGTTTTATTCTCCACTTCCGCCATTTCGTCTTTGATTAAAATAAGACCTTCCGCGCAGTCTAACGTGAGTTCGTTAGAGATGTTTTTCACTTCCAACGTGTTAAGATTTAAGGCTTTATACTGCTCGGCAACGCCCTGCATACACACCTTACTGCTTTCTTCCCGCGAATAATTTTTGATAAACAAGAAATCGCCAAGTTCGCTGCTACGAGCGGATAACGAGCTTTTCCCATCTTCACAGTAGAACTTCACCGCCGCGCCTGCAATCAATGTTTCAAGAGCGGTATTCGATTTCAAATCCACCGTTGCTTTTTTGCCGTCCACGTACGTAATTTCGGAAAGCATACACAATTTTCCTGTATATTTCTTGAAAATATCA
>JAZKZY010000161.1:0-8513 GCA_045612895.1 Candidatus Scatosoma sp. | reverse complement strand
TGTTTGTAAATAAAAAATTTCCTGCTCCGACAAAGGACGAGTTTTACCTCTATCTAAGCCCGTAAGCTTTAATTGACCGATGCTTACTCTTCTTAAAAGTTCTATATTTCTACCGATTGCCTCAAACATACGGCGTACTTGACGATTCTTGCCTTCCGTAATGGTAATATGCACTTTCGTATACGCTTTGTTTGTTTCAACGATATGATTTTTGAGGACGGAGAAGTTTCTACCCTTGGTAAAGTCGTTGGTTTAATGCGTAATTACCGCTCTTAATTGAAAAAATACAAACCCCGAACCAAACGGTTCGGGGTTTTTCATTATAAACCTTTCAAATAGGTGATTTCCGTTTCCGTCAAAGGACGAATTTGGCCTCTATCCAAACCGCTGAGCTTTAACTGACCGATACTAACGCGTTTCAAGAATTCTACGTTTCTACCGATTGCCTCAAACATACGACGAACTTGGCGATTTCTACCTTCGGTAATCGTTACGTGCACCTTTGTATAGGCTTTGTTCGTTTCTACGATATGCGCTTTACACTTTTTCGTCATGATACCGTCAAGCTCTACGCCAGAACGAATGGGGTTCAAATCCTTTTCCGTCAACGTTCCTTCAATACGCGCCATATACGTTTTGGGCACCTCCGCGGTCGGGTGCGTTAAACGAAACGCCAAATCCCCATCGTTTGTCAAAATCAACAAACCTTCCGTCGCATAGTCCAAACGGCCAACGGGGAATACCCTGCCTACGCCTTCAGGCAATAAATCCATAACCGTCTTTCTGCCACGATCGTCGGACACGGTACAAACAATCCCTTTGGGCTTGTTCATAATATAATATTCAAGCTTTGTTTCTTCAAAGGAAAGCACTCTTCCGTCAACAGCAACTTCATCGCCTTCTTCTACCGTTGCGCCCAAGGTTGCCAGCTCACCATTGATGGTAACGCGACATGCTTCAATCATTTTATCCGCATGGCGTCTGCTAGCGATACCTTTATCCGCTAAAAATTTGTTAATTCTCATTTCTTTTGCCTTTTTCGTTTATTTTCTCTTATAGTTTATATAAAATCCTCAAAAAAAGCAACCGTTTTAAGAGTTATATTCCAAATTGCTGTATATTTTTTCATTTATTCGATAACGCAAACGCTTTATCCAACAATTCAGCGGACCGCTCATACATTGGAGCACAATTTAACACGGTACAAATGACCACCCTGCCGTCCCGTTTTGCTGCTGATACCAAACATCTTCCAGCCTCTCTTGTATAACCTGTTTTTACGCCTATGGCGCCGTCGTAGGAAATCAGCAATTTATTTTTATTCTTCCAGTTTCTCGGCTCGTAAAGTTTGGTCGAAACAATCTTTGCAAAAACCTCGTTTTTCATGGCATATCGCGTGATATAACATAAGTCAAGCGCTGTTGTATAATGGTTTTTAGCAGGTAAACCATGGGGATTTTCAAAATGGCTGTTCAAAGCGCCTGTTTTTTGTGCGAGCAGGTTCATTTTTACGCAAAAACTACTTATATTTCCGCCAAAATACAACGCAAGCGCAGTTGCACAATCGTTGCCCGAACGAAGCATTAACCCATAGAGTAAATCTAAAACGGTATATTTTTCCCCGCATTGCAAATAAACGGACGATCCCTCAACACCTACCGCCGATTGCGGAATCATAACTTCCTCATTCAGGTTCTTACAATTCTCTAAAACGGTAATTGCCGTTAAAATTTTTGTCGTACTTGCCATAGGTAGGGTTAAATTTGCCGACTTTTCATGGAGAATCCGCCCTGTTTCTAACTCAACAACACATTCCGCCTTTCCCTCAATTGTAGTTTCAGCATAAGCGTTCTTTATTCTTGTTGGCACATTGAACGCTAAGCCTATCCATAAAATCGCCAAAATCCATAGTGAAGTATGATTTTTCCGCATTTTAGTCCTTTGTTATTATGTCACGCATAATTTCACTCGCTCGTTCGATTAAATTATCAAACGGCTCGTCCGTAATTCGTAAAATACGGCACTCTTTCCCGTCATCAATCAAAAATCCCATCGGTTTCATGCTAACAACTGCGCCGCTACCCCCGGCAAACGGAAAACTATCCGTTTCTTTTACGACTTTCACATCACCATATTCTCCGCCACCGCTCAAATTTCCAAGCGTAACTTTGGAAAAAGGAAAAATTTGACAACCGCTCGCCGTAATAATCGGTTTGCCCATAATCGTATTGACATCCGTTAAATTTTCCAACCTTTCCAAAGATGAACTGATTAAATTATTGATTTTTTGATTTTTTTCCGCCATAATTGCTTTATTTTCTCCTTTATACTCAACATTAAGCCACGGATTAAAATGTACAAGTTGAATCTTACGCTTACATTCATTGTAACCCGTAATATATCTCCATCCGTCAGCCATACGTTATTTTCAATTTTCTCCTTTTTTCCACCTAAAATAAAAAAGATAACCCGAAATGTCGCTTGTGTTAAAGCGCTTGGCAATAAATATTCGGGCCCCGTTTCCGTCGTTATATTTATTTTCCTTAATTGAAAAGTACGCATAATCGAAAAACGTTTTCTTTCATTGTTTAAGTCCTTATATGGAATTATAATCGCCTTTTGTGGGGATATATGAATTGCAAGTCCCCCTTGATAAGTCGCAATATAACCGCCTAAAACACGGAAAAACCTATAAATTGCTATGGAAAACGCAAGTTTTCGCCCATTCATATCATAATGCCCGTCCGCTTTTAGATAAATCGGAAAAAAGAGCAATATGAAAACAG
This sequence comes from Candidatus Scatosoma sp., assembly GCA_045612895.1. Classification (GTDB taxonomy): domain Bacteria; phylum Bacillota; class Clostridia; order Christensenellales; family Borkfalkiaceae; genus Scatosoma. Next base: position 5,727 of record JAZKZY010000161.1, on the reverse strand, counting down.
AAAGGCATATCGCAAGAAATGTAAAAAATAACCTGCCCATATCTTCAATATGGGCAGGTTCACATAAACTATGTATTTTTTATTGAATTTTGATGATACCGTCTTGAATATCCTTCAAGAAGTCAGGCAGCTCAAACCCCTCGGTCGTTACAGGAGATTCATTCGTTGCAGCCGTTTCCTCTTCAACGGGCATCAAATCAGGATCTTCATCAGGGTTATAAACGTCCTTTTCGTACAAGTAATTGCTCGTTTCCGTATCCGTTGCATTTAATTCAGCAATTCTACGCATCAATTCTTCGTAATCAGGCAATTCCGCCAAGGATTTCAACTTGAAACGCTTTAAAAAATTATCCGTCGTTGCATACAAAACTGGTTTACCAGGCGTATCCTTTCTACCGCAGGGTACAATCATATCCAAGCTCATTAAGGTCGTAATCGCATAGTCGCTGTTGATACCACGGATTGCCTCCAATTCGCTACGCGTAATCGGCTGCTTATATGCAATGATTGCCGCGCTTTCCAAAATCGTACGCGTAAATTCCTTTTCACGAATGGGCATCAGCGCCAAAGAAACGGTATCTTTGTAGTCGGGGTTTGTCGCAAACTGCAACTTATGGTTGAAGTTCAACAAACGAATCCCTGCTTCACCCGTATATTTCTTTTCAAGCTGACGAATAGAATCATCTAACTCTTTCTTGGTAATATCCAACTTTTCACGCAATAAGTCCATAGGAACAGCGTCGCCAGCTGCAAATAAAATGGCCTCAATTATATTCGTCAATTTCTCCAATTTCTTCGTCCTCTCTTCTATTAGGATTTTTCTTTATCGTAATCGTAGAGAAAAGGTCTTCCTGCTCTACAAGTACAAATTGATGTTTCAAAAGCTCCAACAATGCCTGGAAAGTCGTTACGACCTCGGGTGTTGATGCATCTTCAGAGAAAAGCTCGTCAAACTTCATCGCGTCTTTTTCCCCGATTTTCTCACGGATATGTTTGATTTTATCCCTTACGGTATAGGAATCCTTAGGAATTTCGCGGGGAGGCGGATTGTCACGCTTTTGCTTTTCCAAACGCAACATCATCTTCGTGAATGCCTGCATCAAGCCGTCCAAAGTAAAATCCTTATACTGCACCTTTACACCCGTCAAATCTTTGTCGGGTTGCTTGAAGAAATACCCTACCGTTTCACGTTCTTTCAGCTTGTCCGCTTTTTCCTTGATCATCTTATATTCTTCCAAGGCTTGGATAAGCTCGCGTTGAGGATCATCATCCTCATCGTAGTAATCATCAAAGCCGTCATCGGGAGGAGGTACAAGGCTGCGCGCCTTAATATCAATGATCGTCGCCGCGATATTCAAGTATTCACTCGCTTTTTCAAGGTCAAGAAAAGGCAATGCTTTCATGTAAGACAAGAACTGCTCCGTAACCTGCGAAACAAAAATGTCCTTAATCTCAATTTCTTCTTGTTTGATCAAATACAAAAGAAGATCGAGCGGCCCTTCAAAGTTTTCCAAGACGGTGGTATAATCTACTTCCGTTTCGAAATTTTTTACCGAGTCAACAGTTAACTTTTCCATTCAAAACTCCTTAATTTCCAAGGAATAAATTAAAAATCCATTCCCAAAACAACGTAATCGGTTTACCAAAAATATCAATCGCAAAATTTAATATATATCCCAAAACGTCAACGTATCCCAAATAGGGAATTCTGCCCGATAAAACGTGTACAAGAATTAGCCCAAGCAAAATATAATAGCCGTTTTGACGTAAAAACTGATAAACCTTTCCCCTTTTCGTGCTTACCGCATCCACGATACGGAAACCATCCAACGGATACAAAGGTAAAAGATTAAATACGCAAAAGCTCAGCGAGCAAGCAAACAACGCACTAAAGAACGTATATAAAAACTGTTCCATATACAGTCCGTCAAACTTCGGACAAACGTATGTTGCCACAAGGATGAAAATCGGATAGAAGATAAACGCCATTACATAATTCGTTAATACCCCTGCTATCGACGTCCAAAAACAGCCCTTGCGATAGTTTCTGAAATTGTTTGGATTCACAGGAACGGGCTTTGCCCAACCAAACCCTGCAACCGCAAACATAATCACCCCAAGCGGGTCAAAATGTTTTGCAGGATTTAATGTCAACCGTCCTGAAAATTTTGCAGTTGGATCGCCATTTTTATATGCGGCATAAGCATGTGCAAACTCGTGAAATGTCAACACAATAGCAACCGCTAAAAATTGCGCTAAAATATAAATAAGATATTCCTTCATAACACAGTAATTATAGCATGCTTTTATAAAAAATGCAAGTGCGCTGTGCGTTAATTTGGTGAAAAAGAAAATACTTATTTTTCTTTACGCAATCTTTCAGGAATTACGTCGTTTCTAACGATATCCTCGTAGGTTTGAGGACGAACGATATATTCCGCTTTACCGTTATTCACCAACACACAAGGCGGTATTTTATTACGATTGTAATTCATCGCCATGGAATAATTATACGCACCCGTAGAAAGTACAGCCAAAATATCCCCCGACTGTGACTTGGGCAAAGGTACGTTTACAGCAATAATATCACCGCTTTCACAGCATTTGCCTGCAATCGATACTAGTTCCGTATTCTTTTCATTCGCACGGTTTGCAAGCAAAGCAGTATATTTCGATTCGTACAGCGCATAACGAGGGTTATCAAACATACCGCCGTCAATTGCGACATACTTCTTTACGTTCGGAATATCTTTAATTGCCCCTACCGTGTACAAGGTTACGCCTGCTTCCCCAACGATAGAACGACCTGGCTCAATCACCAAGAAAGGCAAATCCATATCGTTTTCACTTGCTTTTGCCTTTACCTCCTCAATCAACGCCTCTACGTATTCCGCATAGCCCTCGGGTGAAATTTTACGATCTTCATCCGTGTACCAAATGCCAAAACCACCGCCAAGATTCAAGGTTTCCAGCTTGAACCCAAGCTTTTCCTTCATTTGAACGGCAAAATTCATCACTTTAGATACCGCAATCACAAAGGATTGCTTTTCAAAAATTTGCGACCCGATATGGCAATGGTAACCCATTAACTTCAAGTTCTTTTTACCCATTGCATAAGCCGTAACCGCTTCTGCCGTACCATCGGAAAGGGAAAAACCGAATTTGCTATCCGTCGTAGCCGTTTGCACGAACGCATGCGTGTGCGCCTCTACCCCAGGATTGATACGCAGTAAAACCTTTTGCGTAATGCCGCGTTTTGCCGCTTCCGCATCAATTTTATCCAGCTCGGAATAGGCATCCGCTACAATATAACCAATGCCGCAGTCCAACGCTTCACCGATTTCATAATCCAGCTTATTATTGCCGTGCATAAATATCTTTTCCGCAGGAAATCCAGCCTTTAATGCCGTGTAAAGTTCCCCACCCGACACAACGTCCACGCCGATTTTTTCCTCGTCCGCAATCCGATAAACCGCCTGACAGGAAAAGGCTTTCGAGGCATATAAAACCAAGCTGTTTTCCCCATATTTTTCCGCAAGGGTATTGCGATAAACACGCATCATACGACGAATGTATGCTTCATCAAAAACATAGAGCGGCGTGCCAAATTCTTTCGCCAACGCCACCGCGTCTGCTCCACCGATTTCAAGGTGTCCCTGCGCGTTGATTTTCAAAGTTTCTCTTTCGTTCATCTTATAAATTTCCTCCGAAATTTCAACCATTATTATTGTAACAAAAATACAAGGAAAATGCAAGGAATGAAAGGCATTTTTTACGCAAAAAAAATCCGTCCTTGCTTATTTTTTTGCAAAAACGGATTTCCTTGTTTACGGTTGAGGCATTTAGCCATTCCATTCGCGCGCAATTTCACGCAAACAATCGAATAAATTTGCCTTCACCACCGCGCTTTCCGCGAGCAAATCTACGCGGTCGCATTCTACACCGTCACGGTAAACAATCACCTCGCCCACCTTCGTACCAGCTTCAATCGGCGCTTTTACCTTGTCAAAACGCACGTCGGTGGACACGTTTGCCTTTTCACCACGACAGGTGAACGCATAGGAAGAACGCTCGGGATATACCTTTATTTCCTTAACTTTACCGCCCTTTATTGTCGCGGTTTCCGTCAAAGCTTGCCCTTTCTCTAAAACGGGGACAGCCATATAATTTGCAAACCCATAATCAAACATCGCGCGGACGTCTTTGAAGCGCAAATCACTGCTTTCCTCCCCGATAACAACGGAAATCAAGCGCATATTATCACGTTTTGCCGTTGCAGCCAAGCAAAAGCCCGCCTCATTTGTAAAACCAGTTTTTCCCCCATCGCAACCCTCATAAAAACGGATAAGTTTATTCGTATTCGTAATTTCCGTAAATCTACCTTCGGGGTGTTGGAATTTATCCAGCCAAACCTTACCAAATTGATAATATTCCTCATGCTGTAAAAGCGCTTTCAGCATCAAAGCCACGTCTTTTGCGCAAGAATATTGCGGTTCTTTGGGCAAACCTGTACAATTTGCAAAAAGAGTGTTTTCAGCGCCAAGTTCTTTGGCTTTTTCATTCATTTTTTCAACGAATAGACTTTCGCTACCCGCAATTCGTTCCGCCAAAGCCACACAACTATCATTTGCAGAGCAAACAACGATACTTTTTATAAGCTCGCAAGCCTTATATTTTGCGTTTGCCTCCAAAAAAACCTGCGATCCGCCCATCGACGCCGCTCGTTCGCTAACGCAAATATCATCCTCCATCCCAAATTGCCCGTTTTCAATCGCCTCAAACGATAAAAGCAATGTCATAATCTTGCACATACTCGCAATCGGCAACCGTTTGCTTTCCTCATGAGAATAAACAACCGTTTTTGTATTAAAATCCATCAAATATGCCGATTTTGCATGCGTTTGAATACCCATATTCTCCATTACGCTGACCGATACGGCCTGATTTTCAGCAGTTTTTTGGAAATTTACATCATTTAGAATACCCTTGCCACTTAAACTACAACTCAACAGCACCGCCATTAAGGCTATTTTTATATTTTTCTTCATTTTCCCCTCACTTCGCCTGACAAGAAAAAACAACTATGTCACACATAGGTATTATGTGTGACATATCTTTCTCTTATTCACGAAGCATTCTTTCAATATCTATCCCATATCCACGTGTGGGATCATTCAAAAATACGTGCGTAACTGCCCCTACCAGCTTACCATTTTGCAAAATCGGGCTACCACTCATTCCTTGTACAATACCGCCTGTTTCCGCGATTAACATCTCATCCGTGATTTTTATAACGTAATTCTTGTTTTCTTTGTTCATTTTATCGACTTTTACAATCTCAATCTCGTATTTTACAGGCGAAACCCCATTAACCGTCGAATAAATGTAAGCGCCGCCCGGCTTCACGTCATTAGAGCTTGAAACAGCGCTTAGCAACCCGTCCACCGTAAATTTTTGAGAAATTTGCCCAAAAATACCGCATTCGCAAAGCTTTTCAGCATTTCCAAGCTGTCTATCGTTCATAAAAACGCCTTTTAATTCACCCGCTTTACCTCGAACGCCTTTACAAACGCTAAATATACTGCATTCATACACAGTACCGCTCGATATTTGCATTTCTTGATGATTTTCACTCACCACCGAATGTCCTAATGCGCCAAATCGGCCTGTTTTCTTATCAATATAGGTTACCGTACCGATACCAGACACGCTTTCACGCACCAAAAC
>JAZKZY010000160.1:0-8532 GCA_045612895.1 Candidatus Scatosoma sp. | reverse complement strand
GTTATCACGAAGCTCCTTAAATAATTAAGGTAAAACTTTAAAAGAAAGCAGCTTATCCTAACGGGTAAGCTGTTTTTTTGTATATAAAATGCTTTATATTCTTGCAAAAAGGCAGTATATATGTTATAATATTAAAGAAATCACTTAATAAACGAGGCAAAATCGTGTCAAATAAAACAAATCGAAAAGATATACGGAATATAGTGGAAATCGCGTTAATTTTGCTGTTTTGCGGCTTAACTTTGGCGTTAGACTATATAAAAATAGATTATGTATCGCATGAATTGCGAAACAAATACATTTCTAAGATTGTACAGCAGGGGTGTGGCTTTATTGCGGCAATACTTTTGATGATTCGCTTAGATATCCATTTGTTTGGAAAGCCGCAGCATTTATTGTACTTGATTCCTTGCTTATTGATTGCAATTGACAATTTCCAGTTTTCGTCTTATTTCAATGGGCATATGGAGCTTGTTCATAATCAGCCGATAGATTTTATCTTATTTGCCTTGTATTGTTTGTCGGTAGGGTTGTTTGAAGAATGCATTTTCCGAGGCGTTATCTTCACGGTAATTGCAGGGCTGTTCTCAAAAGACAAAAAGGGGTTGTGGCTGACCTTTGTTTCATCTTCTGTTGTCTTTGGCCTCGCGCATATTTTCAACGGCTCCATATTACAGGTTGGTTATACCATTTTGACGGGCGGCTTATTTGCCTTTGCCTTGATGAAAACAAAGAACATCTTCTGCTGTGCATTTGTACATGCATTGTATAATTTTGGCGGACTTTTGTTTGAAACGCCCGAACGTTTTGGCTTGGGGAATGGCGTGTACTTTGATTTAGGGACGATCATTACAATGGCGGTAGTCAGCGTTATTTTAGGCGTGTTTGTACTGTATTCCGTTTGGAAATACACGATAGAGGAACAGCAGGAGCTGTATGGTAAGCTTGGTGTATCCATGAAGCAAAAAACCAAATGATTATGTCACGCATAGGTGTTATGTAACGCATAATAAGGAATCAATAAAAGTTGGTGATAAAATATTATTAAGCAAAGGTTTTACATCGACAAGCGTGTCTTCTTCTATCGCTCAAGAGTTTGCAGACTATTATAATGGTATTGTTTTTGAAATAGAGGTGCCAAAGGGGACAAGAGCATTAGGAATTGGGAATAATACTTCTTCTTTTTTTGATGAAGCAGAGGTATTATTTGGGAGAGAGGCAAAATTAAAGATTAAAGAAATAAATGGGAGAAAAATAAAAGGAGTGCTAAGTTATGAATAAACTATCATTTGAAGAAAGAGCAAGGAGATTTGTCACTTTGGAGGAAGATATTGTGTTTTTGGAACATGGTAGCGGCGATGAGGAAAGCGAAGCCAAATTGGAATCTTCTAAAGACAATAAAGAGGAAATTAAAGATAAATAAGGATAAACAAGGCGATGTGGAAGTATAGGTAGTTTATTTGCTTATACACCAAAAAGAAAGCGTAGGATAACACCTGCGCTTTTATTATGCAATAAAGGAGAAAGAAATGGCAAAGCGTAACAACCGAATAGATACAGATGTAATCGCATTGGCTGTTACGGGTTTGTCGCAACGTGCGATTGCCGAGAAGTTATCATTATCGCAAGCAACAGTATCTAAGATACTGCAGAAGAGAAGAATAGACAAAAGTTATCAAATGCCCAAGAAGTAATCGAAAATAATCAAGAAGTAATCAAAAAACAGCGCATGATGTTATAGATGAGATTATTACAGGGCTTGAGAAGGACCTGGAAAGAGCAAGCTTGAAGGACAAGAGAGAATTGCTTAAAACCCTCGTGGAGTTGTTTGGATTACCCGAAACGGACAACAGCGAGAAGGTAGAGAAGATTGAAGTAGAGTTTGAGGATGCAAGCGGTGGTACAAAAGATTAAGATACCTTAAGAACAAAAGAATTAATATGTGACGTAGAGTATTTATGTGTCGCATAATAATAAAAAACCCGTTTTGCATAAGCAAAGCGGGTTTTTTGTGCTTTATAAGGATTTTACTTAATATTATTCCACATACGGTTTGCTCTTTCGTTGGCCTCTTTATCAAAGTATTTCATAACGACTAAACGATTTTTAGTGATGCTGTCGGGGTATTGTGCAAAGAGCTGTCTTCTCGTTTGTTCTTCAGGAACAAGGAGCGGCTCAAATTCTTCACCGAAGAAGTAGGACAAATCGTATTCAACTGCGGTTTCATCATCTTCTTCAGCGCCATAAGTTTCAGCGACATAGTTATAAACTTCTTCACCGCCCAAACAACTGGTATAACCGATGTAGTACATATTACGCACGATGTTTTCAGGCATGGAGATATAATTCACGAATGCGGTAGCGGCTTGTTTATTTGCATCCTTCATCATAACCCAACCGTCAAACCAAAGGTTGGATGCGGACTTGGGAATGCTGTATTCCAACATTAAACCATTTTCTTCCGCCATATCCATGATATATACGCCGTCACCGCTCCATTGATAGGATGCGTCCAAACGGCCTGCGGCAACGTCCGTTTTACCTTCGTCGGTTTCCAAGCCATAGAGGTTTCTACGCGCTTTTACCAGCAATTCTTTCACTTTGTTCATCGTTTCAATGGAAACGTCGTTCATTTTTTCGGAAAGAATGGTGGAGTAATTAGCCGCAGTACTATCCAAGGCAAGCAATTCCTGTTCGTAGTACATACCTAAACCCATGAAATAGGAGTCGCGCACGTTGTCTTTTGCGGTAATTCTACGATTACACGCTTCGTTGGACAAGCAGTACCAACTGCTCATGATTTCTCTTGCTTCCTCAACAGAGTTACCGAATTTTTTGGGGTTATATACAAAGCCGGTTGAACCCCACATATAACCTGCGACATATTCGTATAACCCTTGGCTGTTCAAAATGGATTTGGTGTAGTCGGAAACGTTTTGTGCGTAGTAGTTACCTTCAATCGTAGGATCAAAAAATTCTTCGTCAAATGCAAGCAGCTTGTCTTCCGCTTTCAGCTTCATAGCCATATATTCGGAAGGGCAAAGAAGGTCGTATTCGTCACCCATTTTGATTTTATTGTACATGGTTTCGTTGTCTTGCAAGGCAACGTATTCTACGGTAATAGGGCTATCAGGGTGCTGTTGGTTGTACCAAGCTTCAAATTCCTCATAAATAGGCAAACTATCTTCGGAATAGTAGCTATCCTCACCGCCCATATCAATATACTCGTCCCAGCTGGCGATACGCAAGACGTTGTTGCCTTTTTTTGAGCCGCCGTTGCCATTTGTACAAGCGGTAAGTGGGAACGCGCCTAAAACCAACATAACGGCAAGCGCAAATGAAATTTTCTTTCTCATTTCTTTTTACTCCTTGCGTTTCGGTAGGTTACGACGTTGGCAACAATAACAACCGCCACGATAATAAAGAAGATAATGGCGGTAAATGCCCAGTAAGCCGCTTTAATTTGCGGCCCGATTACGTTATTTTTGTCCAAACCGTAAATGTGCGTGCTAATCGTCTTGAAAGAGTCGGGCTTCGTATAAGCAGTAATTACGTAATCATCCAAGGAAAGGGTGATTGACAGCAAGAAACCTGCGATAATGCCCGGTAAAATTTGAGGAATAATGACTGTAAACAAAGCCCTTGTCGGGGTTGCACCTAAATCCAAAGCCGCTTCGTAAAGGTTGTTGTCCATTTGGCGGAGCTTAGGGATAACGGACAACACAACGAAAGGTGTGCAAAGGATCATTTGTCCGATTATCAAAGGGATAAAGGTGGATTTATCAATGCTAAAGAAGGATACAAACAACGCAAAGGAAATTGCGGTAACGACTTCCGCATTGATAACGGGGATACGGTTTACGGCGGATAAAACGCCGTTTACGCGCTTTTTAGAATAGAACATACCGATTGCACCGATCGTACCGAGAATGGTAGAAAGGAGGGCAACAACGAGCGCGAGTAAAATCGTTTGCAATACAACGCGCAAGGGCTCGTTCTCAAGATCGAAGAAATATTCATAATGCGTCGTGCTAAATCCCTTCCAACCCTCTTGGATAACGTCACTCTCATTAAAGCTGTTAATGGTCAAGAAGATGATAGGGAAGTAAATAAACAACAATATAAGGGCAATAAAGGCCCATTTTAAGATACTCTTTACTCTTACCATAATGAAGTACCTCGCGTGTCGGTTTGTTCATCGGGACTAAAGCCACCCGTCAACCAGGTAACCAAGAACATGAAGAGCAACAACAGCAATGCGATAAACGAGCCGTCGTGCCAAAGGTCGCCTGTGAAGTAGTCATCGATCAATTTACCGAAGATTTTTACGTTACGGAAGGTTAAGTAGTTGGATACAACGTAGTTGGTCATAGAGGGCAAGAATACCATGGAAACGCCGCTCATGATACCTGCTTTAGAAAGGGGCAGGGTTACCTTGATAAACGCCCTTGCGGGGGTTGCCCCAAGGTCTTTTGCTGCTTCCAAGTAACTCTTGTCGATTTTAATAATGGTGGTATAGATAGGTAAAATCATGAAGGGGAGGAAATCATATACCATACCGATGATGGTGTTGATGATATTCCAAGTATCCGATTTATTGTAAATCCCCAACCAAACGAACAATTCCTTCAATGCGTTGATACGCAAAACGAAGTTTACCCACATCGGCACGATGAACAAAAGCAAAAGCACCGATTTGTTTTTCAACTGACATTTTGCGATGATATATGCCACGGGATAGGCGATTAATAAGCAAATCAGGGTGCTCATCACAGAGATGAAAAAGCTTTGCATAATCGTCTTAAAGTTATAGGAGGTGAAGAAGCCCCAGAAACCCTTTCCACTTTCATTAAAGAATACGCGCACGTATTCCCAGGTAAATTCGCCTGCGTCATTCGTGAATGCGTAATAAATAATGATGAAAAGGGGGATTAACACGAAAATTGCAAGGAACAATCCGTAAGGGATCGCCAGCAGTTTACGTGAAAAATGGGGGCGCGCTTTTGTCGATGCCATTATTTACCCTCCGTATCCTTCAGCGTTAAGCGGATTTTATCCTTAGGGATAATCAAGCTTACGAGGTCGTTTTCATTCCACAAATCTTCGCACGCCAAAACGTAATCTTCTTCGTTTTCCGTACGAACGATGTAGCGGTAATATTCACTCTTATAAATAAGGGAAATGATATTACCCTGTGCGCCGCCTTCGTCAAGGTTATCGCTCATGGTGATGTCGTGAAGACCGACTTCAACGTTTACTTCGGTGTCCGTCAAATCCAACTTTTCACCCTTTGCAGTGATGAGGTAGCCGTCTTCATCGAGGTGGCTGCCAGGATATAATTGTGTAACGTCACATTCAAATTCGCCGTCGCCAAATTCTACCGTATTACGTTTTGTGATAATACCATTGAATTTATTCACGCGGAATTTCTTTCTCATAACGTGAATACCGTCGGGTTGTACGCAAAGCCCAACAACTGCGCCCGTTTCAGGGGCAACGGTGCTTTGGATTTCAATTTCATATCTGCCGCATTGTACAAGGATTTGGTAGTGCATGCCCTTGAATACAACGGAGGTAACTTTACCCTTTAATTGACCATTTTCAGGGGTGGTAATTTGTACGTCTTCGGGGCGCACAACCACGTCAACGGGCTCATCCTTTTCAAAGCCAGAGTCAAGGCAGGTGAAGGGTTTGCCGCAGAAACGTACCAAACCGTCTTTGGGCATAACACCCGTGAAGATATTACTTTCACCGATAAAGTCAGCAACGAAGGTGTTTTTCGGCTCGTTGTAGATTTCTTCGGGGGTGCCGATTTGCTGAATGGCGCCGTCCGACATAACCACGATCGTATCGGACATGGTAAGCGCTTCTTCCTGGTCGTGCGTAACGTAAATGAAGGTAATGCCAAGACGTTTGTGCATTGCCTTTAATTCTAACTGCATTTCTTTACGCATTTTGAGGTCGAGTGCGCCAAGGGGTTCGTCCAAAAGGAGAATTTCGGGCTCGTTTACAATCGCGCGCGCGATTGCGATACGCTGTTGCTGACCGCCGGAAAGGGTAGAAATGCTACGCTTTTCAAAACCGCTCAAATCTACGATGTCCAACGCCTTACGAACCTTTTCTTCAATGACCGTTTTCGGCATTTTGGTGTATTTTACCTTTGCTGCGCCGTTTTTATCCACAACGGTCGTTTCAACGCGTTTTAATTTTAACCCAAACGCAACGTTTTCAAAAACGTTAAGGTGGGGGAAGAGTGCGTATTTTTGGAATACGGTATTAACCGGACGTTTGTTGGGGGGGAGTGTGCTGATATCTTCCCCGTTTAATAAAATTTTACCGCTAGTAGGCAATTCAAAGCCAGCGATCATACGCAAAGTGGTGGTCTTACCGCAACCGGACGGACCAAGGAAGGTGACAAATTCACCCTTACGCACGTAAAAGTTCATGTTTTCAACAACGGTAACGCCGTCAAATTCCTTGCAAACGTCCACAACTTCGATGATATGTTTGTTAAAATCTTTTTTCTTTTCCATAACTAACTCCCAAATTCTTTTGTATATATATAATAATGTAGGGATTAAAAGTTGGGGGGCGTAGAAATCCAAAGGAATCTTGCTTTGCCCTTACCTTTGTTCAAAATAGAGTGCGGTTTGTTGGCGGAATAATAGAACGCCTCGCCTTTTTTACATAGATGGTGCTTGTTCCCGAGGATGATGGCGATTTTGCCGTCCAAGACGTAACCAAACTCTTCGCCTTCATGAGGAATGTCGCCAGCTGTTTCCACGCTTTCGTCTAATTCGACTAAAACGGGCTCCATCATATTTTTTTGCGCGTTGGGTATCAACCAGTTCCACAGCACGCCGTCCGAATCTTTTTCAATAAATTCACTTTTTGAAAAGACGATTTTTTCTTCCGCTTCTTCACGGAAAAATTCCGCAAGGTTACTCCCTAATGCGGATAAGATATCGGTTAGTGTGGCGATAGAGGGGCTGTTCAGGTTATTTTCAAGCTGAGATATGTAACCCTTCGTTAGTTCGCATCTATCCGCCAACTCTTCCTGAGTCAAACCCTTTTGATTACGCATTTGTCTGATTTTTTTACCTAAGTCCATTTTTGCTCCTTAACACCCTTTTTCCTAGTAAAAGTTTACTATATGTAAACTTTTTGCTTTGTATAGGCAATCTTGGAAACGGTTTGTTAAAAATAAACGAAAAGTTTAGTTAAAATAAACTTTCATCGTGTATCATTATAAAAAAAATAGAGAAATATGTCAATTATTTGAAAGGTATTTTTCAAAGTTTTTTGTGGAAAAATTAAAAAAAGAAAGCCGCGTAATTTTTACGCGGCTTATCGAATTGTGGGTAGGGGATTGTTTAGTACGAAAAAAGGGGTCTACCGTTCGGCAGACCCTCATATTTATAATATGCTCAGTATTATAAAAAAGGTTTTAGTTCAAAGCGTTGAGCTTAAGAGCAAGCTTTGCTTTTCTGTTGTTTGCATTGTTCTTGTGAAGGATACCCTTCGTAACAGCTGCGTCGATTGCAGAAACGGTTTCAGGGTAAAGCTTCGTAGCAGCTTCTTTATCACCAGCTTCAATAGCAACAAGGAATTTCTTGATCTGAGTTTTCAAAGCGGATTTAATAGCTTTGTTTCTCATCGTCTTCTTTTCGGTAACCAAAACTCTTTTCTTTGCGGATTTAATATTAGGCATAATGTTCTCCTTATTTGTTCCAAATTCTTAATTCATTTAATTGCGTAGTCTATTTTAGCATAAATTTGTTTGAAAGTAAACTGTTTTTTCATAGTAAAATAGGAAAATCGGCAAATTTTTCAAAAAAATTACACAATATTAGCGAGGTAAAAGAAGAAAATGCAAATTCCTCATGGCGGTGTTGCTTTTTTTGACAGTGGAATCGGCGGTTTGACCGTCTTGGCGGAATGTCAAAAGGGGCAAGGCAACGAAATCTTTTATTACTATGGCGATAATCAACATGCACCGTATGGAAACCTCCCTCCAAAAAAAATCAAACGTTATGTATTTCGGGCATTTCGTTTGTTCGAAAGATTGCAGGTGAAGGCGGTGGTGATTGCCTGTAATACGGCAACGGCGGTGTGCGTCGAGGAATTGCGCAAAAAGTATTCCTTTCCGATTATCGGTGCGGAGCCAGCCGTTTTTACCGCCGCTGTCAAGGGGGGTAAGGTGCTTGTTTTAGCCACTCGTGCGACCTGCGAAAGCGAGCGTTTTCAATCGTTGTGCCAAAGGGCGCAAAAATTATTCCCCGAGGCGAACGTTTGTATTCGACCGTGCGACGGTTTGGCGGGGGCGATCGAACGCAATCTTTTGCGGGCGAATTTTGATTATTCCACCTACTTGCCCAACGAGAAAGCGGACGTCGTTGTGTTGGGGTGTACCCATTACATATATATTGTAAGGGAAATCGAGCGGTTTTATCGTTGCCCGATTGTAGATGGAAACGAGGGAATTGCGCGTCGGCTTTTTTCTATTTTGGGGGCATTAAAAAAAGAAGATAG
>JAZKZY010000159.1:0-13150 GCA_045612895.1 Candidatus Scatosoma sp. | reverse complement strand
CTTGCTCCACAATTTTTTACGGAAGTTCAAGTCGCAGGAAATGGTGATATTCTTCGCTTTCGCCGCTTGACAAGCTTCCACACAAATCGCCGCTACTTCATCGCTCAACGCAGGGGTGATACCCGTAAAGTGGAACCATTCTACGCCGTCAAAGATTTTATCCCAGTCAAAGTCCCCTTTCTTCGCCATTGCGATAGACGAATACGCTCTGTCATAGATAACCTTGGAAGGTCTTTGGCTTGCGCCCTTTTCACAGTAGTAAATACCCACTCTTTCACCGCCACGAACGATTTTGCTCGTGTCCACGCCGAATTTACGCAAGGAGTTTACCGCCGATTGACCGATTTCATGCGCCGGCAATTTCGACACAAACGCTACGTCCATGCCGTAATTAGCAAGAGAAACGGCTACGTTTGCTTCCGCGCCGCCGAAGGTTGCTTCGTATTTTTCACTTTGCACAAATCTCAAATAGTTTTCAGGTGCAAGGCGCAACATAAGTTCGCCAAAAGTTACAACTTTTTTCATAATTATTTCATAGCCTCCAAAGCTTCTTTTACAAACGAGCTTCCGCCTACCGCGAAAATCTTTTCCCATGCCAAAAATTCGTCAATATTATCCTTATCCACGCCGCCCGTGGGGATAAACTTGATTTGAGGGAAGGGTGCAGCCAACGCTTTCATGGCTTTCAAACCGCCGTAGATATGCGCAGGGAAGAATTTTACCGTCGTAATACCCAAATCAAGCGCCGCCATAATTTCCGTAGGCGTTACGCAGCCAGGGTAATAAGGTATACCGCGCAATTTACAAATTTGCGCAACCGCCACCGACAAACCAGGCGAAACGATGAACTTTGCGCCTGCTTCCAACGCCTTTTCGCATTGTTCCGCATTGATAACCGTACCTGCGCCAACGTTCATGTTGGGGTACTTTTCACAAGCATACGCAATCGCTTCCGCCGCGCAAGCCGTTCTAAACGTGATTTCCGCGCAGTTGATACCATAATTTTCAAGCGCAGGTAAAATTTTGTCAACCTCGGACAATTCCTTGATAACGACAACGGGAATTCTTCTATCCATACTTTCTCCTTAACAATGTTCTTTAATAAATTTCGCAACGCCCGCAGACCAGCCGTGGCAAAGACTGTGGCGCAAACCAACGTAACAATGCGCGCCGAAATCACCGTGAATATCCAACTTGGTATCGTCGATTTCGTCAATTCTACCCGAGCCTTCCAACCATTCGATATGGAAATCTTCCCAGAAACTCGTCGCGCCTCTATCCAACATCGCGCCGTAATATTCTTTCATCAGCTCAATCGCAAGCTGTTCATCACGCGATGCAATGGTCGTCAATACGTAGTAGCTCATAAAGGTAGAGAAACCTTTTGCTCTGCCCTCAATCAGCTTTGCGTAATCTTCATCCGTCAATTCACCCGTAGCAAAGTACTTCAAAGCGATTACCTGCTTCTTGCTCTCTACCTGCAAGGGCTGTAACATCAATTTTCTCTTGATTTTTCGTACCGTTTCGGTAGAAATGCCAAAATCCTTCATCAACGCCTCGGCGCCGTTCATCGCCATCAAGAAAATGGCGCGCACACCCACAATTTCATCGGGGGAATCCTTGGTCGGCCAGTCAACAAGATACCGGATTGTGTTGCACAAATTCCCATTCTCGTCCACCAACTCGTCCATTTGTTCCACAAGCTGGGTCATATAAGGAAGGTGCTTTTGGATATAATCCACGCACTTAAATTCCGCATAGTAATCGGCCAAAATGATAATCCACCACATTGAATAGGTGTAAATGGCGTTCATGTATTTGGGCAACGGCGCAATATCCGTCAGCATATCCATGGTATTTTCAATGACGGGCAACTGTCCGTAAATGGCGGTCAACGCCATAACCTCGGGCGCCAAATCCCCTGCCCATACAAGACGGTCGCGTTTGATACCGTCCCAAATATACCCCGACGAGGAACACAAATCCACCGTGCGTTTTGCCGTTTCAAAGATCTCTTTGATACGTTCATCGCGTCCCTGGTAGGTGTAAATGGGCGTTTCGTCCAAAATTACATTCTCGCAGAAAATATTTTTGAAGTAAATATATTTCTCTTCCAATAAATCAATACGCACGAAGCGGAAACCCGTTTGACCAAGCGTCATATCCGCGTAAGCGCAAATGATCGACTCAAAATCACGAGGGCTGTGGGCGTTTTTGGCATTCTTTTCGCCGATAGAGGAATTTACCTCCCCTATACTTTCACCAAAGCGCAAGCGCACACGGCATTCCGCCGCCTGAATCCAGTTGGTCATCATACGCACGCCGCCGTGCATTTCCTTACCAAAGTCCAAGATGATGTAAGAGCCTACGCCCTCCATTTTCAAATATTGATTCCACTCGTTTTGGTTATAATTGATGGTCGCGTATAACCCTTTATGGATAAACAGCGTATCTTCGTTCGCAATCTTATCCCCTGCGATTACCCTTGTAGGCAATAAGTACTCTCTCATAAAGCCCCCTTTTTTACGTCGCTTGTTATTATAACACTTCCCCCTTGAAAAAACAAGGGGGTATTGAAAAATAATTCTATTTATTTAATAACTTCTACAAAAATCGCGTCGCCCACTTTCAAGGCAAAGGTGTAATCCCCCTTTTCATCGGGCGTAGGCGTAATTTCTTCCCCGCGGAAGTAGAATTTTTTCTGTCCTGCAGGCAAGGTTGCCGTCAACTGCATCGGAGGGATATGGTCGAACAATTCATCACGCACGTTGCCGATGTTTTCCAACATATACAAACGGTTTTCACCGTTCGATTGCTGGGTGATGAGCGCCACCCCTTTATCCACCGTTACAGGGATAGGCGTAGGCTCGTCTTCGTAAAGGAACTTCGTCCAGTCAAAATCCTTACAGGTCTTGCCTGCCTCCGTCACCACGTGCGAGCTGTCATATTCGTAATTACGAAGCACGTTCGTAAACTTCTTCATTTCCGCAATAATGCGTTTGGTATATTCGTACAAAGCCGTGCGCGAGCCATCCAAATTAATAAACGCCGCGCCGTCCATCTCGCCCATGGTGCCCTCTTTATACATAAAATCGGGCTTCGCCATATAGGTGTAGAAGGAATATTCGCTAACGCCAAACCCCATCGCGAGGTTGGTTTGCCAGTACATATCGCTTTCCGTCATTCTACGGTTGTGGTAGCTGCCGTTCCAAATATGCGCAAACGATTGCAACACCGTGCGCAAGGCAATACCGCGTTCCTTACACATTCTTGCAACCAACTGGTAGTTGGGTAAGGTGTTACCGCTGATGATATATTCTCTACGGAAGGGATATTCATCAAAATGTAGGTTATCCGCCTGCGTGATTTCCTGGAAATCCCCCATATAACGTTTATAAATGTCGGTCAATGCCATTTCTTCCGTCGCAATTTTATCCGTCGCGATATCCACGCTGTACCCCTCTTGAGGCACAAGCAATCTTTGGTGCGACGTCATGGGCAAAAGGTTACTTTGCACGTATGCGTTGGGTAAAATGCGTTTAATAGAACGCATAATTTGACCATATGCAGGGAATTGATCGTAAATCGGTTCGTCAAACAGCTGAATACCGTAGAATCCCTCTTGGTTGCAATAGGGCGCAACACATTCCGCCACCGCTTTGTCAAGCTCCTCTTCCGTTGCGAACATTTTACCCTCGCCAACGAGGTTTCTCTCATCGCGGATCCAGTGGTCAAAACGGCTGTCAGTGACGAGAATTTTATCACACCCGCCTTTTAAGGCTTCTTTGAAAACGAGTTGACAGTTACTGCCCTCCCATTCGCCGCCGCTAAAGGAGTTCTCACCACGCGCCTGCACCATGTTAAACCCGCATTCTACGTATTCTGCATAGCGTTTTGCGGTGCGGAAGTCCTCGCCGTAAAAATATTTATACCCGTTTACGGTAAAGCACCCCGAAGTCGGACAATTGTAGCAGTAAAATAAATATTCCCCTTTCATGATCCTGCTCCTTATTTCCCTACTCTGCTATTTTTGTATGCTTCGTAATATTCCTTAGGCAAATACGCCTTGGTGTTGTCCAACATTCTATCAAACAACTCTCTTGCTTTCGTTTCGTTCAAGCACATGTTGGGGTTGTTCAAGAACGCAACAAACGCCTTTTCATAATCCCCCGTCAAGGCCGCGTCTACCACCGTTTCCTGCTCCTCAATGATACGCATAATCAATGCGTTCAATGCGGTAGGAACAGCGCCTGCGTGTACGGGTTTCACGCTGTCACCCGAGAAAAACGCGTTCGTTTCTACGATTGCGCCCATGGGGTTGTTTTCCACCTGACCTACGTTGGGCACGTTTACGTTGGTGACAAAGTCGCCCAAGCCAAGCAACGCCTTGATTTGACGTACCGTTTCTTCTCCCGTATTACGCAATTCAAAAGGTTTGCCGTTGTAATAATCAAGCGCCTTTTGTTTTCTTTGTTCCAGCTCGATTTTACGCCAAGCCACCGTCGTCAAAGAAAAACCGTATTGCTTATCCACCATTTCCTTGCTTTCCAAGAACCATTTGCCAGGGCAGAATTCCGCAAGGTGTCTATCCCCTGCCGCCGCAATCGCGCCGTAGCGGTTGAAAAGGGTGAACTTTACAAGCTCCGTCGTTACGTACGCGCCGTTTGCCCAATGTTTTGCATCCGCCGTTTGTTCCAACCCGTCTGGATGTTCGTCCACGTATGCTTTGTAGATAGGTATAAGGTCGGTGCCCTTATATTTTGCCTCCGTCAAGAACGTGAAATGGTTTACGCCGACGATATTCACACGGATTTCATCACGCGTAGCCTCTACGCCGTATTTTTCCTGCAAAATCTTCGCAAGGAGCTTTTGCGTGCCGAACACTTCGTGACAGCAACCGAACGCCTTAATTTCAGGGAAAACCTTGTACAACGTTTTAATGCACGCGGACATGGGGTTGGTAAAATTGATAACCCATGCGTTGGGACAGTATTCCTTAACCGCCAAAGCGAATTCTCTAAACATAGGTAAGCAACGCAATGCGCGCACGATACCGCCAGGGCCAGTCGTGTCGCCTACGGGCTGGTAAATGCCATATTCTTCAGGAAGATGCACGTCACTTTCCATTTCGTCAAACGTGCCGGGCAATACGGAAATTACCACAAAATCCGCGCCCGTCAACGCATCCCCGATTCTTTCGTATGCCTTGTAGGTCCACTTCCCTTTCACGTCCTCACGCGCGGAAAGGGCGTTGCCGATTTTCTCATTGATTTTTGCGCCTTCAAGATCAATATCGTAAAGTCGCACGTCACCGCCGATTTCTTCATCCTTGGCAAGGTCGTTCATCAAGTTATGCGCCCACGCGCGAGAACCACCGCCGATGTATGCAATTTGCACTTTCTTAAAATCTTTCAATGCTGTGTTCATATCAAAAACGCTCTCCTTTGATTTGCACTCACTTAATTGTAAATTTCATTGATCAATAATTCGATAAAACATGCCGACCAGTTGTAATCGGTGATAGCATGTATGTGTTCACGGTAATCAGGCTCCATTCTTTGCATGCCCTTGCGTTTTAACTGGAAGGGACAAATTTGATCGTCCGCATCGTAAAATTCAAAGATACTTCCCGTTTGCTGATACCATTTATTCACCGATTCTAACGTTCTTCTTCTCAGCTCTTCCGCAAGATCGGCGTAGCCGTATTTACGCAAACCGAGGATCAGGAAGTAGTTGATGTTGAGCCAAGAACACCCTCTCCACATATCAATGTCAAAATATTCGCTGTTTTTCGGCATCGTCGGGATAGGCATTGCCGTCCAAAAACGTTCTTCATCCAACAATACCTTCACGATTTTATCCGCCTGCTCCTGCGAACAAATCCCTGCAAACATAGGCAGGAATGAGAAAGGCGATGCAACCTTCGTCAACGTACCGTCAAACAATCTGTCGTAATACAAGCCGTCCTCTTCGCACCACATCCACGCGTTGATTTTTTCCTTTACGTCTTCGTGTACCTTTTGGAAGAACTCCGCATTCTCCGTATCCCCGATTTCGTTGTAGATATAGGCAAGATACTTCGAATCGTTGCAAAGATAGGTCGAGAAATCCACCGCGTCCATCGGAATGTCAAAGTCAAAACGAGGGTGGTTATCCAAGCCCGATTCCCCGCATTTACATTCAAAATATTCGGGTTCCGTCAGCCATTCTAACAAGCCATTGCCGTTTTTATCACGATTTTTCATCGTCCAAAGTACAAATTTGGCAAGACCAGGTACGCATTCACGCAAAAATTGCTTGTCTTTGTCCTTTTGGTAAACTACCCAAGTAGCCCAAGCCAACACTTGGGGTTGTAAAATGTTGGAAAAACCGCCGTAGGGCCCCATCATGTGCGAGATGAAGCCGTCCTCTTCCTGCATGGAAAGCACCGAACGGATGCAATCCTTTGCCATTTCCACGTTATATTCCGCAAAGGCGATTGCGTGGAAAGCCGAATCCCAAATCCACATAAAGCGGTGCGGGATACGATCGGGCGTTGTCCAACGGCAAGGGATTTCCCCCTCCGCCGTATAGACGTTTTCCTTGTTTACGGAAAGACATTTATAATACAACTGCTCGTATTTTTCTTCCTTGCATTTAGGCAGGGCTTCAAAATATGCCAAGCGTTCTTTTTTCAAAGTTTCCAGCGCATCCGCCGACAAAATTTCCGTATTTTTTTCGCGGTAAGAGAAGGTGAAGTAAAATTCCCCGCCTCTTTCCTCCGTCGTCAGGTAAAAATGCGTAAAATTCGTGCGGATTACCTCCGTGTTCCCCTCCCATGTCGAGCGGTGTCCCGCCTCCGACAATACAAGGGGTTTAACGGGCGATTTTCCGACGATTACATTCCTCGAAAGGAATGCAACGAGAAAATCCTCTCCGTCCAAAATATCCCCCGTTACGGCGTTAAAAACCGCCTTTTTACCTACGGGGATTTTTAAGGTTACCGTTTTGTCAAAATGGAAGCGCAAGGTAATGGGTTCGTTCAGCATCATTGCCACGAAATCATCCTCGCGTCGGGTTTCACCGTCCAAACCACTAAAACAAAATAATTGTCCGTAACCGTAGTGCTTGTGAAAATTCATTTTATACCTCTATAAACGTTACCATGTAACCGTTTGCACGTTTTTTGTGGAATAAATCGCCCACACGGATACCGACGTTCATTAGGGTTGCCCCATAGAACACCTCGCCCGTATCCACATTTTTATACGCCTTTTCGGGCGCAAGCCCTTTCAGACGCAAAACCATACTCTCTATAAAGCCCGTCGCGTTGATTTCCAAGAAAGTCAACTGCGCCTTTTTCTTGTCCTTTGCCACCTTGATATACGCGCAGAATTTATCCGTTTCAGGCGAAATCAAACGGTACAAATCACCCTTTAACGTCAAATCCTCATCCTTGCGATAGCGCGCGGAATAGTCTTTGAAAATCGCCTTGTCCTCTGCGCTGTATTTACTCAAATCCAGCTCGTACCCATACACACCAAACGCCGCCACGTTATACCTAAATTCGTAGGTAGAAGGACGTCCCGTGGTGCATTTTCCTTCCGAGAAATGGCAACTCATCGCGGACATGGGGTAGGCGTAGCTCGTTCCGTACTGGATATACGACCTTGCGTAAGGGTCGGTATTGTCGCTCGTCCAAATTTGGGGAGAATAGAACAGCATACCCAAATCGAAACGACCGCCGCCGCCCGAGCAGGTTTCAAATAAAACGTTGCCCAAACGTTGCTTTACACAGGCAAGCAACTTGTACGCGCCAAGCATTTGACGATGATACACCTCGCCCTGCGGCGTTACCGCGGAAGCCGCCTCCGTTACGTAACGGTTAAAATCCCACTTCAAATAATCCAGCTCAACCCCTTCCAGCTCCTCGCAAATACGGTCCGCCATTGCCTGCACGACCTCGTCACGCGTCAAATCCAACACGTACTCATATCGAGAAATCAAGGGCAGCTTCGAGTTGCTCAAAGCATAATCGGGATGCGCCTTATACAATTCGCTTACCGGTGCAATCATTTCCGGCTCGAACCAAATACCAAACTTCAAACCCATTGCGTGGATTTTTTCGGAAAGCGTCTTTAAGCCGTTCGGGAATCTTTCCTGGATTGTGTACCAGTCTCCGATCCCCGTTTTTACGGTATCATCCAACCTAAACCAGCCGTCGTCCAACACCACCGTATCCACACCGCAATCCCCTGCCACCTTTGCCAAGGAAAGCATCTTTTCTTCCGTTACGGCAACCCCAAAAGGCTCCCAAGAATTGATTACGATCGGACGGGGAGCATAAGCAAACTCCCTCTCAATGATATTTTGACGGATATGGTCGTGGAAATTCCTACTCATTCCGCCAAGGCCTTGATCGGAATAGGTCAGGATTGCTTCGGGGGAAACAAAACGTTCCCCCTGCTGCAAGGTCCAGTTAAAACCCGTATCGTCTATACCGATGATCAAACGGGTATCCCCCAAATTGCTGACGGACACCGTTTCGGCAAAGTTACCGCTGTACAAAAAGTTAAAGCCGTACACTTCACCGATATTTTCATCGGCATTATGCGCGCAAAGCGCAATAAACGGGTTATGATTGTGCGAGGAAATCCCTGCTACGCTGTCATTTTTGAAGGTACCGCGTTTCAAGGGCGCGCGAGAAAGGTGCGCTTTTTCATAAAGGTACATCCCCTCCAACGTAACGGTATCAAAATCCATACCGTAAAAATCTAAACACATACTGGAGAATTTTTGTATGGTAAGAGGCGCAACGCCGTTGTTTTTCAGCGTTTGATGTCTTGCAATAACGTCTACGTCCTCATAAACGACGTAAACCAACGTAATCTCCACCACGCCCTCGTCGTCCGTCAAAACCACTTCCAACGTTTCCGCGTCTGCAGTTTCACGAGAATACGGCAATCCG
Organism: Candidatus Scatosoma sp.; assembly: GCA_045612895.1. Taxonomy (GTDB): domain Bacteria; phylum Bacillota; class Clostridia; order Christensenellales; family Borkfalkiaceae; genus Scatosoma. The sequence continues at coordinate 4,203 of JAZKZY010000159.1, read as the reverse complement.
TCTATCGGCTTTCTACCTGGATAGGTCTTGTGCGATTGATAGCGTAAGCGGCAACGGTCTACCAACCCCTCGCTGCTGTACACCACGGACGGCGTGCGGAAATCCCCACTGTGGAAAGGAGCGATCTCCAAACCCACCGTTGCCATAGAAAACCTACGGCTGTCCCTACTTTCATGCGCGTGGAAAGAGTAAATTTGACGGTTGCTGATATAGCGAACGTCGTCCTCCTCTATGCGCTTTCCGTAGTATAAATGCTCCACCGCATTAAAATCGGTCACACAAAACACGTAAGAGGTATTTTTTGTTTGAAGATGAAAAATTTTCTCCCGTTCGTCGATACGAATTGCCATAAAATTCCCTCGGCTTAAATGTAAAGGGCTAAAAATCAGCCCTTTACAGTTGTTTTTCTTAGTAAGGCATAATGTAAACAGCCTGACCTGCGCTCAAGGTTACCGAATAGGTGTTGCCCGTATGCGCCGTTCTATTGCCATATTGATCATATACGTAGAATTTGGTCACCGAGCTATCCATGGTTACGGTGATATTTTGGTTACCGCCGTAATACGTATCGATGGTGTTCATGATCATGTACATATAGTTGCACTTTTCATCATCGTACAATTCGGTTACAAGCGTATATTCCTTATTGGTCGTTACGTTCGTAATCCATCTGAAATCTGCTGCCGTCGACCAGGTAGGGCTCCACGTGATATGCGCGTTGTCCAAGCTCGAATCGGTGTTGCTGCCGAAGATTTGGCTTGCGTTGTAATCAAAGTGGCTGATCGTAGGCGCAAACTTCGTATTGTCCGCCATGATTTCCTTCATGAAATCGTACAACGCCGTCGTCGTGCCGTCACGGTTTACAAACGAATAACCATCGACATAGTATTCACCGGAAGAGCTGCTTGTCGATTTCGTCCAGTAGGTGAAGTAGTTGATTTGTTTTACGCCAAAGCCCATAAGATAGTTATTCAACCATCTTGCATCCGCTTCCGAGATGTTACGGATATGCGTTGCGCCGCTAGCACCGCCGCTCTTCATCAAACAGGACTGCGTAACTACCTTCACGTCCAAATCACGATCTTTCGCAATTTCCGCCATAATACGAATGCAAGCAAGGATGGTGTTATCTACGTAAGGTACGGTATCCTTCCAAATAAGGAAGCCTTCTTCCGCGGACTTGAAGGGATAATCGTCGTACTGAATGTAGTCGGTACCCATCGTATCCAAGAAGCTTTCTACGTAGGACTTATACGCCGTTTCAATTTGCGCATTCGAGATATCCTTACCGATCGCATTTACGCCAGGGTAACGATACTGAATGGTGCTGAAGTTTTGTTCCAAAGGAAGCAAATTATACTGAACGTAAATTTCAGGCATAACGCGCTTCAAGGATTTGTAAATTTCACCATAACAGTATGCATTATGGTAGGAAGGTTCGTCCGCGAGCATTACACCATAGAACGCAGGATGGTCCTTATATACCGCGATTTGGTCGTAAATCCATTTATCCAAAACATCTCTATTTGCAAATCTCGTCGTATCTGCCGTCATACCAAGAGCGCTAAGCGTATCCAGCCATTCCTTTGCAGGGCCGCTGGTCGCGTTTGCATCAGTCCCGATGATCCAAGGCACGTAGGTGCTATCGCTCTTTGCCGGACCACTACTCGTTACCTTGATAGGCGCCGAAATGATTTGCAAATGCCAGTCAGTCAAGATAACCTTCAACCCAGCCGCATACGCTTTGTCCATATAGGTTTTGTTTTCCGATGCTTCCCAAGATGCCTTGTTACCGTCAACAGAAATCATATCCTGCGCAAGGACGATGTTAAAGCCAGCGTTTGCATACGTGGTATAGGTGCTGTCCATCGTTCTATAATCGGTGGGGTTGTTTACCTGGTTTTCACCGTCAAGCGTCCACTGACCGTTGGACAAGCTGGTGTATGCGTAACGATCAAGAGTTACTGCTGCTTCATCCGAATAATCGCTATCCTTTTGACAGTATTTTGCAATCAAAGCATCCAACGTGGTGTCTTCTTCAATGCCGAATACCTTATCAAGCTCCGTCGTCTTACCGAACTGACCGTAAAGCATAATGCTACCGTCTTCGCTTGCCGCGGTATTAACTTCCCAAATCTTTTTATAGACCTGTTTACCAGTTACCATGTTAAACGCATACATTTCTACGTTTACTTTCGACGCAGACGCATTTTTACCGATACCGATAATCATACGATAGGTATCCGTTACATTTTGCAAAGCGTTGATACTGATAGGACATACGTTGCTCGTGCTGCTGCCGTCGTTTACACGGAAACCGCCTTCCTTACTGTTCGAGCCATCATCAAAGCCAAGTACCTTTTGTTTACCAAGAAGGGTTAATCGGCTCGCATGCGTACCCGTTACGCCACCGAAAGCAGCGCCATTACCTTGGTACAAGCCGTTAAACCATACCCAACCCGTTACACTGCTATCCTTCAAGCCAGCCGCATCCGAGGTGGTCGTTGCGTTGTTGAATACCGAGTTGGTAATCGTGTTGTTGAAGAAGGACACGATGGGCATATTGTCGCCCGTGAAATCAAACACAGCGTAATCGTTCAAACCATATTCGCCCTTGAATGCGATATAAGACATATCAACGTTCGTAGGTCTATTTGCGCTGTTGCTATGCGTACCAGCCGCCAAGATCAAGCTGTCACCACTCCATTCGCCGTTATAAACGTACATCGTGGGCTGATATTTTTCCATTACGTTAGAGATTATCGTATCTTCTTCGATGGGATACAACTTATCCACTTTCGTCGTTCTGCCAAAGTGACCGTAGAGAACGATATCCCCTTCCCAGTCAGCTTTGGTAATGTTCTTGTTCAAGTTGTAGTTCACAAGTGTTTCACCGGTCGACAAATTGTATACAACCATGCGCAGGTTCATGTAAGAACCATTCTCAACCCAACCAACAATCATTCTGAAAGGCGTATCGCCATACGATTGCAAGGTAGGCATCGTGATGGGCGAAGGAGAAGTTGCATTACCTTCGCTTGCACGGGTTTGAGGAAGCGTATTATTAGTCGTGTTATCGTACAAGCTGTTAATCTTGTAGGGGCCGATGATGTTAAGACGGTTTGCCAAGTTGCTTGTCGCGCCGCTGTAGATAAGACCACGCTTCGTCGTCATACCGTTGGCAACAAGCCAGCCCTTTGCGTTTGCATCTTCCTGTTGGTTGTAAATGGAATTCGTTACTTCCGTTGTAAAGAAGGTCATCAAAGGTACGTTATCCCCCGTGAAGTCAAATACAAGGAAGTCATTCAAACCATAGCTGCCGCCAAGTTTCATGAAGGACATATCTTCCGTATCGCTTGCATTTTGAGGAAGCACGTCATTGCCCAAGGAATGGGTACTTGCCGCAAACACAACGTTCGTGTACGTACCTTCGTTTTCTTCTGCGTAAAGTACGTTGTAGGTCAAATCTTCTTCATTGACTTCAGGAAGCTCAGGTTCTTCAGGAAGAACAGGTTCTTCCGTTTCAAGGTCTTCCGCCGTAAGCAAACGGAAGTCGTCAAGGTAAATCGTACCCGACCAGTTGCCTTGCAAAATCAAGAATCTACCGTTGCCGATGTCTTCCGCTTTTACAATAACTTTCGTCCAAGTATTTGCAGGGATGACCATACCTGCGCCGCCGTAGAATTTATTGTTCACACCGTTCACAAGATTCGTGGTTGTACCGTCGATTTCTACCGTAGAATACATCCAGAAGGTAAAGCCATTTGCAAAAGTCGTCAACGCTTGCGATTGAGCGTGTCTTGTTAAGTACATATAGCCATTACCCTTATCGAATGCGATAGAGTAGCTGCCATCGTGAACGATTTCCGTTTCGAAACGAACGTTGGAAACTGCATTTACGTCGTTTGCACCATTACCTTCCGCAATAACCAAGGATGCCGTTATGCCCGTATAGTCCGTACCCTTATTGTAAACGTATGCCGCGCCGCTATGCGTATTTTCATCGTTCAACAAGTTCGTACGAAGACCTACCGTAGCAAATTCGAAGCTATTCTGAGCTGCTGCATATTCTTCAGCAGTAATGGAACGCATATTATCGATATAATAGGTACCGCCGTTGTCGTCGCCAACCGTAAGCGAGGTCGCGGAGCCAGACACATAAAGCGTCGTCCAGCCGCCTTCAACAAGCGATGCGCCAGGAAT
>JAZKZY010000158.1:0-7551 GCA_045612895.1 Candidatus Scatosoma sp. | reverse complement strand
AACGGGCTCGGTTGCGGAAATCGTATTGATCGACGTAAACGAAGCAAAGGCAAAAGGGGAGGCACTTGACATTTTACAAGCAACTCCTTATCTTTCCCCTGTAAAAATTTATTTCGGGACCTATGAAGATGCAGTTGGTTCGGACATCGTTATCGTAACGTCTGGCGTAGGCAGAAAGCCTGGTCAGTCTCGTATCGACTTGACGCAGACCAACGTAAACATCTTGAAGAGCATCGCTCCTCAAATTGTGAAATATTGTCCCGATTCGTTGTATATTTTCGTTGCAAACCCTGTAGACGTTCTTACCTATGTATTCTGCAAGATTACCGGTGTTCCTAGAAACCGCGTAATCGGTAGTGGTTGTACGCTTGACAGCATTCGTTTGAGAACGCGTCTTTCCGAATTGTATTCGGTTAACCAACAACAGGTACACGCATACGTTTTGGGTGAACATGGTGACTCTTCGTTTGTTGCTTGGTCTACGGCTGACATTTCGGGTATTCCCCTTGACGAATACGAAAGCACTTTGACGGATAAGGATGCTATGAAGGTAACGCCTTACACTCGTGAAGAAGTGGAAGAATACGTTAAGAAATCCGGCGGTCAAATCATTGCTGGTAAGGGCGCAACCTTCTATGGTATTGCAGCTTCCGTAACGAAGATTGTAAACTCCATCTATTCCAGCGCATATTCCATCTTGCCCGTATCGACGGTGCTTGAAGGTGAATATGGTATTTCCGACGTTGCTCTTTCCACCCTTTGCGCAATCAGCAACAAGGGTATCGTAACGACGTTGACGCCGAAGCTTTCCGATGAAGAACTTGAAAAGATGAAACACAGCGCAGAAGTGCTTAAGGGCGTTATCGCGCAAATCGAAATCTAAATAACGGAGTAAGAATTTATGGAATACCGTATTGAGAAAGACACAATGGGTGAAATGCAGGTACCTGCAGACAGATACTGGGCGGCGCAAACGCAAAGAAGTTATCAAAACTTCCGCATCGGCGACGAAATTATGCCCCGTGAAATCACGAAGGCGTTCGGTATCTTGAAAAAAGCGGCTGCGCTTGCAAATTGCAAGCTTGGCAAGCTCCCCGAAGAAAAGAAAGACGCAATTTGCGCGGCTTGTGACGAAGTAATTTCCGGTGACTTGAACGGCCACTTCCCCTTGGTTGTATGGCAAACGGGTAGCGGTACGCAGTCGAATATGAACGCAAACGAAGTTATCGCAAACCGCGGTAACGAAATTGCTGGCAAGAAATTGCTTCACCCCAACGATGATATCAACAAGAGCCAAAGCTCCAACGATACCTTCCCTACGGCAATGCACATTGCTGCCGTTGTTGCAATCGAAGACAAGCTCTTCCCTGCAATGGATAAGTTGATTGCTACCTTAAAGCGTTTGGAAGCTGAAAACGAAGGGATTGTTAAGAGTGGTAGAACCCACTTGCAGGATGCAGTTCCCATCGCATTCTCGCAGGAAATCAGCGGCTGGACGAATATGGTAGAAAAAGCAAAAGCACAGCTTGTGTTGGCTTTGCCCGGTTTGAAAGAACTCGCGCTTGGCGGTACGGCTGTTGGTACGGGCTTGAACGCACCCAAGGGCTTTGCGGAAGAAGTTGCGGCGCAGGTATCCGCTTTGACAGGTAAGACCTTTATTACCGCTGAAAACAAATACCATGCATTGACGGCGAAGGACGAGCTTGTATTTGCACACGGCGCATTGAAGGCGCTTGCTTGCAACCTTATGAAGATTGCAAACGACGTTCGTTGGTTGGCAAGCGGTCCTCGTGACGGTCTTGGCGAAATTTTCATTCCTGAAAATGAACCTGGCTCTTCGATTATGCCTGGTAAGGTAAATCCCACGCAGTGCGAATCTATGACGATGGTTGCCGTACAGGTTATGGCAAACGACGTAGCGGTAGGGGTAGGTGCTTCGCAGGGTAACTTTGAATTGAACGTATTCATGCCCGTAATCATCTACAATTTCTTGCAATCTGTACGTTTGCTTGCTGACGGTATCGTATCCTTTGAAAGCAACTGCGTAACGGGTATCAAGGCAAACAAAGAAAAGATGCATCACAACCTTTACAACTCGTTGATGCTTGTAACCGCACTTAACCCTTACATCGGTTATGAAAATGCGGCAAAGACGGCTAAAAAGGCATACAAGGAAAACATTTCTTTGAAAGAAGCTTGCGTTGCGCTTGGTTTCTTGACGGCGGAAAAATTCGACGAAGTATTCCGTCCTGAAGAAATGGCATATCCTCAAAAATAACGAAGAAATTTTACCAAAGGTGCTAAAAATATGAAGATCAGTTATTATCCCGGTTGTACGCTGAGGACGAAAGCAAAGGAATTGGACGATACCGCCCGTCTTTGCGCAGCGGCTTTAGGCGTAGAAATGGAGGAAATTGAAAATTGGCAATGTTGCGGCGCTGTCTATAAAATGGGCACGGATGAAATCGCAACGAAATTGTCGGCGGTACGTGCGCTTGCGGCGGCAAAGAAAAACGGCGGTAAGCTGTTGACCCTTTGCTCGGCTTGTCACAACGTAATTAAGCGTACCAACGAAGACATGAAAACGAATGAGGATATTTGCTTCCGCGCAAACAACTACTTGAAGTTGGACGAACCCTACAAAGGGGAAACGGAAGTTCTCCACTATCTTGAAATGTTGAAGAACGTAGTGGGCTTTGACAACATCAAGAAAGCGGTGGTAAATCCCATCAATAGAAAGATCGGCGCATATTACGGTTGCTTGTTGCTCCGTCCCAGCGGTGTAATGGCATTCGACAATCCCGAAAATCCTACCATTATTGAGGATTTCATTCGCGCAATCGGCGGTACGCCCGTCGTATATCCTTTCCGTAACGAATGCTGCGGCGCATACGTTTCTTTGAAGAACAGCGAATTGCCGAAGAAAAAGAGCGAAAAGGTACTTGCAAGCGCGAAGGAAAAGGGCGCTGAAGAAGTAATCACGGCTTGTCCTCTTTGCTTGTACAACTTGCAGGCAAACGGCGGCAATATCTTGCCCGTTAAGTATTTTACGGAATTGCTTGCGGAAGCGTTGGGGGTGAAGGCATGACGAAAGAAGAGCGCATTGAAAATCTCAACAGATTAAGCGGCACGGACGTAAGAAAATGTATGAAGTGCGGTAAATGCTCGGGTCGCTGCCCTGCATTTAACGACATGGATATCAAGCCTCATCAATTCGTATCAATGCTTTGCCAAGGCAAGATTGACCAGTTGCTTGAAAGCCAAGCAATTTGGAACTGCCTTTCCTGTATGGCTTGCGTAGAACGTTGCCCTCGCGGCGTTGCTCCTGCTGCGGTAGTGGAAGCGGTACGCGATACGGTTGTACGTATGCAAGGCGCAAATGGTATCAAGGCAGAGGATATTCCTCCTATCGTGGACGAATTTATTCCTCAACAGCTGCTTGTCAGCGCATATAGAAAGTATAACAAGTAACTCCCCGAAGTGATTTCGGTTAATTAAGAAAAATTCTAAAGAAAGAGAGTGAACAAAATGCAAAGAATAGGTGTTTTTATTTGTTGGTGCGGCAGTAACATCGCGGCAACGGTAGACGTTGTAAAGGTTGCAGAAACCATTAAGAACGAACCGGGCGTTGTTTTTGCGGCAAACTATCAATACATGTGCTCCGAAAACGGACAGCAGCTTATTAAGCAGGCTATCAAAGAACACAACCTTACGGGTGTTGTTGTTGGTGCTTGCTCGCCCAGAATGCACGAAGCTACCTTCCGTAAAGCAGCAGAGGAAGCAGGTCTTAACCCTTACATGGTTGAAATCGCAAACATCCGTGAACATTGTTCGTGGATTCACAAGGATATGGACGAAGCAACCGAAAAAGCGGTTATCCTCGTTCGTACCGCTATCGCAAAGGTAAAATTGAACGCGCCCTTGACGGCTGGTGAAAGCCCCGTTGCAAAGCGTGCATTGGTTATCGGCGGCGGTATCGCAGGTATCCAGGCGGCTTTGGACATTGCTGATGCTGGTTTCAAGGTAGATATCGTAGAAAAGAACGCTACCATCGGCGGTAGAATGGCTCAGCTTGACAAGACGTTCCCTACGCTTGACTGCTCCGCTTGTATTCTTACCCCGAAAATGGTAGACTGCGCACAGCACGAAAATATTGAAATCCTTTCCTACTCCGAAGTAGAGGACGTAAAGGGCTTCGTAGGTAACTTCAACGTAAAAATCCGCCGCAAGGCAAGATATATTGACGAAACGAAATGTACGGGTTGTAAGCTTTGCGTAGAAAAGTGTCCTTCCAAGAAGGGCTTGAACGAGTTCAACATGAACTTGAATACGCGTACTGCAATTCACATTCCTTTCGCGCAGGCAATCCCCAACGTTGCGGTAATCGACGCAACGCAATGTCTTAAGTTTAAGACGGGTAAGTGCGGTATTTGTCAAAAATTCTGCGAAGTTGGCGCAATCAACTTTGAACAGCAGGATTCGTTTGTTGAACGTCAGTACGGCGCAATCGTCGTAGCAACGGGCTTCAAACCTATCGCGCTTGACAACTTCAACGAATATGGTTATTCGGATAACAAGGACGTTATCACTTCGCTTGAATTAGAGCGTTTGATGAACGCAGCAGGCCCTACGAGTGGTGTTTTGCTTCGTCCTTCCGATAATGAACATCCCCACGTTGTTACCTTCATTCAGTGTGTAGGCTCTCGTGATACCAGCGGTTGCGGTAAACCTTACTGTTCCAAGATCTGCTGTATGTACACGGCAAAACACGCAATGATGATCCGTGAAAAATATCCCGATACGCAGGTAAACGTATTCTATATCGACGTTCGTACCCCTGGTAAGAACTATGACGAATTCTATCGCCGCGCGGTAGAACAATACGGCGTAAACTATATCAAGGGTATGGTTGGTAAGGTTTACAACGAAAACGGCAAGTTGATGGTACAAGGTTCGAACTTGATCGACAACGAACAAGTAACGATTGAATCCGACCTTGTTGTTTTGGCAACGGCAATCGAACCGGAACCTTCCGTAAGAAAGATTGCTACCTTGTTGACCGCAAGTATCGACACCAACAACTTCTTGACGGAATCCCACGCGAAGCTTCGTCCCGTAGAAAGCCCTACGGCAGGCGTATATCTCGCAGGTGTATGTCAAGGCCCTAAGGATATCCCTGAAACGGTTTCGCAGGCATCGGCTTGTGCGGCAAAGGTTATCGGTTTGCTTGTAAAAGACAAGTTAAAGACCAACCCTTGCGTTGCATCGCCTGATGAAAATATGTGTAACGGTTGCAGCCAGTGTGCTAACGTTTGTGCATACGGCGCAATTACCTACGTGGATAAAGAATTCCGTATGCCTGGCGGTAAGACGGAAATCCGTCGCGTAGCGTCCGTGAACCCTGCGGTTTGCCAAGGCTGCGGTGCTTGTACGGTAACCTGTCCTTCGGGCGCAATGGACTTGAAGGGCTTTAGTTCGAAACAAATCATGTCGGAGGTGGAAGCAATATGCAAGATGTAACCACGGAAAAGAAAGAATTTACCCCGAACATCGTAGCGTTTTGCTGTAACTGGTGTTCGTATGCGGGCGCTGACCTTGCAGGTTCCAGCCGTTTGACCTATCCTGCAAACGTTAAAATCATTCGCGTCCCTTGCTCCGGTCGTGTAAATCCCACCTTCATTTTGAAGGCATTCCAGCAGGGCGCTGACGGCGTAATCATTTGTGGTTGCCACCCTGGTGACTGCCATTATGTTACGGGTAACTACTACACGAGAAGAAGAATTGCGATGCTTTACAGCTTCCTTAACTACATGGGTATTGAAAAAGAACGTACTCGTTTGGAATGGGTATCCGCAGCAGAAGGCGCACGTTTCTCCGCCGTTATGAATGATTTCGTGAAAACGATCACCGAACTCGGCGAAAACAAGCGTCTTACCGACCTCAGAGTAAAGGAGGGCGAATAAGATGAAAGCAGTAGAATTGAAGATGATTGAACGCGCAAAGGACTTGCTTTCTAGCGGTGCTGTTGCACGTGTAATCGGTTGGAAGAAAGGTGAATTTGAATTTGACCCCGTTCCTGCAACCTTTGAAACGGTAGAAGAACTCAACGGTTTCGTTTATAACTATTTCTGCGGTGCAAACCTTTCTAAATACCTTATTCAGGCAAGCAAGAAAGAAGGCAAAACGGCAGTATTCTTGAAACCCTGCGACACCTACAGCTTTAACCAGCTTGTTAAAGAACACCGCATCAACCGTGAAAATATTTACGTGATTGCGGTAGAATGCCTTGCAAAGCTTGATATTAACAAGATTAAAGCGCAGGGCGTTACGGGTGTAACGAACGTAGAAGTAAACGGCAAGGAAGTAAAGGTTACTTCCCTCTATGGCGAAGTTGTATTGAAGAAGGAAGACGTTGTCTTGTCGAAGTGCGCTGTTTGCGAAAAAACGCATCAGGTGAAAGACGAAGAAATTATCTTGACCGAACGTCCTGAACGTGATGTTGACCGCTTTGCGGAAGTAGCGGCTTTGGAAGCAATGACGGAAGAAGAACGTTTCGCATTCTGGAGAAACCAGTTGTCGAAATGTATCCGTTGTAACGCATGCCGTAACGTATGTCCTGCATGCTCCTGCGTGAAGTGTGTATTTGACAACCCTGCATCGGGTATTGCGGCGAAAGCAAACGACGATAAGTTCGAAGAACAGTTGTTCCACATCATTCGTGCATACCACGTAGCAGGTCGTTGTACGGACTGTGGCGAATGTTCGCGCGTATGTCCTCAAAACATTCCTTTGCACCTCTTGAATAGAAAGTTCATCAAAGACATGGATGGCTTCTATGGTGAATATCAGGCAGGGGAAACGGCTGAAGGGAAAACGCCTTTGACCGAATACACGGAAGGCGACACCGAACCGAACGACGTTTTTAACGGGGAGGCAAAATAATGTTAAAGATTGCAAAAGAAAGATTAAATGAGCTGTATGCAAAAATCAACGAAAGCATGGGCTTGTACCTTCCCATTAAACGCGCTGGTGAAGTAAACTATGCGGTTTGGGGCGAAGGTAAAGAAGTTTCCCTTGAAACGTTGAAGACGGTTAAATCCCCTAAGAGCGCGTTCTTCCCTCAAACGGAAAACATGATGAAGTTTAAGACGGAAGACGGCAATCTTCAGGTTATCGACGTTCGTGAAAAATTGAGCGCGAAAATCGAAGAAAGACCTTTCGTTATGTTTGGTATTAAGGCATGCGACTACAAGGCGATTGAGGTGCTTGACAAAGTATTCTTGGCTGACCCTGTAGATACCTATTATCAAATGAGAAGAGAGGGCGCGACCATCGTTACGCTTGCTTGCTCTCGTCCCGAAGAAAGCTGTTTCTGTAAAGCATTCGGCATCGACGCAACGGCTCCTATGGGCGACGTTACCACTTGGATGGATGAAGCTTACCTTTACTGGCAGGCTAACACCGAAAAGGGTGAAGCGTTGACTGCGCTTGTAAACGAATTGTTTGAAGAGGGTGGCGAAGCGGAAGTAGCGGCTCAAAAGGAAGCTACGG
>JAZKZY010000157.1:0-23074 GCA_045612895.1 Candidatus Scatosoma sp. | reverse complement strand
ATTTTGTCAATATCCTGCACAAAGGGGGTGCGCCAAACGCTGTTTTCTCCGCCCTCCGCCTTACGGCGCAGGATATTTTTCTCGTCATATGCGCCGTTGAAATAGCAACCGTTTTCGTTTTCACTCTGCATCTTGCTATTTAATTGTTCTGTAAGCCGTTCCAGTTTCGGCATAGTTCCCTCTCTTATTCAACGGAATAAAAACGACCATTCATCATCTCTATCGTGCCGTTATAGTTCTTGATTGTACCAACCAGTACTACTTTATCTCCTACCTGTGGAGGATTGCTCATATCGCCATAACGGGTTGCACCCGTTTTATCCCAAGTACCGTAAACATAAAGGGTGTTTCCCGCTTGATCTTGAATGGTCATATTGCCATAGGTTGCGCTTGCAATGGATTTAATCGTACCTTGAACGTAATATACCTCGTCCGTTTCCATGTTGATTTCGAGCTTTTGTCCGATTGCCAACGCATCGGGGATAGAGGTATATGTAATTTGCGCCATAGGCAAACCCCAACCGCCTTCTTGAATGAATTTTGCGAGCAAATCACGCGCAAACGTCGTTTCGTCATAACGGGCAACTTCCGTCAAGCCGTTAGAGGCATATTGCGAACTGTACGTATCCGTTACTACGTAATAGGTTTGATTCGACACAATGTTCTTTCTTATCGTTGCGCCATAATCGCCGTAGCTGATATAGTAATTGCTGTTGCTTGTTTCAAAGAATTTTAATTTTAAGTTATACCCAGAAATGGTGCAAAGCACAAGCTGATTGTCAAAGGGTAAAACGCTGACCAAATCACCGTACAGCACTTCCCCTGCGTAGATGTTGTAAGGGCTTCTTGCGCTCATAAATCCGCCGCCAAGAACGATGTCGTAATCTTCACCCCATCTTTCCATACCCGTTTCATAATAGAGATCGGCTACCTTTTGCAAAATTTCCGTGCTGCCTCTTACCTTATCGTTATTGCCAAGCACTCTGCCTGCTTTGGTGATTTCTTCCTCGTATTTTGCAAGCAAATCGCTTACGAGAGGATCGTCCTCCAAATGGTCGTAAACATTCGTCGAAACAAACGTAGCGCTTTCCACAACGGCTTTTTCGTTGGCAAAATTGATTTTTACCTGCGCGTGGGAAATACCGTCGTTATCCCCGCCGTCCTGCAAGTGATATACCCCCTTCGAATCCTTCAATACGTATCTTTGGTGCGTATGCCCTTCAAATACCAAGTCCACGTAATTTGACAAGGATATATCGTAATAACCGCTAAGCTGACTGTCGGAAATATTGCCCGACGTGGACGAGCCGTAGCCGTCATGAATAGAATAAATGATGAAATCAGCGCCCTGCGAACGCAATTTGTCCGATTCGGCCTTTACCAAAGAGGTCAACGCGCTGCCCGTTTTGAAATAAATGTCCTGCACTTTATCTCCCGAAATGGAAGAATAGCAATCCCCGATTGCGCCGATAATACCGATGGTTACCTCGCCTTTTTCCACCAAAACGGAGGGTTGGCAGTAATCCACGAGTTGGTTGTTCGCCCTATTGTAAATGTTGATTGCAAGGAAGGGAAAATCGGCCAATTCCGCATTGTTTACAACGTATTCTTCCCCCCAGTCATATTCGTGATTGCCCAGCGTCATGGCGCTAAAGCCCATTTCACTCATCCAGTCGGTCACGATTAAACCTTTCGTAAGGTTCGATTCGGAGCTGCCTTGCCACATATCCCCCGAAGAAAGGAAAATGGTGTTTTCATTTTCCGTTTTTGCATTTTTAAGGTAGGTGGTCAATTCGTCAACGCCAGGTTGCGTATCCGAATCGGCAAATTTACCATGCAAATCGTTCATGGCAAAAATGTCAAACGTCTCCACAACGGAGATACCGCACGTATCACATTCCTCGTCGTTGTCAACGTCCGTGTGGAGCTCATCATCCTCACCGCCATTGCCGTCGCTGGTATTATCGTTACCGCCGTCGGCGCTATCCCCTACGCTGTCCTTTTCCTCTTCACTGGTTTGGCTGTTGGATGCGCTATTATCCGAGCTTGTAATGGACGAATTCTCGGAATTAGAGGTGGAATTAAATGCGCCCGTAATGGCACTAAAATCACAACCACCGAATACACATACCATACTTAAAATCAATGCAATGACACTTTTTTTCATTTGAATACTCCGCAAGGCGAATTTTTACATATAGCATTATAGCATACACCACGTTTTTTTTCAAGTAAATTTGACTATTTTTTCATGTATGAAAAAAAGAGGAGCAATCTACTCCTCTTTTTTTATTGACAATTTTAGTAAAATACGGCAAGCGCTTGTTCAGGGGGCTCGCACACAACCACTTTTTCCGCAACCAGCACAGGACCTTTGCCCTTGTAAATGCGGTGCTTTTGGAAGGCGATTTTTGCCGTTACGCAAATCCAGTCGCGCGTTTGCAACTCCATTACGGAGGGCAACACACACGCCACACCGCAATATTGAATATCGTCCTCACAGCAGGTCATCACGTGTCTGCCAACCACGATGTCTTGGGGCTCTAAACGCTTATCCGTCGCTACGATGCCGCGGAATTTTACCGTTTTACCGATATAGCTTTCCAGGTTTTCCGTAAGATCGCGATAGAAAAACGCATAATCCTTATCCTCAATCTCAATCACGGGCGCATTAACGTCAAACGGCAACGGATCTTCAATGTCGTCAAAGTCCGCTTTACCGTCTATACGTTCATACACGATATCGCATCTACGACTAATCGCGCGGACAATTTTATGGAGGTTCATCTTGTCCATGGTATCGTCATATCGGTTAAAAACGACCAACTGCGTGTCCTGGATTTTATCAAAAACAAGCTGGCGCATGTTCGCGTTGTAGTTCACAAAAGTGCGCGCATCGAAGAAGGTCATCAGCTGATTGATCATCCAACCTTCGGGCATTGCGTTGAAGAATTCGCCCAGCTCCCACATACCATTGTATTCTACTACGATACGTTCTGCGCCGTACTTTAACTGCAAAGCCGTAAGATTTTCTTCCGTCAAATCCGCTTTGTCTTCAATGAACGCAATATCTACGCTTTCCGCACTGGAAAATTTAATCGTTTCGTATTCCTCTTCCCCCTCTTCGCAAACAAGCAAAAGGGTCTTTTCCCCCGAGGAAAAACGAGGGTCTTCAAAGGTTTCTTGTATAAATTTCGTTTTACCCGACTCCAAAAAGCCCAAAAACATATAAACGGGGGTTTCTACGGGAAGTTTCGTCATATTTTTATCCTCTTATACGTTAAACAACGCTTTTAATGCGTCTTCTTTTAAGTTGCAACCGATTACGCACAATCTGCCCGTAACCCCTGCACTGCCTTCGCGCACGTCGGGTTCACCGGGTACGTAGTCAAAATGCAACCATACGCTTTCACCTGCCACAATGCCTTTCGCGCGGAGTACCGTACCATACGTTTCTTCGCATTGAATTTTTTCAAGCGCCTGCGTAAGCTCTTCCTTCGTAAACTTGCGGGTCGTTTCTACGCCCCAGCTGGTAAACACGTCATCCGCATGGTGATGCCCATGATGATGTTCGTGGTGGTGTTCATTGTGGTGGTGACAATCGCAGTTGGGGTCATGACACTCATGCTCATGGTGATGTTCGTGGGGTTCATGGTGGTGACAATCGCAATTCGGATCGTCACATTCGTGGCCATGGTGGTGTTCGTGATGATGTTCGTGGCACCCATGTCCGTGTTCATCGTGGTCATGATGATGTTCATGCGCATCTTCATGGTGGTGATGACAACCGCAGTTGGGATCATGACATTCATGTTCATGATGATGTTCGTGATGCTCGTGGTGGTGTTCCACTTCTTCCGCAAGACGGTCTAATTCCGCCTGCAAGCAATCCTTTTGTTCCATCGCCGCGAGAATCGTTTTACCGTTCAAGCTATCCCACGATGCCGTAACGATGGTCGCCGTTCCGTTTTTACCACGCAACAATTCCACCGCCGTTGCGAGCTTTTCCGCGGACGCGCCGTCCGTATGGGAAAGGATGATACACCCTGCGTTTTCCACCTGATCGTTGAAAAATTCACCAAAGTTTTTCATGTACATCTTGCATTTGCAAGCGTCCACTACGGTGCAAAAAGCGTTGAGCTTTGCATCCTGCAAGTGTGCATTTGCAACCGCCTTGATAACGTCGCTCAATTTACCAACACCCGAGGGTTCAATCAAGATACGTTCGGGGGCGTATTGCGCCACAACTTGTTGAAGCGCCTTGGAGAAATCCCCTACAAGCGAACAACAAATACAGCCCGAATTCATTTCGGTGACGTTGATCCCTGCATCCTGCAAGAAACCGCCGTCAATACCGATTTCGCCAAATTCATTTTCGATCAAGACAACCTTTTCGCCTGCGTAGGCCTCTTGAATCAACTTTTTAATGAGCGTGGTTTTCCCTGCGCCGAGAAAGCCCGAAAATATATCAATTTTTACCATAGTTTATACCTTTATAGTTTGTAAATGGTTCGTATACACGCTTTACTGCGTCCAACGTTAGGTTGGTTAGAATGCCCAGTTGCCGTTTTCAAAGATTTGTACGCGTTTGCCGTCCTTCGTAACGCCCACAATGGACATATCGCGCGAACCGATCATGAAATCCACGTGGATCATACTGTCGTTGATGCCCTTTTTCTTGCATTGTTCATCCGTCAAGTTTTCAAAGCCCTTCAAGCATTCGTTGAAGCCGTGGCCAACCGCGAAATGGCAGCTTGCGTTTTCATCAAACAAAGTGTTGTAGAACAAAACGTCCGTTTCGTTGATAGGCGAATCGTAAGGAATCAACGCGCATTCACCCAACATAGCCGCGCCTTCGTCCATCGATACCATTTTCTTGAGCAATGCCTCGCCCTTTTCCGCTTTTACCTCTACAATTCTACCATTTTCAAAGCGCATGGAGAAGTTTTCAATCAATTCACCCATATAGGAAAGGGGTTTGGTCGAGTACACGATACCTTCCGCCGCGCCTGCTTTGGGAGAGGTGAATACTTCCTCCGTGGGGATGTTGGGGTTGAATACGTTGCCCTGCAAGGTCTTTTCGTTGCCGCCTGCAAAAATACCGTCCTCCAACAATTCCACCTTCAAATCGGTGCCGTTCGCGCTCTTGTATTCCAAATACTTCAAGCCCAAGTTGTTGAGGTATTCGCAACGCTTATCCAAATCTTCGTTGTGTTCCTGCCAAGCCTTTACGGGGTCGTCACCATCCGCACGAGCGGTGTGCAAAATCACCTTCCACATTTCTTCGATAGCCTCTTCTTCCGTCAAGTTAGGGAATACTTTCTTTGCCCATGCCTTGCCAGGGACAGCCGCAATACACCATTGATGCTTGTTTTCAAGCGCCGTGCGGAAAGGTTTAACTTGAGGATACAACGCTTGTCTTGCCTTGCTCAATTTTTCTTGATCCGCGCCTTTCATACCGTCGGGGTCTTCCGATTCAATCCAAAGACGGCAGGAATAATTTTGCGCCCTAAATTCCCACTTCGCTTTCGCCCAAGGTGCCAACGTGGAAAGTTGTTCTACCGTGCGATAGTTGGAGTTGATCTTTGCAATCGGCTGGTGGCTCCAGTCCACGTACACGTCGGACGCGCCTGCCTTGTAACATTCTTCTACCACCATCGTAACGAAGTCGGGCTGATCAAGGCCTGCCTCTACGAATACCGTTTGACCTTCCTTTACGTTTAAGCCCACCTTTGCGAGCAATTCAGCATATTTTTGCAATTGTTCTTTTTTCATATCAGTTCTTCCTTTTATATTATTTCAGTATAATAAATCCCGTTTTACTTATTCATCGCGTACATGGTACCCTTTTACCCGATAAAGTCGTAATTGATCGGGGTATAGAATAAGTTACGGATTTGTTCATCATCTTTCGTTTGCGCCAAAATCCACATCAGTTTTGCAATGATACTCTCATACGTCATAGAGTAGCTTTCCAACAGGGCAAATCTATTTTTCCAACCCCTACCTACCTGATAGACGTCCATATCGCTGCCCTCTTGTTGTACCTGCGTGGTAACGACAAGCGTTTTGCCTTTTTTCTCCCAGTTTTGGATGCGTTCGTAAAAGCCGTAATAGTCCACCTCAGGAATACCGCCCGTACCATAGCCCGCAAGGACTACACCGTCGTAGTAACGGAAGTACGCATCCAGCAATTCACCATTCATCCCAGGGGTAAGAGTGAGTAAACCCACCTTATCGTTGAGGGTTAAGAAAAACTCTGGCTTGTCCGCCTTTGCCGTTTTAATATATTGAATAATGCGCCCGTCACGAATTGCCGCAAGGCAAGGGAAGTCCACACTGTCAAATGCGTTAAAGCTCTTGGTGCGGATTTTTTTCGCGCGCGTACCTGCGATTACATTGCCTTGGAATACGATAACAACGTCCGACGCCTCATCGCTCGCCGCATAAAGGAAGCTGTCGCGTAGGTTGATTCTACCGTCCGTATCCTCTTTGTCAATGGGCTTTTGCGAGCCTGTAAAGACGATAGGTTTGGGAGAATGCTGTACCATGTACGAGATCATTGCCGCCGTATAGGACATTGTGTCCGTACCATGGCACACAACGAAGCCGTCGTATTTGTCATAATTTTCTTGGATTGCCGTTGCCAACTGCACCCAGTGATTAGGGGTGACGTTGGTGCTGTCAATGTTGTAAATTTGTATTACTTCCGGGGTGCAAAAGTCAAGCACTTCAGGTACGTATTTTAAGATACTGCTACCTGCAAGGTTGGGGATTAACCCTTCTTCACCTAATTGAGAAGCAATTGTACCACCTGTTGCAATCATCAAAATTTTCTTCATAGCCGTTTCCCTTTACGCCTTTTTCCTTCGCAAGTAATCCCCTTTCTTCAAAGTATAGGGGCATTTGATTTTGTAGATTTCTTGTACCAGCTTTGCATCATCCGTCATTTCGCCCTTACTGTCAAAAATTTC
Source organism: Candidatus Scatosoma sp. (assembly GCA_045612895.1). Lineage (GTDB taxonomy): Bacteria > Bacillota > Clostridia > Christensenellales > Borkfalkiaceae > Scatosoma. Next base: position 16,100 of record JAZKZY010000157.1, on the reverse strand, counting down.
TTCCGCGACAAAGGTTTTTGCAAAATTACCATCAGGGGAAAGCACCTCTAACACGTCGCCTTTCTTGAAACGGTTGCGCATTTCCGCCAACACAAAACCATCCTCACAGCCCACAACGTCCGCGATATAAATATAATCGCCTTTCGATTGACTGTCCTCATAATTGACCGTTTGGGGATTTTTACCCAGCGCGTACGCCGTTGTATAATCGCGATGCGCGACGTTGGAAAGTTCCGTTTCCGACAACGCAAAGTCGCCGCCGTCCATTAACCTGCGATAGGCATTGATAACCGTTGCGAGGTAATAACCACTCTTCATACGGCCTTCAATCTTGAATGAACGCACACCTGCCCCCTCCATTTCACGAAGATAGGCAAGCATGTTGAGGTCTTTGCTGTTAAAAATATACGTACCTCTTTCGTCCTCTTCTATCGGCAACCATTCCGATTGACCGTTGGTTGCATTCAAAGCGCGCACGTCATAACGCCACCTGCACGATTGCACACATGCGCCGCGGTTGGAAGAACGTCCATCTAAATAATCGGACAACAAACATCTACCACTGTACGAAATGCACATCGCACCGTGAACAAATGCCTCCAACTCCGTTTCGGGAGTAAATTCGTGGATTTCCGCAATCTCTTTCAAGGACAATTCACGCGCAAGAATAACACGCTCTACGCCCTGCTCTTGCCAAAATTTTACCGCATATTTGTTGGTAGTATTTGCTTGCGTGGACAAGTGGATTGCCAAGTTGGGCGCCGCCTTTTTCGCCGCATATACAACACCGGGATCACTAATAATCGCAGCGTCCGCACCGATTGCCTCTAATTGCTGAAAGTAGTCCTGCAACATAGGGAAGTCGGCATTGCGCGCAAAAATATTTGCGGTTACGTAAACCTTTTTACCAAGCGAATGTGCCAAGGATACCGCGGAGGATAATTCTTCCGCCGTAAAGTTGTCCGCAAAGGTACGCAAGGAAAATTGTTTACCGCCTACATATGCCGCATCCGCGCCGAAATGGAACGCGGTAAGCAGCTTTTGATAGCTGCCTGCGGGCGCTAGCAATTCCGCTTGAATTGTGTTATTTTCTCTTATGTTTTTCAAAATGAACCACCCATGTATGCGTTGAATAATTTTTTACGCCTTTTTCTCGGAATTATACACCGATAATGCTACGCCGTCGCCAACGTTCAAGACGGAAGTGATGAAATCTTTATCTGCCGTTACTACCTCTAAATACGAACGGATTTTATCTACGATAGAATGCCGTTTTTGAGGGGTCGGTTCTTCACCGCTGACCCAACCGTAAAGCAATACGTCGTCCGCAAAAAGAATTGCGCCTTGTTTCATCAAACGTTTTAAGTCGAAAAGGTATTTTTCATACTGCGCCTTGGGACCGTCTAAAAAGACAAAATCAAACTCGCCATCCATCATAGCAAGGATTTCACCTGCATCCCCTAAATGCGCATTCACACGGTCGGCAACGCCAAAATCGGCAAAGTTTTTCTTTGCCTCTAAGTAACGTTCTTCCTCCAACTCGATCGTGGTTAAGCGCGCGGACGGGCACTCGTACAGCATCGAAACGGCGGATAACCCTACCGCTGTGCCGATCTCTAAAATGCGCGCAGGCTTTGCCATGCGCAACGTTAAAAGAAGAAAATTGAGCGTTTCATCGTCCGCAACGGGAATACCGCGGCTTAACGCATCAGCGCGCCGCGTGGATATTTTTTCGTCTATATTCAATTTTACCAACGATGCTGTATATTTCATCCTTTATACTTCCACAATGGACACCACAATCAAGGGTGCCTGTTTTGTCGTTTTGTAAAAATAATTCTTTAATGCCTTGCGAATGGCAATCTCTAAATCGTCCTTGTTCCCACGCGCGTAATCATAGTTCGCCACCGCACGTTTTACAACGCTGATCAACTCTTTCTCAGTGTTTTCCTCGGTAAATACGCAACCGTGCGCCTCTAAAACGGGATCGTTGATAACGTAGTCACCCGTCGCCGCCAAAGCAACGGTGAATACCCCGTCCGCAGACATCTTCAAACGGTCCTTCATAACCTCGCTGGTACCGTAATCTTCTACGCCTGCGCCATCAATTAAACGCGTACCTGCCTGCACGTTTTCGCCAAATTTCATCGTTTTATCCGTCAATTCAACACAGTTTCCGATGTCGGTGATGAGGATATTTCTCTCCGCCATACCGAGGGAAACAACTAGCTGTGCGTGACGTTTCAAGTGACGATATTCACCATGAACAGGGATGAAAAATTTGGGTTTTAAGAGGGAATATAAAATCTTATGCTCCTCTTGACAAGCGTGTCCTGAAACGTGGATCTTTTCCAAGCTCTCATATACCACGCGCGCGCCCTTTTTGTAAAGATTATTGATAACGCGGTAAATCATCTTTTCGTTACCCGGAATAGGGTTGGCTGAAATGATAATCGTATCGTTTTCCCCGATCGTCACCTTGTTAAATTCCCCCATTGCCATACGCGTCAACGCGGACATGGGTTCCCCTTGCGAGCCAGTCGACACAATCAACAGCTCGCCGTCAAAGAGGTTTTTCGTCTTTTCAATATCAATCAAAACACCTTCGGGAATGCGCAATTCGCCGATTTTAACGGCGGCGTCCACCACCTTGAACATACTTCTGCCCGACAAGGCAACCTTACGGCGATATTTCACCGCCAAGTCAATGATTTGTTGTAAACGATGCACGTTGGATGCAAAGGTTGCAATAATCATTCTGCGGTGCATATTTTCAGAAAACAGGTGATCAAGCGTTGTGCCAACGACCGTTTCACTCATCGTGTAGCCAGGGCGTTCGATGTTCGTCGATTCGCTCATATACAGCAAAACACCTTCCTTGCCAAGCTCGGCAATGCGCTTGAAATCAATCGGCTCGCCCGCCACGGGGGTGAGGTCAATTTTGAAGTCCCCACTGTGGTAAATCAAACCGTTGGGGGTACGAATGGCAAGCGCGCAAGCGCCGGAAATGGAATGGTTTACGTTGATAAATTCCACCTCGAACGCGCCAAACTTTACCCTATCCCCCGGCTCAACAACGCGCTGTATCGTGCCTGAAATGCGTTGTTCTTGCAACTTGTTATCTGTCAGCATCAAGGTCAATTTTGTACCGTAAATGGGCGTTTCCAAGGGGATTTCCTTCATTAAATAAGGAATACCGCCGATATGGTCTTCATGCCCGTGAGTCAAAATGATAGCACGGATTTTATGTTTGTTTTGCGCCAAATACGTGACATCAGGCACAACCGAGTCAACCCCTGGCATATCTTCCCCAGGAAAGGTAAGACCTGCATCAATTACGATGATGTCGTTGCCATATTCAAGCGCGGTCATATTTTTACCGATTTCCCCTACGCCGCCGAGGAAAATGACCTTTACCGCTTTTTTCTTTTTCTCTTTGCCTTGTACTGCCTTAGAGGGCGTGGCAGCCGCTTTTTCGGCCTTTTTCTTGCCTTTGGGCGTATTTTGCGCTTGTTTTGAGCCTTGCATTTGCTTTGCTTTACGTGGTTTTTTAACGGGTGTTGACTCGATTACAATAGACCCCGACAGGTCAAACGCCGTACCCATCGGATTGGTTTTTCCTTTTGTGGAACGTTTCTTTCCCGCAGGGGCTTTACCACCCTTAAGGACCGATTTTTCTTGTTTCGTTTCTTTCACAGTTCCTTTTTTTCTCCTTGACAACCCTAAGTTGCCGATAATTAAGCTATAAAATAGAGAGCCGAAAATATAGGAATTATCAGCTCTCTTCTTTATTTAAATATTTCTTTTGTTTTTTAATTAGAAGTTCAAATCAACCTTCTTTTCTTTCGTTGCCTTGATAAAACCTTCATCAAAGAGCTGCTTGGTGGAAGCGTAGGCAAATTCGCCTGCGTAATCTACAGGTGCGAATGCATCGTTCTTTTCAGCGCCGAGCTTTTCAGCAAGGTAGCCAACCAAACGGAGCGCTTTCTTCGCAGCTGCGTCGCTCTTAACCTTAACCATGAAAGGCGTGCTTTCGTATGCCTTCTGGCTGCCTACGTCTTTTTGATGATATACGGTCGTCTTCAATTCGGGATCGTTGGGATCCAAATCCAAATAGAAGCACAAGGTCTTACCGCAGATGTTAATCTTTGCGATCGTATCACGACCCAAGTTAAATCTATCACCGTGCCAGCTTACGTTGGAGTTTACTTTCTTGTAGGAAGTAAGTTCGTTTTTAATGTCGCTGTAGTAAGCTTTTACTTTTTCTTCGCTCTGCTTCATCTTAGCGGTGAAGCTTCTCTTCAAACGAATTACCAAACCCGTTTCAGCATCGATCAAATCGTTGCCAACTTCTTGATAACCAAGAGCGGTTACTGCAAGTTCTTCTTCAACGGGGGTTTCTTCAGCAGGAGCTTCTTCAACAACCGTTTCTTCCACAACGGGTTCTTCAACGGGAGTTTCTTCTACAGGAGCTTCTTCAGCGGGAGCTTCTTCAACAACCACTTCTTCTTCAGCGGGAATGCATTCGCAAGAAGCGCACATCTGGCAAAGTTCTTCGGAAACGCCTTTTGCCAAAGCAGCGATACCTTCTTCGTCAATAACGAGGTCGTATGTAGGTTCTTCTGCGTTGAGCTTATCAGCTACCTTCGTTGCGATTTCTTCGATACCAGCTTCGTCCAACATAACTTCGCAGGACTTTTCAGTAGTAGCGCTCATCTTTTCCATAACCATATCCGCAAGGCGTTCGTAATCAACCTCGGGAGCGGTCATCTTTTCAACAACCAAGTTTGCAAGACGTTCGTAGTCAAATTCTTCACCGAAACGGCTGTAATCTACCTTTTCAGGATAAGGAAGAGATTCGATAACCTTTTCAGCAGCGCCGCAAATAATTCTATCGTAGTCGATAGGATCTTCTACGGGAGCTTCTTCTTCGGGGGTTTCAGCGTTAACCTGATTAAGAAGGTCAAGCACTTTGTCGCCTACTTCTTCTACGATACGGCTGTAATCAATGTTTTCAGCGGTGGGAAGTGCCGCAATCGCATCTACAACCTGACGGCTGTAAGTTTGTGCCGTTTCGTCAGTTTTCGTTGCTACTGCCTCTACAAGACGATTGTAATCTTCTTCTGCAGGAAGGTTTGCAAGCTTGTTGTTGATTTCGTCAACCGAAGTACCAAGCGAGTCAATCTTAGGGTTAACTTCGTTTGCAACAATTGCCTGCGTCGTATCGCAAACTGCTTGCAAATTCATGTAGCCATATTTCAATTCGTTGAGGTCTTCAAGGAGAAGCTGAAGCTTTTCCAAGTTGGTAAGCATTGCCTCTACCGAGTTCAATCTTTCGCTAACTTCTTTGGTAAGCATAGCCGCAAGACCGTCATAAATGGTTTGGTTCTGCTTGTAGCTGAAACGGATCTCTTGAGATACCGCCATCGTTGCCTTATCGTTAGCCGCTTTTAAGTCGCCGTGCAAGCTGCTAATCTGTGCAGATGCCATGCGCACTTCGTTCGTCAATGCAGTCTTCGTTGCTTCCAACTGATCGCGGAGATACTCATACACGCCCAAAAGGCCTACTTGATTGGTTTTCTTTTCCATCTTCGCCATTTTTACACCTCATTTTTTTATTCGCCTTCCCAAGCGAATTTGTTTTCCTGAATTTTTTTACTGCCGTTACTAGGATTTTGATTATAAAATCAAGACCCTACTACTATACGAGTATTATTATAACATAATAATGCAACGCGGTCAAGGGTTTGAAGCAAAAAATATCCGAAAAAATACAACTTTTTTTGAAAAATCGCATTTTTTCGGATAACTTTTCCCATTTTCAACACGGACATGGTACCCCTCTACCGATTTTTTCGCTTTTTTACATCCTAAAAAGGGGTACTTTGACCACGTGTTATTCATTTCTGTCGGGCGTTTTGATTAGTTTTTTGCCCCTTTTTTCGCAATTTTACGCTGAATCAACTTAACAATTTCCACAATGGGGATAATGCATACGCCGATTGCCGCCGCGATACCAAGCTCTTGAAGCCCGATCGTTTCAAAACCAAACGCACCTGCAAGGAAAGGTACTGCGCAAACGGCTATGGTCGCCGCAAACGAGCCAAGCGCCGCAAGCCATAAGGTTACGTTTTGTTTCTTCATCGTGAACAAGCTACCTCTTTGCGAACGCATATTCAAGCTGTGGAAAATTTCCGCAAGGGACATCGTTAAGAATGCCATCGTCGTACCATGAGAGCTGTCCAAAAGCTGCCAGTTCGAGCCGATTAAATAGGAAATGAGCGTCAAAACCGCTACCAACACACCTTGATATACAACGTCAAAGCCCATACCGTCCGCAAATATACCCGCCGTAGACGAACGAGGCGCACGTTTCATAACGTTGTCCTCTGCCTTTTCCATACCGAGCGCAAGCGCAGGGAAGGTGTCGGTAACGAGGTTAATCCACAACAAATGTACAGGCATCAAAATCTTAAAGCCCAGCAAGGTTGCAACAAAGATTGCAATGACTTCACTCATATTCGATGCAAGCAAGAATTGAATGGCTTTACGGATATTGTCGTAGATACGGCGACCTTCTTCAACTGCGCCCACAATGGTCGCAAAGTTGTCGTCTGTAAGCACCATATCCGCAACGTTTTTCGTTACGTCCGTACCTGTAATACCCATACCAACGCCGATATCCGCCGCCTTAATGGAAGGCGCGTCGTTTACGCCGTCACCCGTCATTGCCGTTACTTTACCGATGCCTCTCCAAGCATTGACGATACGCGTCTTATGTTCGGGCTGCACACGGGCATACACACCGATCCCTTGGAATTGCTGCTGGAAGGTTTCATCGTCCATTTCGTCCAACTGCGCGCCGGAAATTGCACGCACGTTTTCGTTGAGGATACCCAGTTCTTTTGCGATTGCAACCGCTGTGTCGATATGGTCGCCCGTAATCATGATAGGACGAACACCTGCCTCCAAGCAACGCTCTATCGCGTCCTTCACCTCGGGACGGACAGGATCAATCATACCGCAAAGCCCCGTAAAGCAAAGCGTCGTTTCCAAGTTACCTGCTTCAAAGTCAGCGGGCTTTTCCGTGTAGAAACGTTCTGCACAAGCAAGCACACGCAACGCTTTATCCGCCATTGCCTTGTTTGCGGCAAGGATTTCCGCCTTGTATTCCGCTGTCATAGGCACGATTTCACCCTTACACAAGTAATGGGTACATCTATCAATTACCACGTCGGGCGCACCCTTGGTGTATTGTACAAAGCCAGCCTCCGTTTCATGAACGGTGGACATCATTTTGCGGTTAGAGTCAAAGGGAGCTTCCCCTACGCGAGGGAATGCAACCTTTAAGGAATATTTCTTTTGCGCAAGTTTATCTGCCCAAGCAACGAGCGCCGTTTCCGTAGGTTCACCCGTCAACGAGCCGTCCTCAAAGAGTTCCGCATCCGAGCAAAGCGCCATGCCTACCGCGATACGGGTTTCGTTTTCGCCGAAATAGTCCACCACGGTCATCTTGTTTTGGGTAAGCGTACCCGTTTTGTCGGAGCAAATGATTTGCGCGCAACCAAGCGTTTCTACCGCCGTCAATTTACGGATAATTGCATTACGCTTTGACATGTTGGTAACCCCGATAGAAAGTACTACCGTTACCACCGCCGCAAGACCTTCAGGAATTGCCGCAACCGCCAAGGATACCGCTACCATGAACGCATCCAACGCAAATTCGAAATCCAACGAACCGTGTCTAATCAACTGTACACCGAATACGATTGTGCAAATACCAAGCACGATCCAGGTGAGCAAGCCAGACAACTGACTAAGCTTGCGCTGTAAGGGAGTTTTCCCTTCTTGCGCATCCGCCAAAGCGCCTGCGATTTTGCCCATTTCCGTAGCCATACCCGTTGCCGTCACTACGGCTACGCCACGGCCATATACAACGGTACCGCCCATATAGACCATATTTTTACGGTCACCCAAGGGTACATCTTTTGCCGTTTCGGAAAGCTGAATTGCCTCCGCAATTTTCGTTACGGGGAGGGATTCACCCGTCAATGCAGCCTCTTCAATCTTCAAGCTTGCGCTTTCTAAAATTCTACCGTCCGCAGGAACTGCGTCGCCTGCTTCTAAGAGGATAATATCCCCTATAACCAACTCTTCGCTGGGGACATGGATAACTTTACCGTCACGCAAAACCTTGGATGTGGCGGCTGACATCTCTTGCAGCGCCTCAATCGCTTTTTCCGCTTTGCTTTCTTGGAATACACCCAAAATGGCGTTGATGATAACAACCGCCAAAATGATGATTACGTCCACAAAGTCGCCCTCTTTCCCCTGCGACATTTCATAGATCGCAAGCGCGCCACTTACCACAGCCGCTACAATCAAGATGATAATCATGGGGTCGGCAAGCTGTTCGAAGAAACGCTGAATGATTGATTTTTTCTTTGCCGCGGCGAGTTTGTTTCTGCCGTTTTCAATCAATCGAGTGGATGCCTCCGATTCGGTAAGCCCCGTTTCGCGGTTTGTTTCCAAACTTTGCAAGACGGCGCTTTGCTCTTCGCAATAATGCTTCATCTTTCTTTTACTCCTATATCTATATATTTTATTTCTCTAAAATGAAATTATGTGTACACGCAAAAAGAAAAACGAGGTACGGAAACCGTACCTCGAAAGTTCCTAAAGGAATACTCTTTGTACGGTAAGCCCTATACAAATGAGTCTCGCATTTTAAGGCAAGCCAGACCAAATAAGGTCAGGGTTGTTGACTTACCGCGTAAAAATACGCTTGCTACTCCCTCATGGGATTTACTATTTAATTATAACACAGCGTTTTTCCCTTGTCAAGCACTTTTTATCATTTCGTTTTATAGTGAATGCACGAAACCTTCAACAAAAACGTACGATAAGACACTTTACTGGCTGCAAGATCATCTTGCCTGCGTCCAACGTCAGGTGGTTATTCTTCGTCGGGAAGTTCTACGTTGTGATATACGTTCTGCACGTCATCGTGTTCTTCCAAAGCGTCAATCATCTTTTCGAAGGTTGCTACTTTGTCTTCGGGAAGGGTAATTCTGTTTTGAGGAATCATCGCTACTTCCGATTGCAAGAAACGAATCTTGGGTTCTTCTTCGTCATTTCTCTTGCCCTTGGGTGCTGCAGCCATCAATTCCGCATTCTTATCTTCCAAGAACTTACGTACTTCCGAGAAGGTTTCAGGGGTGGTGAAGATTTCGTAAACGTCATCGCTTACTACTACGTCATCCGCGCCTGCCTCCAAAGCAATTTCCGTCATCGTATCTTCGTCCAACTCTACCGTTCTTTCAATAACGATATAGCCCTTGTTGTCAAAGTTATAGGATACGCAACCGGTTTGACCAAGCTGACCGCCGTGTTTACCCAAAATTGCGCGCACGTCACCTGCCGTACGGTTAAGGTTATCCGTAAGGGTAACAACGATAACAGCCGAGCCAGCTACACCGTAGCCTTCGTAAATCAATTCCTTGTAATCCGCGCCGCTCATTTCACCAGACGCTTTTTTGATACTACGCTGAATGTTGTCGTTGGGCATGTTTGCCGCTTTTGCCTTTGCGATAATATCCGCAAGTTTGCTGTTGGTATCAGGGTTAGGATTGCTCTTTGCCGCTACTGCGATTTCTCTACCAAGCTTGGTGAAAATTCTACCCTTCGCTGCGTCTGCCTTACCCTTTTTTGCCTGTATGTTATGCCATTTGCTATGTCCAGACATACTTCTACTCCTTTTCGTTTATTCTTCAAATTCGCCTTTGTTTAAGACGTACATAATGATACCTGCCGAGATTGCTGCATTCAAGCTTTCCTGTGTGGCTTGCATCGGAATTTTCACCGTATACGCCGCCTTTTCTTGCACAATATCCGAAATCCCGTTTGCCTCGTTTCCTATCGCCAAAGCAAAGCGCTGGGGCGGTTGAAAGGAAAATACGTTCACCCCACCCATGTCCGCAACAACAATGGGCGTTTCCGATAAAACGGATAAAATATCCGCCCTGCTTGCGCGGTAAAGCTTTGTGAAAAACACACCGCTCATGCTTGCGCGAACGCTCTTGGGAGAATACGGGTCAGCGCATTCCTCCGTCAGGTAAATTTCCTCGTAGCCCGCTGCATTTGCCGTACGAATAATGGTGCCTACGTTGCCAGGATCGGCAACGCCGTCCAAAAGCAGGCACTTCCCCTTCGGCGCTGTTAACGTGTGCGTGGGGATTTTGATACGGCAAAGAATACCCTGCGGCGATTTTTCATCGGATAAAAAGTGGAAAACGTCATCCGAAACGCGGACGATTTGTTCTTCCGCAAAAGGAATTTCACCGTCGTAGCTTTCCGCGACGAATACACGGTCGATTTCAAAGTCACTTCTTTGACACTCCACCGCCATTTTACGCCCTTCCACCAGGAACATGCCCTGTTGTTTGCGCGCCTTTTTATCCTTTAACGCCGCCGTTTCTTTGATCAGCGGATTGTTTTTCGAGGTTAAAATCATTTTCATTAAATAGTGAAAAAAGCCTTTTGTTAAAAAAGGCTTTTCGTTTACTAATTAGAGCGCTGCTTTTGCTTTTTCAACAAGCTGCGTGAATGCTGCTGCGTCGGAAATAGCCAAATCAGCAAGTACCTTTCTGTTAAGGTTGATACCTGCAAGGTTCAAACCGTGCATAAGCTTGCTGTAAGAAATACCATTGATTCTTGCAGCTGCATTGATTCTCGTAATCCACAAACGACGGAAATCTCTCTTTCTCAATCTTCTGCCGATGTACGCATAGTTCAACGACTTCATTACCGCTTCTCTAGCGATTCTGTAAGATCTGCTCTTGCTGCCGTAGTAACCTTTGGAAAGTTTAAAAATCTTTCTACGCTTTTTAACTGCGTTAACTGCTCTCTTAATACGCATAATCTATCTCTCTCCTTTCTCTTATTTCTTGTAAGGCATCATGCTCTTAACCGTGTTTTCCTGCGTGGAAGCAACGAGAGCGCCCTGACGCAAACGTCTCTTTCTCTTTCTGTTCTTGGTTTCTGCTTTGTGGTTCTTACCGCTGTGCGAACGGTTAACTTTACCAGAACCGGTCAACCAGAAACGCTTTTTGGTACTGCTATGTGTTTTCTGTTTAGGCATATGTTTATCCTCCGAAATTTTTTTCTTATTTTAGTTATAACAACCTGCCGTGGCAGGGCTTGTCCGAAATGTTTAACCCTTATTTTGCAGGGGACAAAATCATCAAGATGTTTCTGCCTTCCGTCTTGGGCTCTTTGTCCATAACCGCTTTGCCGCCAAGCATATCGAAGAAACGTTTCATTACGTCGATACCCATGGTTGCGTGCGCCTGCTGACGACCGCGCATACGAATGGAAACCTTAACCTTGTTGCCATCGCCCAACATTTCAATCGTCTTTTTCGCCTTAACGTTCAAATCGCCGATGTCAATCGTCATCGAAAGGTAGATTTCCTTCAATTCGACAACCTTTTGATTTTTACGATTTTCCTTTTCTTTCTTTGCCTGCTCGAACTTGAACTTACCATAGTTCATAATCTTGCATACAGGGGGAACTGCGTTGGGGGAAATTTTCACCAAGTCCAAGTCTGCTTCCTCTGCAATTTGCAAAGCCGCCGCCGCGCTCATAATACCGAGCTGTTCGCCTTCAGCGGAAATAACTCGCACTTCTTTGTCGCGGATTTCTTCATTGATCTGATGCTGATCTTTAACGTCTTTAATGGTCGTGTACCTCTCGTCAAAAATTAAAGGGTTGCTATGCATAGCAACCCTTTTTCTACATAATTATCCCCGTTTTTCCACGGTGAAAGATTATTGAGCCGTACCAATCAAAACTGCACGGCGAGAAGGTTTGCTTCTGCTTAGCCTACATATAGTAACATAAAGCCCTACCTTCTGTCAAGCAAATTTTGTGGTATTTGGTAATTTTTTTAATTTTTTTTAGAATGCCGTTTTGTCAGTGATATCCTTCAAAACGGTTGCGATGAATTCATCCGCGGAAACAACCGATTGTTCACCGTCACGACGACGTACAGCCACCTGACCTGCTTCCATTTCCTTGTCACCCAAAACGAGCATATAAGGAACCTTTTCCATCTGCGCTTCACGGATCTTGTAACCGATCTTTTCACTGCGATCGTCCACCGTTACGCGGATACCTGCTTCTTTCATCTTCGCATACAAGCCGTTTGCGTAGTCGAGCTGTCTATCCGTAATGGGAAGGATTTTCACCTGCATGGGCGAAAGCCATACGGGGAATTTACCTGCAAAGTGTTCGATCAAAATACCGATGAAACGTTCAATCGAGCCGAATGCAACACGGTGTACCATGATAGGACGATGTTTTGCGCCGTCTTCGCCTACGTATTCCATATCGAAACGCTGAGGCAACTGGAAGTCGAGCTGAATCGTACCGCACTGCCACGTTCTACCGATAGAGTCTTCAAGGTGGAAGTCAATCTTAGGACCATAGAATGCGCCGTCCCCTTCGTTTACCACGTATGCAAGGCCCAAATCGTCCAAAGCGGTACGCAAGGATTCGGTTGCTACTTCCCAGTCCTCGTCACTACCCATGCTGTTGTCGGGACGGGTGGAAAGTTCCACGTGATACTTAAACCCGAACAAGGTGTAAACTTCGTTGATAAGACGTACTACGCCCTTGATTTCGTCCTTGATTTGTTCGCGCGTCATGAAAATGTGCGCGTCGTCCTGCGTAAAGCAACGAACACGGAATAAGCCGTGGAGCTGACCGGATTTTTCGTGACGGTGTACAAGACCGAGTTCACCCATACGAATAGGCAAATCCTTATAGCTGTGGGGTTCGTTCTTATAAACGAGAACACCGCCGGGGCAGTTCATGGGTTTGATTGCGAAATCTTCATCGTCCACCTTGGTCGTGTACATATTGTCACGGTAATGGAACCAGTGACCGGACGTTTCCCAAAGGGTGCGGTTAAGCATGATAGGCGTTTGTACTTCTACGTAGCCGTCGCGCTTATGGATTTCACGCCAGTATTCGATAAGGGTGTTCTTCAAAACCATACCGTTGGGCAAGAAGAAAGGCAAACCCTTACCTTCGTTCATGATAGCAAATAACTTCAATTCTTTACCAAGCTTCGTATGGTCGCGTTTCTTTGCTTCTTCAAGCATCGTGAAGTATGCGTCCATTTCGTCCTTCTTGGCAAATGCAGTACCGTAAATACGGGTAAGCATCTTGTTGTGTTCGTCCCCTCTCCAGTATGCGCCTGCAATGCTGGTGAGCTTGAACGCCTTAATTTTACCCGTAGCGGGAAGGTGAGGACCGCGGCAAAGGTCGGTGAAGCTGCCCTGCTTGTAGAAGGAAATCGTTTCCCCGTCAGGCAAATCTTCAATGAGCTCTACCTTGTAATCTTCACTGTAGCTCTTCATGAGCGCAATCGCTTCTTCCTTGGGAAGCGTAAAGCGTTCGATGGGCAAGTTGCCCTTAATAATCTTTTGCATTTCGCTTTCCACCTTCGCAAGGTCAGCCTGCGTAATGGGGGTTACGAAATCTACGTCGTAATAGAAACCGTTTTCAATAACGGGGCCGATCGACAATTTACAGGTAGGATATACCGTTTTCAATGCCTGTGCCAAAACGTGCGCGCAGGTGTGACGATAAACCTGCAAACCCTCTTTATCCTTAAGGGTAACGATTTCAAGGTTGTCCCCTTCCTTCATTTCGTGGGAAAGGTCAACCAGCTCGCCGTTTACTTTTGCGCAAACTGCGTTTCTTGCCAAGCCCTCGGAAATTGCCATAGCCGCTTGCATGGCGGTTGCGTTTTCCGCTACTTCTAAAGCGTCGCCGCTCTTCAAAATAATATTCATATTTTTCCTCCGTATAAGGTATGTTTTTTTAAGTGCATAAATGGTAAAATCGTTGCGCGAAAAATAAAAAAACGCCCTAAACTCCCTACAAAAAGAAAGTTTAAGGACGCAATATTTTGCGCGGTTCCACCTTAATTGCCGTATTTCTACGACCGCTTTTCTATACAATTTTACCGAACGTAAAGTGGTTTCACACTCCGTCCCCGTTTACCCACCTCACAGCCAAGGGCAGGCTCTCTGAAAAACCGAAACGACGCTACTTGTCTTTACGGTTTCTATTGTAATGCTTTCTAGGATTTTTGTCAACCCTTTTTCAGCAAAAAATTGCTTTTTCCCCATAATATTTTCGCAAAAACGCCGCCGTATCGCCGTCCACCTCGCCAAAGCAATACACCCTTTCCGCGCCGCTGAGTAAAATCTCCCCGATAGAAGATTCTACCCCCGTCAAAATGCTGCGGGTGAGCGGTCTATACTCCTCATCATACGCCTTTCCGTCTTTGAGAAATATCTTCCCCTCACCGTCCTCCGCCAAAAACTCGATAAAGCCGTCCATCGCCCCCTCTCCCATATCGGTGGGAATGTAATCGACAATCTCCTCCCAGCGTTTGATTAAATCGCGCAGGCGGAAGTGAAACAAACCGTCCAAGCAATAGCTTTCGAAACCGCGGATCCGCTTTGCGATATGCCCCCTATCATCCTTATAATCCCCCGCCACCAACGCCGTCAGTAGCAAGCGTTTTTTCATGGGGGTCAGCAGGGGCAACGGCAGGCGTTTTTCAAAGTATGCGTACTTGTACCCCACAGCCAACACGTCGGCAATATGCTCCTCGGTATATTTGCGGACGTACGGAAAATAGGCGCGGTCGGTTTTGAATGCAATCTCGGTGCAATCTCCCTTGCGCGCGATGTCGCAAGAGGCTGGTAAAAAGGAAAATCGTTCGCGTACTTTACCAAAAAGATAAGACATATACAGGCCGTCAAAGCCGTTTTGCGTAATCGTTATTTCTTCCACATGATTATTGTATGCGCGGAAACGGAAATTATTTATCCGCAGGCGCAATTTGCTTGACTTGAAAGCAATTTTACTCTATAATAAATGGGTACTATATATATTATGGAAGAGACAAGCGGCAAAGGCCGCTTCCTTTTCGGAGGTTATTTTTATGATGGATATGAAATCCGTTGAAAGCAAATGGCAAGCAAAATGGGAAAAGACGAAACAAAACGTTTTTAAGAAGAACAGCAAGAAAGAAAAGCTGTACGTTTTGGAAATGTTCTCCTACCCTTCTGGCGCAAAATTGCACGTAGGCCACTGGTATAACTACGGCCCTACCGATACCTATGCGCGTTTTAAGAAGATGCAGGGGTACGAAGTTTTCCAACCCATGGGCTTTGACGCATTCGGTTTGCCTGCGGAAAACTACGCAATTAAAACGGGTATTCACCCCAAGGATTCTACGGAAAAGAACATCGCAACGATGGAAGAACAGCTTCGTAAAATGGGCGCTATGTTCGACTGGACCGCGGAAATTAAAACCTGCGAAGAAGATTATTATAAATGGACGCAATGGCTTTTCTTGCAACTCTACAAGAAAGGTCTTGCTTATCGTAAGAACGCACTCATCAACTGGTGCCCTTCCTGCGAAACCGTGCTTGCAAACGAACAGGTTGTAGATGGTAAATGCGAACGTTGTAGCTCGGTTGTTCTTCGTAAGGACATGACGCAATGGTTCTTGAAAATCACCGACTATGCAGAAGAATTGTTAGACGGCTTGAAAGATTTGGAATGGCCTGAAAAGACCAAGTTGATGCAGAAAAACTGGATCGGTAAATCCACGGGCTGTGAAATCCATTTTGAATGTGAAACGGGCGACGATATTACCGTTTTCACCACCCGTCCCGATACGGTATTCGGTGTAAACTACGTAGTACTCGCACCCGAACACCCCTTGACGGAAACCTTGAAAGCGGCGCACCCTGAAAGAGCAACGGCTATCGACGAATACGTACGCTACGCAGCGGAAGCAAACGACATCGATCGTCTTTCCACCGCACGTGAGAAAACGGGCGTATTCACAGGCGCGTATGCTACCCATCCCTTGAATGGTAAAAAATTGCCTATCTACCTTGCGGATTACGTATTGTATTCCTATGGTACGGGCGCAGTTATGGCGGTTGCGGCGCATGATGAACGCGACTACGCTTTCGCTAAAAAGTACAACCTCCCTGTAACGCAGG
>JAZKZY010000156.1:0-5850 GCA_045612895.1 Candidatus Scatosoma sp. | reverse complement strand
ATGAAGATGGCTGTTGACGGCGGTAAAGCTGTTCGTCCCAACATGCACCTTGGTATCTGCGGCGAACACGGTGGTGATCCTTCTTCCATCGAATTCTGCCACGAAATCGGTCTTTCCTACGTTTCCTGCTCGCCTTACCGTGTACCCATCGCACGTTTGTCCGCAGCGCAGGCTAACATCAAGAACCCTCGCAACTAATTGATAGGGTAAAATAACAATCAAGACGGCTTATCCGCAAGGGTAAGCCGTTTTTGTATTGCCATAGGGCGGTAAATTTCCACTTTTCCCCGCGGAAACACATTGACATTATCCAAAAAATATACTATAATAAGGTAAAGTTTTTCAAAAGGATAAGACGGTATGTGGACCGAAACTATATTATTTATTTTAGAGATTGTCGGTACGATATCCTTTGCTGTTTCAGGCGCATTTGTGGCGATTAAGGCAAAGTTTGACGTATTCGGCGTACTCGTTATCGGCTGTATCACGGCGGTTGGCGGCGGTATCATGAGGGATATCCTCATCGGCAAATTTCCACCGATTATTTTTTCAAAAGTGTATATCTTGTTGATTGCCTGTGCAAGCGCCCTCATCGTGTTCTTGATTTCCTATCAGCAACGCAAAAAATTTGACGGGCTTCGCGACAAAATCGAACATATCAACAACGTGTTTGATGCGATCGGTCTTGCGGCATTTACGGTTATGAGTACGGAACTCGCTTTCACCTACGGCTTTTCGGATAACGTATTTTTATCCCTCGTTTTAGGCGTTTTGCCTTCGGTGGGCGGCGGACTTTTGCGTGATATTTTGACGGAAACGCCTCCTTTCATTTTCACAAAGCATATCTATGCTGTGGCGGCGCTCGGCGGCGCAATCGTGTACTACGTAATACGTTTGTTTGTGCAAAACACCATTTTCCCTGGCATAATTGCAATGGCGTTGGTCATCGGGATTAGAATGTTGGCAACAAAATATCGTTGGAAATTACCCAAAATCCACTTGGAAGAAACGGAAAAATAATCAAAAAAGGACCTTGCGAGGATTTCTCTTTGCGAGGTCGTTTTTGTTTTTATAGCCGTTGACAAACGGCTGTAAAAGTGCTATACTATATAGGAAAGAAAGAGAAAGGAACAACATTATGCAAAACGGTTTCGACAAAAATAAACAAAAACGGACGGGGCAGGTACGCGATGAACGTAGTTTTAAGGGCGCGTCCAAGGACAAACCCCATGCCCGCACCCCCAAGAAAGACAACGTGGAGCGTGTAAACGGCGTATCCGTATATACGGCGGTGTATAAGGTGAATAGAAGTGACGAGCTAATGGAGTTTCTTCTCCGCAAGTGCGGCACTTCACGCAACAACGTAAAATCCTTGCTTGTAAGACGTCAAGTGCTTGTCAACGGCAGTGTGGTAACGCAGTACAATTTCCCCCTTGCCAAGGACGATGAAATAAAGCTGGCGCGAAAACCCGTAAAAGAGGGGGCAACCGCAACGAGACCCGTTGCGCAAAAGCGCAAAACTCCGCCCAAAGCTCCTGCACAAATCGGTATCGTGTTCGAGGATGAGGATTTCCTCGTTATCAACAAGCCCGTTGGTTTGCTCTCGGTGGAAAGTGACAAGGAAACGGAATGTGCCTATGGCTACGCCTTGGAATATATGCAGGCGCAGGGCAAAAACAGCCGTCCTTACGTTTTACACCGCATCGACAAGGAAACGTCGGGTGTGTTGGTGTTTGCGAAGAATATCAAGCTCCATTCGATGTTAAAAATGCACTGGAACGAGCAGGTGACCTTGCGTGAATATTTTGCGGTGGTAGAGGGTATTTTGGAAAACAAGCAGGGTACGATTACCAGCTTTTTGAAAGAAAACAAGAACAACATCGTCTATTCGACCAACGATCCTACGGGACAAAAGGCGGTTACCCGTTACGAGGTAATGAAAGAAAGCGGAGAGTATTCCCTTTTGAAGGTGCAGATTGAAACGGGTAGAAAAAACCAAATCCGTGTACATATGCAATCGATCGGTTGCCCTGTTGTCGGGGATGATAAATACGGCAAAAAGCAGGACGGTACGCAGGTGAAAAACCCGTTGGGACGCCTTGGTTTGCACGCATCCCGTATCGAATTTATCCACCCCGTAAACAAGGAGGTTATGTCGTTCAACGCACCCATGCCCCCTGCATTTAGAGAATTTTTTGGAAAATAAGGTGAAAAAATGAAGAAAATCGCAAGCTTTACCGTCAACCACGATACCTTGGAAAAGGGTATGTATATCTCCCGTATTGACGGGGACGTGGTGACCTATGATATCCGTATGAAATTGCCCAACGGCGGCGACTACCTTGATATGCGCGCAGGGCACACGCTGGAGCATTTGTTTGCCACCTACGCGCGTAATAGCGAGCTGGGGGATAAAGTCATCTACGTTGGTCCTATGGGCTGCTGTACGGGCTTTTACTTCCTCACGCGCGACACGATGACGAGTGAGGAGGCGATTGCGCTTGTTCGTGAAAGCATGGCGTTTGCGCGCGATTTTGAGGGGGAAATCCCTGGCAACAAAAAGGAGGAGTGCGGTAACTACCTCTATCACGATTTGGCAGGTGCAAAGACAATCGGCGAGGAAATGTACGAAGTTTTGAAAAACTGGCAACCCAAAGATTTACAGTATAAGGAGTAATACGATGGACGCAATGGAAATGTTGCTCACGAGAAAGAGCATTAAGAAGTATAAACCCGACCCCGTACCTAAGGAATTGATTGAACAAGTAATCGAGGCAGGGTTAAACGCGCCTTCGGGCTTGAACAAGCAAGTCCCCATCATTTTGGCGGTTACCGATAAGCAGGTACGCGATGAATTGTCAAAATTGAACGCAGGGAAAGATCCTTTCTTCCGCGCAGACCCTTTCTACGGCGCGCCCGTGGTGCTCGTTGTGCTTGCGGATAAGAGTATGCACACCTACCTTTACGACGGCTCGTTGGTGATGGAAAACCTGCAACTTGCGGCGCACGCGCTTGGTTTGGGCGCGTGTTGGATTCACCGTGCAAAGGAAACCTTTGAAATGCCCGAAGGGAAAGCGATTTTGAAAAAGCTTGGCATTGAAGGGGATTACGAGGGGATCGGCAACTGTATCTTAGGGTATCCTGACATCGACCCCGAAAAGAAACCTCGCAAAGAGAATAGAGTTTTTTGGATTGAGTAAATATGAAAACGGGCGTATCGACGGCATCGCTATTTTTGCGAAAAAATACAGAGGACGCGTTGCCTCTTTTGGAAGAGCTCGGGGTGAAAACCGCCGAGGTCTTTCTTACGTCTTTTTCCGAATATGGCTATCCCTTTGCGGATGTGCTGAAAGAACGCAAGGGCAATCTTCACATCAATTCCGTACACGACCTCAATACGGGGTTTGAGCCGCAGCTCTTTGCGGCGCATCCTCGTGTGCGCGCGGACGCGTTTGCTTGGCTTGAAAAGGTACTGCAAAGCGCCACCGCCCTTGACGCGCCTTACTACACCTTTCATGGTACAGCCCGCGTAAAGCGAGCAACTCGGATGCCGGGCGCGGACAATTTCCCCAAGATGATAGAGGGGTTTGCGCGCATTTTAGACCTTTGTCGCGTACATGGTGTCACTCTTTGCCTTGAAAATGTAGAATGGGCGACCTACAACCGCCCGTCCGTCTTTACAACGCTTGCCCAAGAACTGCCCGAACTTCGCGGCGTTTTAGACATCAAGCAAGCCCGCATTTCGGGGTATCCTTACGAGGAGTATTTGACGGAAATGGGCAATCGCCTTGCGTACGCGCACCTGTCCGATATAGATGATCAGGGTAAAATGTGCCTGCCCGGGCAGGGTTGTTTTGACTTTGACACCCTTGTCAAGCAGTTGAAAGACGTGGGGTTTGACGGCGCGTTGTTGTTGGAGGTGTATGCCGAAAACTTTACCGACCCTGTTGAATTAAAGCAAAGCTGTGACTATTTAGACGAACTTTTATACAAAAACAACCTTTTAACCGAGTAATTTTGGGATTTTTTTACTTTTTTTTGCAAAAACTATTGACAAGAGTATTTTTATATGTTATACTCTTATCAAGATCAAATCTCAATAAGGAGTAAAATTATGTTAAAAGTATATCAAAATGAAAACGGCAAAACCTTGATTTCGAAAGAGGCGTTAAACCTTGACGGTTGGAAGGAATTGATTGCAGGCAGTACGGATGCGGCGCAGGAAAAGCACGTACCCGTTGTAGAAAAGAAATGTAAGACGGTAAAGGTAGACGTGGGCAGCGTAGCGCATCCCATGACCGCGGAACATTTGATTGAATGGGTGGCTTTAGAAACGGAGCAGGGCTATCAAGTGCAGTATTTGAAAGCAAACGAGGCACCCGTGTGCGTATTCAAGCTTGCTGACGGCGATAAGGCTGTGGCTGTTTATGCTTACTGCAATCTCCACGGTCTTTGGGCGAAGTAAACACATATATACGGCGCATTTCATCGTCGTGCTTGCGTTTTGTTTTGGTCATGTACGTCTCTGTACACTCCCTGCAACAAAGCCGCGCACTCCTTGAACTGCTTGTATCTATGCGTTTACGACGGGTTGCGTACTGTATTTTAATAAGGGATAAAGAGGAATAAAATTATGATTGAAAGAGAAGCAATGTACAAAATCACCTACGGCTTATTCATGCTGACGACGACGGACGGGCAAAAACAAAACGGCTGTATCGTCAACACGGTGTCTATGTTGACCGATAACCCCACGCGCATCGTGGTGTTTGTCAACAAGGCGAACTACTCGGAAGAGCTTTTGAGAAAGACGGGTATTTTCAACGTTTCCATTCTTTCGGAAAGCGCGCCGTTTGACATTTTCAAACAATTCGGCTTTCAATCGGGCCGTGACGTGGATAAATTTGCAGGGGGCATGTACGCAACGAGCGAGAACGGCCTCTACTATTTACCCGAACACGCAAACGCGGTATTGAGTGCGAAAGTGGTAGCTAGCCACGATTACGGCACCCATACTTTGTTTGTTGCGGAAGTGACCGAAGCAAAGAAATTGAACAATGAAAAATCGGTAACCTACGAATATTATCAAAGCAACATCAAACCCAAGCCCCAGGCAGCAAAGGTGGAAGAGCCGAGCGCAAAGGGTAAGTGGGTTTGCAAAATTTGCGGCTACGTACATGATGGTGAAGAGCTGCCCGACGATTTCATTTGTCCTTGGTGTAAGCACCCTGCGTCCGATTTTGAAAAGGTAAATTAACCATTCGACAGCAAAAGACAAAATACCCTTCCACATATCGGCATAAAATGGAAAAATCCGTAAAAAGGTTGTAAAAACGCCGAAAAAAAGCTTGACAGGAAAGGGTGAAATTGTTATAATAGCGTAGTAATCAATAAACGCATAGGCAAAGGATGGTGAAAAGGAATGTCCACGGTAAGAGTTGGTGAAAACGAAAATGTAGAAAGCGCATTGCGTCGTTTTAAAAGAAAATGCTCCCGCGACGGTATCATCGGCGATCTTAGAAAGAAGGAATTTTATGAAAAGCCTTCCGTAAGAAGAAAGAAGAAGTCTGAAGCGGCTCGTAAGAGAAGCAGAAACTAAAAAACACGAAAGAACTCACGAAAGTGGGTTCTTTTTTCTTGGTAAAATGTCGAAGAAGGTCGAAAAACAAGGTGAAAAGAGGTGAATTATGTCGAAAGAAAACGGGCGCACTTTACGGGAAGAAGCACGGCTTGCAAAATGCAGAATAAAGAGCGGTTTTTGGAAAGAATGCGAGGCGGATTTTTCCGTCAAAAAGGAAAAAGCAAGGGAGCATGGTCTTAACGAAAGCAAAGCAGGGCGTTTTTTCAAGA
>JAZKZY010000155.1:0-25451 GCA_045612895.1 Candidatus Scatosoma sp. | reverse complement strand
CCTTAATCTACCTGAGTATCTTAATCACCTTTTCCTTCTCCACGCTGATGATTTACGCGTTGCAGTTTGCGAAAAAGTGCACCTTTGAGGAAAAACCGAACGCCTTACGCATCACTTGCGCGTGGCTCTTATTTATCCTTGCGGTAGTAGGCGTATACGCCTTTTGCGCTTTTTGCGAAAGGTCGTCCAAGGTCGATATCGACTACAAATTCTACGGCTGTGTATTGCCGCTATTTGCCTCCCTTTTCGACTTTCACCGCATACCTGCCCCTCAGTTTTTGAAAAAATTAGACGTTTTACCCCTGCGTATATTGTGCATGGCAATCCCCATGGCGTTGGTAGCGTTTTTCCCCAACGTCCCGATCTTACGTCTTAACAGCCCCCTGCAATCTATCATGATTTATTCCTTGCTTGCGATCCCCATTTTGCTTTTATACAATGGCGAGCGCGGTAAAGTAAATATGAAGTATTTCTTCTATATCTTCTATCCCTCTCATTTGGCGCTTTTGGAAGGAATTTATATCCTGCTGTACATTCTTAAGTGATTGCATAAAAAAGGAGCTACCGCTTGGTAGCTCCTTTTCTTTTTTAAAAAATTCCGTCGTCGGTTTCCGTTGGTTGTTCTTCATGCGCAGGCTTTTCCGCCTTTGCGCTTGCACATGCATTTGCGTGCGGACAACCGCCGCAACCACATCCACAACCCGTTTTTCCCTGTCGTTTTTCCTTGACCAGGTAAGCAATGATGCCCAAAACGGCGACCGCCAACACGGCAATAATCATATAATCTATAAACGTCATTTTTTCACCTCATCTCATACCTGCCCCCGTCAAATCGGGGAAAATCGTTTACTTTCTCGCATTCAAAAGGCGCTTTTCCGCGTCTTTTTTGTTTGCGTGTTTTGTATAAAGCGAAATGCCGATCACCGCCAAAACGGCCACTACCGTCCAAATCGCTACGGGCCATACGTATTCTCCTATGGTGTAAATCACCGTCGAGGTCAAATAGGAAACGACTACCCAGAAGAGCAACGTCCATTTGAATTTTTCTTTACCGATTTCACCTCTTGCCGCCGCAACCGCCGCAAAGCAAGGGATGGTCAACATATTAAATGCAATAAAGGAAATCAACGCAGGGATACCGATACCCGTTGCTGCAATCATCACGGCAACCTCTTCCACGCCTTCTTCCATACCGCCAACCAGCGTACCGCCAAGGCACGCCGCCAAAGCGCCAAACGCCGCAATAACGTCCTCTTTCGCAATCAAACCAAGAATTGCCGCCACCGCGAACACCCAACCGTTTGCGTTCAACTGACTGCCAAAACCAAGCGGTGTGAACAAAGGTTGCAAGAATTTACCGATAGAGGCAAGGACGGATTGATCCATTTCCTGTTCGCCGACGTAGTTCCAGCTCCAACCGAAATTCGACAACAGCCAAATCACGATACACGACATCAAAATAATGGTGAACGCCTTTTGAATAAAGTGCTTCGCCTTATCCCAAAGGTGCAACATCAGGTTTCTAAACCCGGGCATATGATAGGTGGGCAACTCCATAATAAAGGGCGACGCGTCACCGCGCTGGGTGGTATTTCTCATTACCAACAAGGAAATCAGCGCCACCACAATACCCAAAAGATACATCGAATAGGTGATGATATCGGCGTTTATACCGCTTACCTGCTGTGCAATCGCCCCCGAAATTGCCAACAAAATAGGCATTTTCGCACCGCAGGAGAAGAAAGGAATAACACGCACCGTTGCTTGTCTTTCTCTTTCGTCCGCCATCGTACGAGTGTTAATCATCGCAGGCACCGAACAGCCAAAGCCCATAATCATAGGCATAAACGCTCTACCCGACACCCCGAAACGACGAAAAACTCTATCCAGCATGAACGCTACACGCGCCATATAACCGCTATCTTCCAAGATAGAGAAGAAGAGGAACAAAACCAAAATTTGAGGAAGGAAGGAAAGTACCGATGCAATCCCCCCCCATACGCCGTCCACAAGAAGACTGACGAGCACAGGGTTTGCGCCAAGCCCTTCAAAACCAAGCGCCAACCATTCTCCCATCGCCCCGGTAAACAACTCCATAGCGTTAAACAGTATCGTCCCAGGAGAGTTTAAGCCATCGCCGAAGAAAATGGTTTTCACCACATCCCCTTCCACACCGCACCATTCGCCAAAGGCAGGGATAAGACTGCCAAGATAAAGGAAATTCGCCGAGAAAGTCATGTGGAAAATAGCAAACATAATCACAAGGAAAATGGGGATACCTGCCCATTTATGGGTAAGCACCTTATCCACCTTGTCCGATTTGGAAAGATGGTCGTAGCCATACTTTCTCGCACGCGTCAAGGTCGTAGAAAAATGCGCCGTTATGTACTTATATCTCGCGTCCGCAATCGCCGCCTCGGTATCACCGTTGAATTGATCGTTGACAAGGTTTTCCCTGATGAATGCCTCCGCCGCGCGGGCTTCCGCAGGGTGATTGCTCACCTCGATAGTGTCCTTTTCCACCAACTTTACTGCATGGAATAAAGGCGCTTCTACCTCTTTCAGCTTTAATGCAATTTCCGCGTTGGAAATTGCTGAACCGAGTGCAGATTCCTTCAAAACGCTAACCGCCGCGCGAGGGTTTTTAATGGTTTCAAGCGCGCGCGACATCAAATCGTCCACGTTGTTACCGCGAAGGGCGGAAATTTCCACCACGGGCAAGCCGATACGCTTTTCCAACGCCCTTACGTCAATATGATCGCCGTTTTTCTCCAAAACGTCCGCCATATTCAGCGCCACCACAATCGGTACGTCCAACTCCATAAGCTGTGTGGTCAAATAAAGATTGCGCTCCAAGTTGGTCGCATCTACGATATTGATGATACAATCAGGGCGTTCGTCCAAAATAAAGTTTCGCGCAATTACCTCCTCAGGGGTGTAGGGCGAAAGGGAATAAATCCCCGGTAAATCGACGATATCTACCAAATCGTCACTCTTTTTATAGGTCCCCTCACGCTTATCCACCGTTACCCCCGGCCAGTTTCCCACGTGCGCGGTACTCCCCGTCAAAGCGTTAAACAGAGTGGTTTTCCCTGCGTTGGGATTGCCTACTAATGCAAATCTTAACATACTATCACCTTATTATTTTTATACCAAGTTATATTACTTGAAAGTGTGGAAAAACAAGCAGTTCAAGGCGGAGCGAGGGCGTGTACCGCTAGTACACAACCGAACGACAACGCCGAAATGCGCCGTTTAGCCATCCTTTCACTTTACTTCTACGTTCGCTGCTTCGGATTTACGCAGGGTAAGTTCATACCCACGAAGTCCGATTTCAATGGGATCACCCAAAGGCGCTTTCTTTCTCAAAAATACCTCCGCGCCCGGCGTAATGCCCATGTCGAATAAACGACGGCGCACCGCACCTTCGCCATAAACCGCCGTTACGGTGGCTCTTTCTCCGATTTCCAACTGTGATAAAAGTTTCATTTCATACTCCTTACGCCATTTCTTAACCGCGGTTAAGTTTTAACCCGAAAGAAAAAGCGGATCTCTCTCCGTTATTCCTATGTATTATACCACCATTTTATGCCGCTGTCAAGTAAAAATAAACCGTGGTTAAGAAAATTTTTCCAAAAAAATAAAAGGAAGGCGCGTTGTCCTTCCTTAATTTATTATTTATTTAACGCCTTTTTCATCATGGTGAAAGTTTCTTCCGAGATGAGGTGTTCCATATTGCAGGCATCCTCTTCCGCAGCCGCCGCCGACACACCGCAAGACATAAAATAATCACGGATGATACAATGCTTTTCATAGACCGTTTCCGCGTATTGCTTGCCATTTTCCGTAAGGTAAAGGTGTTTTCCGTCCTCGTAAATGTACCCTTTTTCCACCAACAGCTTTACCGCTTTATTTACCGCCGCGCCCGAAACGTTCATGCGTTTCGCCACGTCGATACGGTGTACTACGGATTGGTATTTACTGAGCATCAAAATGCTTTCCAAGTAATCTTCGCCAGATTGGTTATTTTTCGTATGATTATTCATATTTTTCCCCTTTTATAGAGTTTCAACGCATACATGGGTGGGTGGTTTCTAATTTATAAGAATAAACAAGCAAGCGCGACAAAGAGCTGCGCAGCCTATACGATGAATGTGGCATCCCCGAAGCTGAAGAAACGGTATTCGTTATCCACAGCATACTTGTAAACATCCAAAATTTCTTCCCTGCCCGTCAAACAAGCCACCAACATAATCAAGGTGCTTTCAGGCAAGTGGAAGTTGGTGATCAAACCATCCACACACTTCATCTTATAAGGCGGATAAAGGAAAATTTCCGTATTGCCGCTGCATGCGCGCACCGTACCGTCCTCCGCCGCCACGCTTTCCAACGTGCGCACCGAGGTCGTACCCACCGCAATCACGCGGCGGCCCTCTTTTTTCGCGCGGTTGATGATTTCCGCGGACTTTTCCCCGATTTCGTAGAACTCGGAGTGCATTTTATGGTCTGTGATAATCTCTTCACTCACAGGTCGGAAAGTTCCTAAGCCCACGTGCAACAACACCTCGGCAACCTCTACCCCTTTATTTTTCAGCTTTTCAAGCAGTTCATCGGTGAAATGCAACCCCGCCGTCGGAGCCGCCGCCGAGCCGTCCACTTTGCTGTAAACGGTGTTGTAGCGCGCCTGATTTTCCAGCTTTGCGCGAATATAGGGAGGCAAAGGCATCGTACCCACCTCGTTCAACACGTCCTCAAACGCCCCCTCGTAAGCAAATTCTACGATGCGCTCCCCCGTTCCCGTAATGTCCTTTACTGTGAACGAAAGCTTGTCCCCGATGGTCATCGTCACGCCGATTTTACCCTTTTTACCAGGGCGCATCAATACTTCCCAAGTATTCAAATCGTAACGTTTCAGCAACAAAACCTCCACCACGCCGCCGTTTTTCGTCAACGCATACATACGCGCAGGGATAACCTTGGTGTTGTTGACAACTAACACGTCCCCTGCCTGCAAATAATCGGCAATATCGCGGAATACCTTGTCCGTAATCGTCTTATTTTTACGATCGTACACGAGCAAACGAGAAGAATCGCGCGGTTCCGCAGGGGTTTGCGCAATACGTTCCTCGGGTAAATCGTAGTAAAAATCACTCTTTTTATACTGTACTTTTTCTTGCATAACTCTTTATTTCATCAAATACATGGTATGGCTGTTTTATTTTCAACGCATACCTGCCCTATCCGTTTAATCGTCTAAATCAAACATCGAAAGCTGACGCTTTGCCTTGATGCTCGGCTCGTACCCCATGTGTGCGTAACCGTCCTTCAAGCAAATTCTACCGCGCGGCGTACGTGCGATAAAGCCAAGCTGTAACAGGTAAGGTTCGTACACGTCCTCAATGGTGTTTGCATCCTCGTTGATGGTTGCCGCCAAGGTTTCCAAACCCGTAGGACCGCCGCCAAACTTCTCAATCAATGCGCGGAGCAGGTTTCTATCCGTTTCATCCAAACCGTAATCGTCAATCTCCAAACGCACCAACGCAAACCTTGCATCCGCACGGGTGATGGTGGTATTCCCTTTTACCGCGGAGAAATCGCGCACACGCTTTAATAAACGGTTGGCAATACGAGGGGTACCACGGCTGCGACGGGAAATTTCCGCCGCCGCATCATCCTCAATCGCGATCCCGAGCGCACGCGCGGAACGGCTAACGATTTCCTGCAACTCGTTCGGCGTGTACATTTCCAAACGATTGACGATACCGAAACGGTCGCGCAAAGGCGCCGCAAGCATCCCCACGCGCGTAGTTGCGCCAACGAGGGTAAATTTCTTCAACGGGAAACGAATATTACGCGCGGAAGGACCTTTCCCGACGATGATGTCGAGGGCATAATCTTCCATTGCGGAATACAAAATTTCCTCTACGGAACGGTTCAAACGGTGGATTTCGTCGATGAACAAGACGTCCCCCTCGTTGAGGTTGGTCAAAATCGCCGCCAAATCCCCCGAACGCTCGATTGCAGGACCGCTGGTCAATTTAATCGACACACCCAATTCGTTTGCGATGATATGGGAAAGGGTGGTTTTACCAAGACCGGGAGGGCCGTAGAGTAAAACGTGGTCAAGCGCCTCACCGCGCGACTTTGCCGCCGCGATATATACGCTGAGGTTCTCTTTCACCTTTTGCTGACCGACGTAATCGGACATCACCTTGGGACGAAGAACGTTCTCTTCCGCATCGTATTCCGTTTTCGTGCTTACGACCAAACTTTCGTCCGCGCCGTATTCTTCCTCTTCAAAAAACATAGCTCTCCCCTACGCTTAAATTCCGCCCTGAAGGGCCTTCATAATCACTTCTTCTACGGTTGTTGCGCCCAAATCTCGCGCTTTCTTCACCGCGTTCACGCTTTCCGTGCGGGTGAAACCAAGCCCCATCAACGCCGAAACCGCCTCTTCATCCGCCGCCGAAAGCTTTGCGGTGGTAGTGGTCGCAGGCGCGGACAAATCATCACCGTTCGCGCTCAAAATTTCCGCCGCGGAGATTTTACCGTGCAAGTCAAGCACAATCTTTTCCGCCGTCTTTTTCCCCAAGCCTTTCACCGTACTCAAACGCTTTACGTCCGCGGTTGCAATGGCGGTCGCAAACTCGTCCACGCTCAACGCACCAAACACCGCGATACCCATTTTGGGCCCAACGTTGGGCACGGAAATGAGCTTTAAGAACATTTCCTTTTCGCGCACGCTTTCAAAACCGAACAAAGTCATACCGTCCTCTTTCACCTGCAAATAGGTGTGAAGCTCCGCCATTTGGCCCACAATCAGCTTACGAAACGCGCCGCCCGAACAATATACCTCATAACCAACGCCGTTTACGTCCAAAATCGCCGTTTCCAACGTCGTTGTCAATACTTTACCTCTCAAATATGCAATCATATTCTACTCCTTATCCCGCGTTGAACGCGTACCTGCCCCCGTTGTTTTTGGTTTTTTAGGCTCTACTACTCGCACGGACGATGCCCTGCCCACCCCCGTCACGCCTGCAATCCCCGTTGCCTTTTGCAACGCGCTGACACTTTGCGCGGACGAGAAACCGCTGGACGATTTTGTGCGCTTGGACGCCCTTGCCCCTGCCGCCAACAACTCCTGATAAGCGTTTGCGGTCGCAGTCGCCGTATTGTTCCCTTTCGTTCTTGTCATATTGTTTACCACGAACAACTCGCCAAAGCGACCTGCGTAACCATGGCAAAGCGCAATCGCCAAGGCATCCGCGGCGTCGTCGGGCTTAGGCACCGATTTCAACTTCAGAAGGGAAGTCACCGTTGCCTGCATTTGCTTTTTATCCGCCTTGCCGTACCCCGTCAACGCTTGTTTGATTTGCATGGGAGTGTATTCGTACAGCCGTCCGCACGCCTTTACGCAGGTCAAAAGCGCCACACCGCGCGCATGCGCTACGGCAATACCCGTCGTGATATTTTTCGAGAAAAACAGCTCTTCCATCGCTACTTCATCGGGGTGGTATGTATCCAAAATCTTTTTCAAGCCCTCTTCCAGCATCGCAAGGCGCACGGGCAACCCCTCTTCCTTGGGCGTGGTGACAACACCGCAGTCCAAAGCGCGGAAATTCCCCCGTTCGTCCTTTTCAATTACGCCGTACCCAAGGGTCGCAAGACCAGGGTCGATACCAAGAATAATCATAGCCGTTTTTCCGTTTTCTTTCTTCCGTTTCGGTAAAAGCTCCACCGCAATCAAACCGCAGTTGGACGATTTTACCCACTCTACCTTATATTATAAAACAAAAACAAATGTTTGTCAAGATATTTGTTTGAAGAAATGTTAAAAAAGGTGGCAGTACCCCCTTGACAAGAAAAAAAGGTATGTTATACTGATTGCGCGACGGACGAGGTGCGGAGCGGATCCCTCCCACCCTTCTCTTCCAAAAGGTTGCAAAAAACAGAACGCTTGCGCGATATGATTTATCGACAAGGAGAGAGATTATGAAGGCAAAAGTGGTCTTGTTGTTGCATCTGTTTGGTCTTGACGTGCTCTTATTAGGGCTCATCGAGAAGCTTCTACTCGGTTTGAGCAAGAGAGTTGCGGCGTTGAAAGACGCTGCAGCAAACTCCCTCAACCGATGTAAAAACCGCAACGGATAATCATCCGATAATTGCGTAAAAATCTATGCCCAAGCCCTCCCCAGCTTGGGTATAAACATGTAAAAAACCACCCGCAAAAACGGGTGGCTTTTCTTTTTAACCAAAATTTACGATTATTCTGCTTTGATTGCGCCAACGGGGCAGGTATCCGTACAAGCGCCGCATTCAAGACATTCGTCATTGATTACGTAGATACCTTTTGCATCGTCCATAGCAATAGCGCCAACGGGGCAGCTATCTGCGCAAGCGCCGCAAGCAAGACATTCGTTAGAAATTACATAAGCCATTGAAAATTACCTCCAGAGTTTTGGTCTAAATGTATTATAACACAATTTTTTCAATTAGTAAAGAATTAACAAGGATATTTTTACGATTTTTGGATAGAAAATTTTTCTTTTACAATGCTACACCGCCATTAGGGTCGGTACGAAGGGATTCGTCCTTACCATAGGTGGCGCAATACCAGCGCCAGTCGTTTTCCAAAGCATTTTCCCACGCTACGCAGAAGCCGTCGGTATCCATAGCGTCCGCGCCGGTACCGGTCAAATATTTCTGCCAGTTTGTAATAAGGGTCGCCGAGGTAGATTCACCAACCGCGAAACCACGGATAAAGTGAGAAAGGTAAGGGTTACCGTCTACGGTACCATTGAAGGTAATCTTCTCCGTTTGGAAGAATTCCCTCCATTCCGCAGGAATCACTACGAGGTCGTTCTTAACCGTCGTCATACCCATAGGTACTGCACCGCTTTCATTTAGCGCCTTGTAATAGATGGTTTGGCCATAAGGCGACATTACGAACTTCATGAAGTCAAGGTTCAATTCATCCTGCGTTTTGTCATGTTTAACAATGGAAAGGCAACCGCCGTTGCCGCCTACGTCACGAAGCGCCGTATCTGGATGGATGTATTCGCTTTCCATTACAGGATAATCAAAGAAGTCAAGTTGGAAGTCAGCTCTTTGGTTGTTCAAGAATGCCAAGCCAGCGCCTGCGTAGTCAAGAAAAATCTGAGGAGAGTTTTTACCCTTCGACTGGGTACCGAATTCGGAACGAAGAGTCTCAAAAGTAGATTCAACGTTCAAACGAAGGTAAGGTTTCATCTTTTCGAACTGTTCAATGAATTCTTGGAACTTACCGCTGAAAGGACCAACGTAGCTAACGCCGTCTTGGAAGATAGAATAGAAGAACTTGTTCGCACTTACGCCATAGCACAAATCCGCTTCGGGGTTGGTTTCTTCAGGATCATATTCGTATTCACTCGAAAGCATGATGTTCTGGTATTCGCCTCTATAATAGTAGTCACCGTAAACGCCAAGCAACCAGTTGAACTGTGACGAGCTGATAGAATCCCTATGAAGTGC
The DNA here is from genome assembly GCA_045612895.1 of Candidatus Scatosoma sp. GTDB lineage: Bacteria > Bacillota > Clostridia > Christensenellales > Borkfalkiaceae > Scatosoma. Next base: position 15,938 of record JAZKZY010000155.1, on the reverse strand, counting down.
GATGCCCAGAGGATTTTCGTAGCCAGCTTCTTCCATGTAATAGCAAAGATCCATCAATTCGTCCCAGGTTTCAGGGGTTTCAGGACCCGCGTAACCCTTTGCGATAGCAGCATCTCTTGCAACGTCGTTGATGAACCAAGCCGTTTGCAAGCCCTCGCTGTTCATGATATAGGTCTGGGTATTAGCGCCCGACTTATCCGTCTGGTATGCATCCTGCGTCAATACTTCTCTCCAAATTCTTGCCTGACCGTTGCTTGCAGTACCAGCGTATGCGTTTTTACCGATAACTGCCGTGTTCATATCAATACAGTAAGTTTGCAAGTTGTAGCCGTAACCAAGGTTACCTTCTACGATATCCCATTCCGTGTTGGGGTTGGTCAATTCGTTGTTCAAACGGTTGGTGTAGGTGGAACCAGAGAAGGTTTTGATAACGTTAACGTCAACGTTGCCGCCCTGCAAACGTTCGTATTCGGTTGCCAAGGCTTCCCAACCCTTTTCCGTACCTTCAAAGTCAAGCGCAACGTCCACCCTACCATAGTACTGCTTAACGGCGTTCACATCAGGAATATATTCTTCGTGAAAACCCTCGCCGAGTTGCTCAGCAGTCAAAGGCGCCACCGTAACAGCCGTGCCACCGCCACTTAACGCGTTACATCCCTCATTGATGCATTTACCACCAACATAATTATGCCCCGTCTCGGGGATCGGCTCCGATTCGTCATAATCGCAAATCGTACAATAATAACCGCCCGTATAACCGCCGCTGGTACAAGTCGCCGCATATCCCTCATCATATTCAAGCGTATGCGCCGCAGGGATTTCGTTTAACTTTTCCTCGCCGCAGTTCTCGCATTGTTGTATCGATACACCACTTTCCGAGCAGGTAGGATTTTGCAATTTAACTGCTTCAACCCATACATGGGTGCACTCTTCCTCAATATTTTCCTTGCCGCCGCAACCGTTTACGCAAACGCCGTCCACGTAACTATGCCCAAGGGGATTTTTCACAACCAAGGTGGTGTGATCGCAGTTTTCGCATTCTTCATACGCATCCCAACCTGCGGTTATACAGGTCGGTATTAACGCCCCATACTTTACAATGCTATGCCCTGCGGGGATTTCTTCAAACTCCTCCTCGCCACAAACGGAGCATGTTTTTGTCTTGACACCCTTTTCCGTACAGGTTGCCTCTTTCGTCACCGCCGTCACCCAGTAATGGGAATGAGGGGTTTCGGTGTTAGAGCTTTCCGTAACATCTTCATCTTTACACCCTGCGCCTAAAATGGTTGTACCCATTGTCAGCATGCTCATCAACAACGCGCAAATACGTTTCCATTGTTTCATATCATTTCCTCTTATAACACACGTAATTTATTTTTTCAAACTGCTCCAGTTACCCTTTTGATAGGTGTACAAACCTTGGAAGTATTCAAGCGCCGTAGCATAATCGTTCATGAATGCGTTAAGCGCGTTGTTTCTTACCCGACCATTTACCGTCGAATAACCGAACCAAGCGTCGTTTTCGAAGTTTGAAGGGTTCTGGATAGCAAGGTTAGAACCAAAGCAAGGATATACGATGTCTGCATTTGCTCTCATATCGATCAAGGTCTGACCAAAGTAGCTTGCCGTTGCTCTGTCTGCTGCCGTTACTTCATACTTCAAGGAACGAGGAATGGAGGTCTTTGCCGTAAATTTCGACATTTCCGCATCGGTATGCAAGAACTTCATGAATTCTTTCGCAAGTTCCATATTTTGACAATCTTTGTTGATGAAGCCGTAGGAGCTGTTTGCCGAGTACATCGTTTGCTTGCCAGCCGCTTCTGCATTTACCTTAGGTACGGGCATGAAGCCGAACTTTCTGTCCATCTTGCTTTCTTGGAAGTTAGCTTCCACTTCTGCGAAGGTAGCAGCCGATTCGTTTTCCCACCAAACGCCTTCTGCAAGCATTGCATAACGCTTCGTGGTGTCGCCGCCGTATTTACCCTTAATGAAGTTTGCCTGTGCTACCGTGTAGTCAAGACCGTTGAATTTACCGCCGATGTACTTCGTGGAACCGAACAATGCTTCCTGCATTGCGAGCGCGTAGTACTTACCAGCCTGTCTTTGCAATTCGTAACCGTTTGCTTCCGTAATTGCTACTTCTTCGAATTCGATGGTAGCTTCCATCGTGCCGTTACCAGGGGTAATGTTCTTTGCGAGTTTCGCCGTGCCCGTACCGCTGGTAAGGGTTTGGTTCATCGAGAATGCTTCATAACCTTCGTAGTCAGCCGCATAGGAAACGAATGCACGGTTAACGTATGCAGGGTAGTTACCAGAATACATGAAAGGCGTGTAACCCTTATCAACGATTCTGTCGCAAAGCTTAATCATTTGATCGTAGGTTGCAGGCAAACCATCGTCATAAGTGTTTGCTTGACCGTCGGGACCGTTTGCGAATTTGGATTTATCTTTCGTGAAGTCGCCGTCTTTATCAAGGTAGAAACCTTCCTGTTCGAACAATTCTACGTCGTAGATAAGACCATAGTAACCATCATAGAAAGGAATCATGTAATAGTTGCCATCTTTCTTGGTCATGAATTCTTTTGCGGTAGGATCAAGCTTGTCTTCGATCGTACCCGTTTCACCGTAAGCGGTCAACGGAGCCTTTACAACGTCGGTAATATTAGCAACCGTACCTGCGTTTACGAAGGTGTAGTATTCTACTGCTTCCGTGAAGTATACGTCTTTGTTCATAACGGATTCGGAAAGCTTGTTACCGCCATACTTGTTCTTGTCGCCGTCCAAGCTGATTTTTACACCTACTCTGCCTTCCTGGAAGTGCGTAGCAGTTGCATATTTTTCTTCGAAACGCTTAATTGCGTCTTCCAACCATGCCTTACCTACACCACCGTCGAAGGTGGCAACGGAAAGGTTTGCTTTCGTAACGTCCACTTGGTTGTCGGATGCGGGCTGTCCGCCACCAAAGTTACAGCCACTGAATGCACCGATTGCGGAGGTGCCAATCATCAAGGTTGCCATCAAGGCAAAAAGTTTCTTGTGTTTCATGTTAAATATCCATCCTTTTTTTATTTTTCAAAATCAAAACCAGCGTAAACGCAAGCGCGATACTGATTACCACCAAAGTTTCTGCAACCGAACCAAAACAACCCGCTTTCGCGTCATTGTCGGTTCCGTTGTTATCCGTAGGGATTTCAATGTCTTCAGGCAGCGTAGGAAGTTTATTTTCTTCCTTCTTGTTTGCTTCCTCTTCTGCGGTCAATTCAGCGTCCGTTTTCAACGCTTCAATTTTCGCAATGTAAGCAAGCTCGATTGCGTCAGCTTCGCTGTAAATCTTTGCGTTTTCAAGGGCCGTCTTGCCTTCTTCGACAAGCGCCGCGCCCTGCGCTGCTTCCACTTCTCTATACAAGGACGCTACAAACGCTTCCTCTACGCTCTTCATCGCTTCTTCAATGTATTCCGCAAATGCAGGTTTTTCTTCTTCCGTCAAAATTTCTTCTGCTTTATACTGGATACCAGCGATGATTTCAGCTACCTGCGCCATGCTTTCAGCCGCATCGATAAGGGTGTTGGTTTCCGCTTTAATTTCGCAAATCAATGCCCATTCTTCCGTGCCGTATGCGCTTTCGACAAACGTGTTGAAATAGGTTACCATTTCAGCCTTAACCTTGTCTTTTTCCGCAGCAAGCTTTGCATAATCTTCAATCGTCTTGATTTCCTTCAACGCTTTGTTGAAATCCGCCAACGCGATTTGAATTTCCGTCAAGTTAAAACACTGATTGATGTTTGCGATTGCCGAAGTCATAAGGGCATCCAATTCCCCCTGTTCAGCTGCATAATACAAGGATGTGTCTACCGAGCGAACTTGTGCGATTGCCTCGTCACGCTGATCTGCTACCTTGTAATCAATCTTTTCAAACGTTGCGCCATTGAAATAGAAAGCAACGTCCGTTGTCGTTCTATATGCCTTGGGTTCGCTCGTACAATTCGTCTGCGCGTATTCCCAGCTAGGGAAATCCGTACCTGCAGGGATCTTAATCATCAAACCGTAATCCAACGAAGTAATGGACGTTTGATGCGCAACTGCATTTCTACCAATAGAACCGATTTGAGAATCGTTGAACCCACCGTTCCAGTATGCGAAAAGCTGGTTAAATCTCCCACCTGCGCTGTTCATGTCTTTGAAGTTCTTCCAGTAGCTCAACGACGTGATGTAATTGTACTTGGGGGTACCTTCCGCGAAGTCAGGAGCTCTGCTGTCGAAATCTTGTACCGGGTCAAAGTCATCATAATCGCTTTCCGTCAAGACAAACGCCAAAATTTGATACTTCGAATTACGGAAAACATTGATAGCAGCGACCTCAGTTTCCACGTAAGTCATTTCCGTCGTTTCTGCGCTTGCCTTAGGTGCTTGCGAAACGTTCACACCAGCAAACAACGTCACGAACGCTAATAATAATGTCGTTAACAAAACGAGCATTTTAGAATTGGCTCTTTGTAATATTTTCATAATCTTTTCCTATTCTTTTACTCTTCATTCACCAAAGCCCTGCCCCATCGTTACCTGGGGGCATCCTTGGTTAACCGCTTGGTAGCGGAACGCGTACGCATATACGCGTTCCACTATTACAAACGATTGTGCTAATGATTAGTCTTCCTTATCTTCCTTTTTCTTAAGGAGTGCTACTGCTGCAACACCGAGTGCTGCAACGCCGCCTGCGATACCGCCAACTACGCCGGAGCAACCAGGGATTGCATTCTTAATCTTGTCAAGGAACGAAGGTTCGGAAGGTTCTTCAGTGGTAGGTGCATCAGCCGTAGGCAACTTCTGAACGCCGTCGATCTTCGCTTTTGCATCGGAAACGATGGTTGCGAATTGACCGATGTTGTCAACCGATTCTTCTACTGCATTGATTGCTTCCATTGCCGCTGCAACGTAGCCGCTGATTTCCGCCATTGCTTCGTCGCTGTAGTGGTCAGCATTGATCGCTGCGTAGTATGCCTTGATTGCATCTTCTGCTTCTTCCTTCGCATCAGCAAATGCCTTTGCGTTTGCTTCTTCAGACTTCAAGATCTTATCCATTGCCTTCTTCGCATCTTCTACAATGCTTGCGATCGCTTCATCGTCACCGATTGCTTCGTCAAGTCTTGCGTATGCGTTTGCGATAATGGTTAAGATTTCGTTCCATTCAGGCGTGTTGTAATCGCCCTGCGTCTTGTAGCCTTCGAGTTCTGCCTTAGCCGTCAAGACAACGAGCTGTTCAGCTTCTACCTGTGCAGCAGTCTTCACAGCATCCATGCTTGCTTTTGCTTCTTTCACGATGTTTGCAATGGTGCTTTCGTTGCCGATTGCCGCTTCGATATTCGCCGTTGCGCTTGCGATGATGATGGAGATCGTGCTCCATTCAGCAGGCAAGTAATCGTCTTCCGACTTGTAGGATTCAATTTCTGCGATTGCTTTTTCAACAACTGCAAGAGCTGCATCCCATTGTTCAGCCGTCCACAATGCATCCATCTGTGCCTTAGCTTCTTTCATGATCGCCTTAAGCTGAGAGCTGTTCGTTGCTGCCGTAAGGTCTGCCTGTGCCTGTGCAACGATGTTTGCAATGAGTGCCTGTTCTTCTGCCTTATATTCTTCTACGTTCTTGTACTGTGCAATTGCTTCAATTGCTTCTGCCTGCCACGTAGAGAAGTTAGCGTCTTCTTCCGCCTTCGTTGCAACGTCATCCATTGCCGCGATTGCTTCTGCATACAAAACTTCTACCTTAAGCTGAGAAATTTCTGCGTTGATCGCTTCTTTTGCTTCGCTAACGATTGCCAACATTTCAGCCCACTGTGCTTCGTAGTAATCGCTTTCGGTGAAGGTTACAAAGTATTCATCCAAAGCTGCAATCTTTTCAGTTTTCTTCGTATCCAACAAGTTCTTCCAAGCGCCGTTTTCATAGATGAAGCTGGATTCTTCGATGATGTATTCGATTGCAGTAGTATTGCAACGGAATACACCGCCGACTACTACTACGGTACCAGATGCAACACCGTCCGCGGAGTCGGTCAAACGTGCGAAGATCGTACCAATGTCAGGAACCTTAACGGTGTTGTTCATGTTGATCATTTCACCGTTTACGGTAATACCGATACCAGATACGTGGGTAAGAGGTTCTTCCCAACCAGATTTAGGGAAGAACTTACCGTTTGCAGGAGCAAGGTAAAGGTCTTGCGCGTTAGACGAAACGTGGATAAGCGTAAGAGGACCAACCTCTGCAATTTCACACTTCACTGCCCATGCGCTGCCATCCCAAACAAATTCGCTTTCTTCAATTTCATACTTAAGCGCGTAATCTTTGTTGTAGAAGGTACCGCTGATTGCAAGGATGTCGCCTTCCTGTACTGCTTCGTCCAATACCAAACCGAGTACGCCAGCATTGTTCTTGAGGGTTGCCGAAACTGCGTTGCCATTTACGGTAACGATTGCGTCTTCTGCAAACGTCAAGCTGAAGGTTTCCTTGCTAAGGCCGGTGCCCTTCAAGTTCAACTTATCAGCTGCCACATTGCTGCCGCTTACTGCAACTTTACCGATTTCCAACGTTTCGTAAACAACTACGCCTTCCCAAGCCAAACCGCTCCAGGTGAGTTGCGTTTCCGTTACGTAGTAAAGGATGCCCTGCGTTTCGCAAACGAACTTACCGCCGATCACGAGAACGTCGCCTTCCTGAGCCGTTTCAGGGAGTTCAAGGTAGAGTGCGTTGTCAACGGAAAGGATTACTACGCCTTCCACTACTTGACCGTTCAAGGTTACGCCGATGCCATAGTTTGCTGCAAATTCATCATCCCAGCTGTTCAAAGGCAATTCCAAATCTTCATTCTTGGAAACGAGGTAGATATAATCTTCCGTAGAAGCGTCTTCAAGCACCTTCAATTCGCCAAGACCAACTTCGGTATAATCGCTTTCGTATACGTTCCAAACGCCGTTCGTATAAACGAAGGAGTTGTTTTCAACGATATATTTAATACCATTTGCGCCGTTGTAGAAGGTACCACCGATCGTCAATACGTCGCCTTCTTTTGCGTTAGGCGTAATCGAGAAGTACAACATGCTGTTGGTTACAGCAATCTGTTTTGTGTTGATTGCTTCGCCGTTCAACATAATGCCTACGCCGCTACCGCCCCAGAAGGTAAAGGAACCAGTTGTTTCAAATGCGCCACCGTCAACTTTAACCAAGTCAATGCTGTTTGCGGAAACCTGCGTATCCTTCGTCGTCAATGCGCCGATTTCATATTCGGTGTATTCGGTCAAAGGAATCCAAGTCGTGCCATCCCATTCGAATGCGCTTTCTTCAACGGTATATGCCCAAGCATACGTATCGTTGTAGAAGGTACCACCGATTCTCAAAATGTCACCAGCTTCAGGTGCATAAGGAAGTGCGATGAAGAATTCCTGAGGAATTTTAACAACGCCAACCGTTACGCCGTTCAACGTAACACCTACGCCATCCTTCCACTTGAATTCAGCGGTCCAACCGTTGTTGCCATCGGGAGGAGGAGTCATCAAGCCGCTATTTTCGCCATCTGCTCTACGAAGGTAGATATAGTTGTTACCTGCGGTCCATTTTGTAAACGTCAAGGTGCCGAGTTCTTCGGTCGTGTATTCGATAACGCTTTCCCAGTAAGAACCATTCCACAAGAAGGTACTTTCTTCGATCACGTATTTTGCCTTACCAGCTTCATACACGAAGGTACCGCTTACGGTAAGCTTATCGCCTGCTTGTACGTTTACATCTTTAAGGTTGATGAACAAATGTCCGTCAGCGTTGATAAATTCGGTAATCGCAATGGTGTTACCGTTCAACTTCCAACCATCACCGCTTTCCAAAACCAAACGGCTCTTCCAATCATTAACAGGATATTCAATCTTGCTATTGTTGCTCGTGAAGTACAACTTCGTTGCCGCTGCGGCTGTGCCGTCCTTCGCACTGTGCTTATGTACCTTTACCGTGCCAACTTGAACCGTGCTCCATTCGGTAGGAGTGCTAGGCTGATCGGGAATTTCGGGAATATCCGAACCTTCAACAGCTACCCAAGACGAGCCATTATAGGTAAACTTCGATTCTTCGATGATGTACTTAACCTTAAGAGGACCATTGAAGAATGCACCGCCGATTACGAGAACGTCGCCTTCTTTAGGCGTGTTGCCTTCCAACCCAAGGTAAAGGTTGTTAGGAATCTTACAATCGTTTACCTTAAGAGCTTTGCCGTTATAGGTTACGCCAACACCCGTACCAGAAATGAAGTACAATTTTTCAGCCCAAGTACCGTCTTTTACCTCAAAGGCTTCGCCGCTTGCTTTCTTGAAGTTAATTGCCGTTTCGGTGCTAGCATCAATTGCAAGCTTGCCGATTTCATACGTCGTAGGATCGTCATACTTCGTCCAAACAGTACCCGTCCAAATAAACTTGCTTTCTTCAATAACAAGTCTTGCCGCTTTGCTTGCAAAGGTATACGTACCGCTTACAGTAAGCACGTCGCCTGCCTTAACGCCTGCGTTAGTAAGAGCAATGTACAACCCTTCATTAGCACATACCAACTGACCCAACGTAATTGCTTCGCCGTTCAATTTCCAACCATCACCACTTTCAAGCGTAAACTTATCATCCCAGCTTGCAAAAGGCAATTTTTCGCCGTCTTCTCTGCTCATGTACAAGCAGGTAGCCGCCGTTGCATCCGCATTGGTACCGTTGCTGTTTCTATTTGCAATCAACGTGCCGAGTTCATAGTCGGTGTATTCAATAGGCGTATCAGGAACCTCAGGTTCGGGATCAGGAGTAGGATCAGGATCAGGAGTAGGATCAGGATCGGGAGTAGGATCAGGATCGGGAGTAGGATCAGGATCGGGAAGAGCTTCGCCTACCCAAGCCGTACCGTTCCAAGTGAACTTGCTTTCTTCAATTACGTACTTAACCTTGAGATCATAGCTGTAGAATGCACCGCCGATAACAAGCTCGTCACCTTCTTTCGCCGTATTACCTTCCAAACCAAGGTACAAATCACCAGGGATCTTGCAATCCTTTACGTCAAGCGCCTTACCGTTGAAGGTTACACCTGCGCCCGTACCGCTAATGAAGTACAACTGTGCACCCCAGGTACTATCGGTCGCTTCAAAGTCTTCTTCAGTTACTTTATAGAAATATACAGCCGTTGCGCTGCTGCTGTTCGCACTTGCAACCTTACCAGTGTTGTAGGTGGTAGGTTCAGCATACGGTATCCAAATGGAACCCGTCCACATGAACGAAGTTTCTTCAAGCACGTATTTAGCAGCTTCAGTCTTATGTACAAACGTACCGCTTACCGTAATTACATCACCAGGCTGTACGTTTGCGTCTGTAAGGTTGATAAAGAAGTTACCATCAGCGCTGATAACCGCATTAGGGGTAATTGCCTTACCGTTTAATTTCACTTCGTCACCGTTCGCTAAGGTGAAATAATCATCCCAAGTCGTGTAAGTCAACGTAATCGAGGGCTTAATATAAATCTGCGATGCTTTTGCCCACTTTTCACCCTTGTCATTCAAATCAAAGGAATTACTAGGCCAAGGAAGGGACAACGCGCCAAGCTTATATTCCGTGTACGTCACTTCGGGTTCGGGATCAGGCGTAGGTTCTTCTACTGCTTCGCCTACCCAAGCACCATTCGTATAGGTGAACTTTGATTCTTCGATGATGTACTTAACTTTAAGAGGACCATTGAAGAATGCACCGCCGATTACAAGTATGTCTCCTTCTTGAGGCGTGTTGCCTTCCAAACCAAGGTAGAAGTTGTTAGGGATCTTGCAATCGTTTACCTTAAGAGCCTTGCCGTTATAGGTTACGCCAACACCCGTACCAGAAATGAAGTACAATTTTTCAGCCCAAGTACCGTCTTTTACTTCAAAGCCTTCGCCGTTTGCTTTCTTGAAGTTGATTGCCGTTTCGGTGCTAGCATCAATTGCAAGCTTGCCGATTTCATACGTCGTAGGATCGTCATACTTCGTCCAAACAGTACCCGTCCAGATGAACTTGCTTTCCGTGAGGATATATCTCGTTTGTCCGCCTTCATATACAAACGAACCGCTTACGGTAAGAACGTCACCGGTTTGTACGTTTGCAGCGGCAAGGCTTACATATAAACCTGCGTCTGCGCTTACGAAATTACCTGTCGTTACGGGGTTACCGTTCAATTTCCAACCGTCGCCGCTTTCCAAGGTGAAGATTGCCGACCAAGTGCCATCTGCGATAGGCATTGCCTTACCGTCTTCTCTCTTCATGTACAAAGCGGTTGCAGCCGTTGCAGCTTCATTTACGCCGTTACTGTTATTATTAGGAAGCAACGTGCCGAGTTCATAATCGGTGTATTCAACGGGCGCTTGTTCAACGTATTCTTCCGTCTGCCAAGTCGTACCATTCCACCAGAAATCGGTATCTTCAATCGTGTATTTAATCTTATATTCTTCGCTTACAAATACACCACCGATGGTTACCTTGTCACCAACTTCAGCGCCAACTTCTTTACCGCCAACGGTAATCTTGAAGTAGTAGTACTTACCAGCGCCCACAACGTTGCTGCGGCTATATGCGCACGCTTCGCCATTCAACAATACCTGCGTACCGCTTACATATGCCGTCGTGTATTCTTCTACGCCTTCAAATGCAACAAGCGAGCCACCAGTCGCCTTCGTATAAATACGTTGGTTGTGTGCGTTACCAGCCGTGCTGCTCTGCGAGCCCAATGTCAATTTGCCGAGGTTTACTTCCGTATATTCGTTTACGTCAGGGGTATCAGGGGTTTCGGGTTCTTCTTCAAGTTCCGTTACCCAAGCCGAGCCGTCCCAAATCAATTCGGTATCGGTGAATACGTACTTCGTCAAATAAGCTTCATTATAATACGTACCGCCAAATACGGCAACGTCGCCTTTTTCAAATACGATATCCTTAGAAATTTCGAGGTAGAAATCCTTATCGCCATTGTCATTTCTATTTGCGATTTGAATCTTGTTTTCAGCGATTACTTCACCGCCGCGAACAAGCTTAAAGCCCGTACCGCTTTCATACAAGAAGTTATCGCTACCTTGGCACCAAGTAACGTTTGCATCAACGGGTTTATAATAAACTCTGCCTTCTACACTCTTACCCGTGTAAGAAGCAACCGCACCTACTTCTACTACGTTGTACGTAGGCGTAGGATCGGGTTCAGGTTCAGGTTCAGGTTCGGGTTCAGGTTCGGGCTGAACTTCGCCTACCGTTTCCCAAGCTTCGCCGTTAAATTTCAACGTGCTTTCTGTAACAACATACTTGGTTGCGCAATCTTCGTTATAGAACGTACCTCCTACCTTCAGTTCGTCACCTGCTTCAGGCGTAAAACCGAGCGAAATGAACATATCGCCAGGGTATTTAATTTCGGACACGCTTATCGATGCGCCATTAAGGGTAATCCCTAAACCTTCAAGCAATTTAAATTTTGCAGTCCAACCACCATTGCCGTCCTCAGGTTTCGCCATGGGGTTGCTATCCGCTTTGCCAAGATAAATTTGATTATTTGCAGCAACCCATTTTGCACATTTCAATGCTCCAACTTCATGGATGGTATATTCTACATGTCTTTCCCATTTCGTACCATTCCAGGTAAACGAGCTTTCGGTGATTACATATTTTGCATTAACGGATGCGCAGTAGAAGGTACCGCTTACCGTAAGCACATCGCCCACCTGAACGCCTGCATTTGCAAGATTTACAAACAAGCCAGCGCTGGTACTTTCAAGAACGCCTACTTTACTATTGATATCCGTACCATTCAACGTCCAGCCCGCGCCGCTTTTTAAAACGAAGTCGGTATTCCAGTCTTTGTCGGGATAAGGAATTGCCGTACCATCCGCTATCTTCATATAAAGCTGGGTTGCCTTAGGGACATTTGACGTACCGCCGTTACTGTTGCTATGTACCGACAATGCACCAAGCTGATGTACTGTAGCATCAACAATTTCTACATATTCTATCCATTGTGAACCATTCCACTCGAATGCACAGCTAAACGTAAGACTTGCGTCAGCGGCTTCACTATAGAAGGTACCATCGATGATTACGTAATCGCCAGCAACCGCTTCTTTACCAAGCTCGATATACATATCACCGCCGGGCTGCTTCATTTTCCAACCAGTATATGCTTGACCATTGTACAAGAACCCTTTACCAGAACCCTCTACAAAAGCAAACGTGTGATCCCAGCTGTTTACTGCGGGCTTTTCCGCCTCTACCTTCGAATAAGGTTTAAGAACGGATGCCGTACTCGAAGACAAGACGCCAACGCTCGTAATCGTGTAGTTCGTCGTTTCTGCGCTCGCTGTAATGCTCGTTGCATTGATTGCTTCGTTACTTGCAATAACGCCGCCTGCGCCACAAGACACGCATGCAACAGCAAGCAATAAGCCGGCCAGCTTCATTTTGTCTTTTTTCATCTCATTTTCTCCTTTATGATGATTTTTAAGATTTTCAAATTTTATGTCGAGCAAAATAATCCGTTTTTCATTTCATTTAGATTATTTTGATCAAATTTCCCTTACCTATTTTTCACTCCCCCCTTGAAGGCGCGTGACACACGCCTTCAGGGAAGATATTTGCTTAAATGTTAATACCAGGTGCCCTCATCCTTAGGTGCAAAAGGATCATCCTTTACGTCTTCATAGCCATCGAAAGAGGTTCTAATAACGTCGTCTTCGGACAAAAGCAAAATTTCTATTTCTAAATCATGATATAATTTATCCATTTTTGCCTCCTGCTTAACCTATTTTCGAAGGTAAAACGATTACGCCTTCGCCCGTTGCCAAGTTTACCGTAAGCGTCTTATTCGTTACAGTTAACGTTTCAGCAACGCCGCCGCGATAAATCACAACTTCCGTTACGTTGGTATCAAACGTCAAGGTAATCGTTTGCGCTCTATTCTCTTCGTGGGAGTTGTAGTTACACAAAACGTAACCTTCGTTGCCGTTCTTGTCTTCCATAACGCCCATAAGGTAGTTCCAGTTGGCTTTGTTGGTCTTAACGGATGCAAGATGCTTCGTATCGCTTGCAGTCAATTCATAAGCGCCAAGCTGACCTTTTACCATTTCAAACGCCTTGTAATCGTTATCCTTGCTCCAAAGGAAACTATTGTCTTTACCAGCGCCGAGGATAATGCCTTTCCATTCAAATGCGCTGTACACTTTACTGATTGCATTCCATTCCGTGTTGATATTCTTCAACGCGTTGTAATTATCCGTATCAACAATTGCACCGTTTACGTCTACTGCCGTATCGCTTTCGCCATGACCATTCGGCGAATACACATACCAGGAGAAGGAATCTACACCAAATGCCATCGCTGTGTACATTTGCATTCTCAATTCCGCTTCGGTAGGCATTCTTTCCTTGTCATCATTATTATTTTCAACGAAGCCATAGGATTGTAAGATAACGTGTGCGTGTGCATCGTTTGCCAAAGCAGTCGTCTTCAACGTACCAATATCAAACAAGAAGGTTTTCAGCAACGACTCATTCGCCATAATGGGATAGGTGTCAATCGAAAGCCATTTCGTACCGCTAACCTTAGAAAGTACTACGTCGCAATATTTTTGCAAATATGCCTTAAACGCGGCCTTATCAATATTATCAAGCGAACCGAAAATGCTTGCATACGAAGGAAGAAGGTTACCCATGAAGATTACGTCCGTACCTGCATATGCCGCTTCGAAGGCCTCTACCTGCGTAGCAATCGTATCAATCGAAGCTACGGAAGGTTCGTCCCAAGCAAGGAAGCCCATAAAGCCTTCACAATCAGAGAAATCGGGATAACCTGCCTGTGCAAAGTTGTTGTTGAGGCCGTTGCCGCCATTGTTTTGGAAAGCAAACGTTCCGATACCTTGCGACCAGAAGAAGTCGATGATTTGACGGGTTTTTTCGATATTTACAACCGTACTCATCGACAAAATGTTTGCGCCCGTCAAGCCGATTACCTTAATACCTGCCGCCTTCATTGTGTTTGCGATAGCGATATTACCATCGTTTACGTAGTTGTTGGTAGGATCAAGCGCGGGGAAGTTCCAAGCGATGATAGGCATTGCGTTTGCGTCATACGCATCGTAATTCATCAGGTTGATTTCTGCCGAACCGATGTAAGCGTCTACAACCGCCTGCTGCGTTGCATTCAAACCACTGTAACGAAGGTCTTTTTCATCCTTAGGTTCGCTAGTATCCGCCTTGAATGCTTTTGCGATGATACGGATAGAACGTACGTTTTCTTCGCTGTTGAATGCCGTATAGATCGTCCATACTTCGCCGCCTGCAAAGGTGATTTCCATATACGCGCGGCCTGCGAACAATCTACCATAGTTGCCTTCGTACAAATCTTGCATAGCGCCACGGAATACAAGGTATTCGCCCGTTGCCGCAATAGGAGTGCTTTCAATCTTCAAAATTTCGTCCTTTTCAGGATCAAAATCTTCCAAATTCGGCTTTTGATTTAATTCAAGATAATCATAAGGGATAATCAACGTACCGTAAGCAATGCTTTCAATACCGTATTGACCAATCAACGCGTCAAATTCTGCTTTGTTGAATTGGCTGGTGAAACGGATACCAGATTTTTCAGCAGTCGTACCGATACGAATTGCCGCACCATCTTGCATGGTGAAGTCAATTTCCACCGCCGTAAACTTCATTGCTTTATCCACAGTAATTACCGTACCAGGAGCATACAATACACCGTCACATGCCCAACCGATAAAGGTCTTCAACGTTTTACCTGTTCCAAGCGTGTATTCGCTGTCCTTCTTCACCTTTTCAATATGCGTACCAGCCGAAGAAACGTACGTTACCTTAATACCATCGGGGTCGGTAAGCGTCGTCTTTGCGATTGCCGTAGCGTAAATACTGATATGGTTGGTAAAGCCAGTCGTTGTATAATCCTTAAAGTAAGCTTCCGTAGCGAATTGAGAATCGACCATCATCGCCGATAATACCATCGCATCGTTTACGATTACGTACGCCCAAAGTCTGCCGTCCTTCATGCTGATTGCACCAATTTCGATGACGTAATCGGTATTGCTTTCCAACGAATACTTTTGCGTTGACTCGAGATGTTGAATATATATTCTACCATCTCTAAGGTCAAAGGTGATACCTTGCCATGCAGAACCGCGAAGACGGAAACGAAGGCTTGCGCCAGCCAACGCTGTATCTGCACAATTGTATCCGAAACGAACCGCAACCGAATTCGTCGTGTTGCCTGTGCTCGGAGCAAAGCTATGTGTAACTTCGCTTACCGTGCCTTCCATCGTCAATTCTTCACCCAAGCCGATATCTTGAATGGTGATGATGTCGTACGCTTCTAAGCGGTCGTTCGTTACATAGTTTACCCAGAAGGTACCATTCCACATAAACGAGCTTTCCGTGATGATATACTTCGCATTTACATCCGCGCTCTTATACGTACCGCCAAGCGTAATCACGTCGCCTTCTTTTATGCCTGCATTACTAAGGCTCAAATACAAACCGCTGTTCGTGCTTTCCAAATCAATAATGGTAATCCATTCGCCGTTCAAGAGAACACCGATACCGCTTTGATAAGCAAATTCGGTATTCCAGCCCTCATCAGGGAAAGGAAGCGCCGTTCCGTCTGCTTTCTTCAAATACAACTGCGTTGCTTTTGCACTTGCCCCTGCACTGGGAGAAGCAACCAACAATTCGCCAAGCTCTTTCACTTCATACGTGGAGGAATCTACTACGTCCCATTCCACTTCGTCCCAATAAAGGGTGGTTTCGGGAATAACGTATTTCACCATAAGTTCTTCGTTGTAGAAGATACCGCCAATCGTGAGCTTGTCGCCTTGCGCGGGTGCGCTCGATAATTCAATGAATACACAGCCGGGGAATTTCACCACT